>JBNAWB010000144.1:0-9228 GCA_049699975.1 Thermodesulfobacteriota bacterium
ACGTTCCCAATTTTAAGCGGTTCGCCAACAGAGAAGGCTTCCGTACGGAAGGCTGAATCTGTAGGTAGAGTTCCCGTACCATATATGGGAAATTTTTCTTTAAGTAGGAGGGCACGGCGGACCCGGCGCAAATTAGCCAGAGATGACTTTCTCCCTAAGACTTTCTTTAGAGATTTTTCCGAACGGGCGTCGAAGGGTTCCTTTCGAAAATAACTGTTGATCTGGTTTGTATCTCTAATAGGTCCGTTAATTACCGCACCTAAAGCACCATAAGACATAGCTAAAGCCGTAAGTAAGCCACCCCAAACCCCGCCACATTTCTTTTCGTTCTCGGCCGAAGTGGGAAAAGATTGATTTATGGGGGTGTCGATCACGGCTACGTCCCCAGGTTGCAAAGTGCGGATAAAAGCTATTTCCCCTTTATAAGGATTAGATTTATAATCCGGGTCATCTGGGTCTTGAACAATTCGGAATGCGGCCGTATGAATGACTCCAAAAACTCGATGTTGAGGATCGGCTTCTGCGCCGGCCAGATATCTAATATCCATGGGTAGGTAATAGCAGGTGGAACCCGGCTTTTGGATACCTAAGCGATCGAGACTATCGCTGGCGTAGGCAGAGTTAATGATAGATATAGCCAGGCGCAGGCGCCTATCATCCATAAGTTCTGCATAAGTTATTTTACTCATCCCATAACTCCTCTATGGCAAAATGAGACACTTTTCGGGATTAAGGAAGAGAAAGATTTCTTCTCCTTCTTTGGCGGCTATATTGTAAGAGGCTTGCGCCCTGATCAAAGTACTGTCCACATTGACGAATAGATAAAGAAAATTCCCCAAATAGGCCCTATGCATGATGGTTCCTTTGCATATGTTTTCTCTACCTTTTGGCGGTTCTTGGAAAACTTCTATATCCTCCGGGCGGATAGAGGCCTGCACTTTTTGGTGCAAATTAGCCATAGCGGAATCCAGAACTCGACAAAGCAACTTTTGTTTAAATTCAGTATGCATGTACACGAGCCCTTGGGCGGGTAGAATTTCGGCCACTTCACCCGCAATAAAATTAGTGGTGCCGATAAAGTCCGCGACAAATCTCGAAGCAGGTCGCTTGTAAATTTCTTCGGCAGAGCCCACTTGCACAATGTTTCCTTTATCCATTACGGCAATCCGGTCAGATATGACCATAGCTTCAGCTTGGTCGTGCGTAACGTAAACCGTGGTTATATGCATCCGCCGAACCAAGCTTTTTATTTCAAAGCGCATCTTTTCTCGAAGTTTGGCATCCAGATTACTTAGCGGCTCATCGAGGAGGAGTACTTTAGGATTCCTGACCAAAGCTCTGGCCAAGGCCACTCTTTGTTGCTGACCACCGCTGAGCTGTCCCGGGTATCTATCACCTAATCCGGCCAGGTCAACCGAAGCAAGTATCTCGGCCACTTTCTCTTTGATAGTGGCGGCCGGAAGTTTCTGAAGTTTAAGCCCATAAGCTATGTTATCAAAGACCCGCATATGCGGCCAGACGGCGTAATTTTGGAATACCATCCCAATTTCTCTTTTGGCTGGCGGAATGAACCCCTGGGAGAACATTGGTTGGCCATCGATAATGACATCTCCCGCATCTGGCTTCTCTAATCCAGCAATACAGCGCAAAGTAGTGGTCTTGCCGCATCCGCTGGGACCAAGAAGAGTCAGTATTTCTCCTTTTTGTATTTCCAAATCTATATTATTAACTGCAATTACATTGCCAAATTTTTTAAAGAGATTCCTAATCTCGATGAAGGCCATCTAATACCTCCCTCCAGATGAGCCCCAAGCTGCTCCTAAGATTCCTCCTCCTATTCTGGAGATAATAATCAGAAGTATAAAAATAATTACAATCATCAGGAAAGCCATTGCCCCGGCAATACCAAATTCCATGCCCCGGTGCCAGTTCAAATAAATGCCAATGGGTAAAGTCTCCCAACCTCCTCGGTAAAGGAAGATGGCGGTAGAGATTTCTTGAAAAGCCATGATGAAAAACATAACCACGCCGACGAAGACTCCTTTAAGGAGGAGAGGCAAAGAAATATTAAAGAAAGTCCGTAATTTATTGGCCCCAGAAACCTCAGCAGCTTCTTCCAAGGAGATATCAAGCTGCAAGTAAGAAGCATGGGCCATGCGCAGAAAGTACGGCAGACGACGAACGAACAAAGAGAGAGGCATAATAATCCAGTGCGTGGCCAAAGGAATTCCTTCCCAGAAAGCCAATAAATAGCTTACGCCCACGGCGATGCCGGGGAAGGCGAGCATAAGAGTGATGACAAAATCAAGGGATTCTTTTCCCCGCACTTTAGTCCGGGTTATTAAATAAGCAGCGGGCAATCCAAAGATAATTCCAAATATAAGGGCGACTCCGCTGAAGACAAAAGAGTTCTTCAACAATAGGGGACTTTCCAGAAAAATTAGGCGGAAGTTATCCAAAGTCCAGTAAGTAGGGAAAGGTTGCAATACCCAGCGCCGGGAAAAAGCAGATAAACCAAGGACTGTGGGAATGAGTAGAACTAAAAGAGCAATAAACACCATATAGGCATAGGAAAGAATGGTAATGAATATTCCTGGTTCAATTATTCTTCCTTCCAAAGTTGTGCCCTTAGAAAGGGAGGTATATTTTTTCTTTTCCACCCATCTTTTGGAGATTAAAAATATAGCCACACAAATTACCGAAGAAACGACTACGGAAACAATACCTATATATTTGCGGTACATATCGGTGAAGTGATAGGCAATATTGATATAAGCTATGGAGGGCAGAAAGTCGATTAAGCCAAAGATCAAGGGAGTTAACCAATCGGTGAAGGGCCATAAAAAAACAATTACTGCTCCCGCCAGATAATTGGGGGTGCAAAGGGGAAGAGTGATGGTCAAGAACCTTTTAAAACCCCGCGCTCCTTCTACCTCCGCGGCCTCTTCCAAAGAAGGGTCAATGTTCGTAAAACCTGCTGATAAACTAAGGACAATAAAGGGGAGAAGGTGTAAGGTTTGAATAAAGACTAAACCATGGAGTCCGTATATAAAATTTATGGGTTTACTGATTAAGCCCCATTCTAAGAGAAGTAAATTGACTGTGCCCTGCTTGCCGAAAAAGACGATCAAGGCAAAAGCTCCAGCATAAGCGGGTAAGACTATTGGCAATAAGATGAGGGCCGTTAGGATAGTTTTCCCTTTTAATCTATACCTGGCCAGGATATAAGCCAAGGGTAAGCCTAAGAGAGTAGTAGCTATTAGAACCAGTACTCCCAAGAATAAGGTATTAGTAAAAGTTTTTAGGTAATAGGGATCTTTAAAAAAATCCAGGTAATTTTTTAGACCGAATTGGTTGGTACCCGCTATCTTAAAGCTCTCTAAGATTAAGAAGGAGAGCGGATAAATGACCAAAAGGGCCAAGATGAGCCATAAGCTTAGAGAGAGAAAGGTATTTCCTCGAGACATAGCTATTATCCTTTGCTGGGGGGCGGATTTTCGGCCCCCCAGCTGCCTTAACTAAACTTAAGCTTCCCCATGGTGGCTTTATCTCAAATTAGCTCGATGCTCAACGAGAACCACTAACTAATAATGATCGGGCCTCTGCGGCAGTAAGCCTTGCTTGGGCATATTGACCTTCATATTCAAAAAGGTTTCTAGCCTCTTTGATTTTCGCTTCCGCTTTTTGGACGTCCACTCCTTTCTTCTTGGCCGCGGCTATTTCTCCTTCCACTTCTTCGATCAGGAAGAGGCTGCTCTTTAGCTCGCGCCATTTACGGTATATTTCGTATTCATAATAGCGATTAACTTCATCCCACCTCTTAGCCGCCAAGTCCAAATCATAATTGACAAAGCCGACTTTCAGATCCCAAAACGAATCCACGCCCAAAGCCTCCCGCGCATGTTTGGCCATGGCCACGCCTTCTTTTTCCCACACGGTAAATTTAATGTCTTTACGGGCCGTGAAATAGCCCCCTTCGAGAACATATTTTTGGCCAGCTATACTAAATAGCCAATCTAAGAAAATTTTAGCATTGGCCTCATTGGGGGCGTTTTTGAGCATAGCCACAGCTTCCGGAACCAAGATGGTCTTATCAGGAAGCAGGTCGCGCACAGGATAACCATCCTTGCGGGCCACCATGGCGTTCATCTGTGGTTGAGCAATGCCAATAGGAACTTCCCCCCGGCTAACGATGTGCGTGGTGTCAACGCTGCCGGTGGAAAATCTTGCTAATTGAGCAGCCAAGAGCCGGTTATAAGCCCACCCTTCTTTCACTCCGAAAGTTTGTAAATGGATTTCTACTGCTTCATGTTGGGTGCCTGAAGCATAGGGCAGAGTCTGCACTATTAATTCGCGATATATTGGGTTCAATAACTCTTTCCAAGTTTTCGGGGGAGGGAGTTTCAAGACTTTGAGCACTTTTTCATTATAGAGGTTGGTTACAATCCAAGGAGCAAAACAAGCCCAATAATAGCCTTCATCTTTTACTTTCATGCCGTGCCATTTATCGGGAATGACTTCCCACTCTTTTAATTTGTAAGGAACGATTAACCCTTCTTTTTTGAGAATTTCATGGGCTGGTGCCCCGGCCCCTAAGAAAATATCAGCATCTGGTTTGCCTTTCCATGCCCGAACTTTGTCTACACAGACCGGCCAGCCTCCTGGTCTAATAAAAGTTATTTCAATGTCTTTCCCGTAAGTCTTTTTATAATAGTCTTTGAACCCCTTCATTAAACTATCAGAAAGCTCTTTGTAAATAGGCCCTACCCAGCCTATTTTTTCTTTTTGCGCCTGAGCCTCTCCTATTAAGGCCAAGGAGAAAAACAAAAAGATGGTAATTAAGATTATCCGCCCCCTAAAAAATTTCTTTTTCATCATAGATCTCCTTTCTATCCCTATTAGGGAATTATTAATTTTTTGGCCATTTATTCCTTCAAGAAAATTCCTTGGGAAGGAGATGATATAGCAAGTTAATCTGCAAGGCTGAAAAATAAATGGGGAGAAATTTTCTGAACATGAAAGTAAATAAAAAAAGTTTAGCAGATTTCTCGCATACGATCTTGCTTTCGATATTGATAATATCTTAGACGTTTAAAAGGTGTCAATATTAATTTGAGCTCTGACGGAAACCCTCCTCTGCTTCCATCTTTTCTAAAGAGGGGCAGAGGGAGATTAAGCAAATTAGGCAGAAATTAAAAGCGATCAATGGCCAGTTTTCCTATCTATTGCTTTTTCCCTTTTCTTCATGCTAATTTTTTAAAATAAAGGGGGGGGGAAATGAGTTTCCCACAAAAAATTCTGGCCATAGACATTGGGGGAGGAACCCAAGATATTCTCCTTTATGAGGAAGGTAAACCCATTGAAAATTGTGCGCAAATGATTCTTCCCTCTCCCACCCAGTTGGTGGCCCAAAAAATTTCCTGGGCTACTTCGCTAAAGAAGAATATTTTTTTAAATGGTAATACTATGGGGGGAGGAGCTTGCACTTGGGCTTTAGAAAATCATCTACGCGCGGGACTAAAAGTGGCCGCGACTAAGCTGGCGGCCCTCACTTTTCATGATAACTTAGAAGTAGTCCAGAAAAAGGGAATAAAAATTACGAATGTTCGTCCGGCAGGCTGGCCAGTGATCACTTTAGGTGATGTGCAAATCTCTAAATTAGAAAAGATTTTTCGGGAATATGGGCTCCAATTGCCAGAAAATATGGCGATTGCGGTTCAAGATCATGGTTTTAACCCGCGAGGCAGCAACCGTCTTTTCCGCTTTCGCTATTGGCAAAGATTTATTCTTCAAGGAGGAAATCTAAAAAACTTAATTTATAAAAAGCCACCCCCTTTTATGACCCGGATGCTGGCCGTGAAGAGAGATGCTCCGGCAGCTTATTTAATGGACACTTGTGCGGCAGCTATTTGGGGAATTCTCTGCGATCCGCGGGTAAAGGAGGAACAAGAAAAAGGCTTCATTGCTGTAAATTTAGGTAACCAGCACACCTTGGGCGCTCTGGTTCAGGGCGAACGTATCTGGGGCATCTTCGAACATCATACAGGGAGGCTAGCGCCTGAAAAAATCAAATCTATTTTGAAAGATTTTGCCGCTGGGGAATTGGGCCATGAAAAAATAATGAATGACGGTGGTCATGGGTGTTTTCTGAGTCCTTATTTCCCCCAAAAGAAAAAATTCTCTTTTGTCGCCGTAACTGGCCCTCAAAGAAATTTAGTCGCCGGGCTTAAATACTACCAAGCAGTCCCTTACGGTGATATGATGTTGACTGGCTGCTTTGGTTTAGTGGCTGCTCTAAAAGCTATAGAAACATGAAGTTTAGGCGCCAATTTGCTTACTAAAAGCGAAGAAAGGAGCAATAGGCAACTATGAACGCTGAGCAAGCCCAAAAAAGAATCGCCCAACTCCGGGAAGAGATTAATTATCATAACTACCGCTATTATGTCCTCGATGACCCGGTAATTTCTGATGCTGAATATGACCAGCTCATGCGGGAATTGGAAAGCTTGGAAAAACAATTCCCCCAATTTATTACCCCCACTTCGCCAACGCAAAGAGTGGGCGCTCCTCCTCTGGATAAATTTGAAGAGGTTCGACATACTATTCCCATGCTCAGCCTAGCCAACGCCTTCGAAGTGGAAGAAGTAAAGGAATTCGACACCCGCATAAAACGTTTCTTGGGCACTACGCAGGACATAGAATATTGTGCCGAGCTTAAAATCGACGGAGTGGCCGTGGAGTTAGTCTATGAAGATGGCGTTTTTACTGTAGGATCAACTCGCGGTGATGGTTTGGTGGGCGAGAATGTCACCCAAAATTTAAAGACTATCAAGACCATTCCTCTTTACCTGATCTTGAAAAAAGGGGAAAAGCCTCCGGCCCGCTTGGAAGTGCGGGGAGAAGTGTATCTTCCTCTGCAAGCCTTTCGGGAATTAAACCGCAAACGCGAGGAAAAAGGCGAGCCCCTCTTTGCCAATCCCCGTAATGCGGCCGCGGGTTCACTGCGCCAGCTCGATTCTTCTATTACCGCCCAGAGGCCTCTGGACATCTTTTGCCACGGCGTAGGCCAGTTGGTGGGACGATCTGTACCCTCGCAGTGGGAACTTTTAAATACCCTCCAAAATTGGGGTTTTAAAGTTAATCCCCATCGCCGCCTCTGCCCAAATATAGATGAAGTTCTTAATTACTACTATGAAATGGATGGGCTGCGCGAAAAATTGCCTTATGAAATTGATGGTACGGTAATTAAAGTCAATTCTCTGCGCTGGCAAGAAGCTTTGGGTACTATTGCGCGGAGCCCGCGCTGGGCTTTGGCTTTTAAATTTAAGCCGAAACAAGTTACCACCAAAATTCTAAATATTGAAGTTAATGTAGGAAGAACTGGAGCGCTCACCCCCACAGCCATTTTGGAGCCTGTAAATATAGGCGGGGTTACGGTAAGTCGAGCTACGCTTCACAATCAAGATGAAATCGACCGTAAAGACGTGCGTATTGGGGATACAGTAATCGTGGAGCGCGCTGGAGATGTAATCCCGGAAATAGTGAAAGTAGTCGTCGAAAAGCGCACGGGTAAGGAGAAAAAATTTAAAATTCCCGATCGGTGTCCGGTTTGCGGCGCTGAAGTCGACCGCCCCCCGGGCGAAGCTGTCGCCCGTTGCACGGGTATTGCATGCCCGGCGAAATTAAAAGAGACTATTATTCACTTCGCTTCCCGCGACGCCATGAATATTGAAGGATTAGGGGAAAAAATCATTGAGCAGTTAGTCGACCGGGGCTTGGTTAAAGATTATGCTGACCTTTACGACCTGAATATGGAAAAGATGCTTACCTTGGAGAGAATGGGGGAAAAATTAGCCTCCAATATCCTCACCTCCATCGCCAACAGCAAAAAGACTACTTTGGATAAGTTGATTTACGCTTTGGGGATTTTACATGTAGGGGAACATATAGCTAAAATTTTGGCTCAGGAATTTTCTACTTTAGAGGAATTGGCCCAGGCTTCTAAGGAAAGACTCACCCAAATAAAGGGCATCGGCCCGGAGATAGCTTCCTCGATCGTCAAATTCTTCAGTCAGAAGGCCAATCAACGAGTGCTGCAGAAATTGAAAGAGAAAGGGATTACATATGCACCTTTAACTCGGCCGAAGAGGGCGGCTGTTCAGAAATTAGCCGGAAAGGTCTTTGTCTTCACGGGAGCTCTAAGAAACATGAGTCGGCAAGAAGCAGAAGCCAAAGTAGAAGAATTGGGAGGAAAAGCTTCTTCTTCCGTAAGCAAAAAGACGGATTATGTGGTAGTTGGAGAAGAACCGGGTTCGAAATATGAAAAGGCCAAAGCCTTGGGCTTAAAGATTATTACCGAAGAAGAATTTCAGCAGTTGATTTCTTAAAAGTAAGTGAGCATTTATGGCTAAGAAACGGGTTAAGCTACTCATTAAAGGACTCGTCCAAGGTGTAAATTTTCGTTATTATACGCAACGGGAGGCCCGCAAATACAACTTGACTGGCTGGGTACGTAATCTTCCCGATGGTTCGGTAGGCGCCTTACTGGAAGGAGAAGAAGAGAATGTAGAAGCCATGATCCAGTGGTGCCGGCATGGACCGCCTTCTGCTCGCGTTACGGAATTAATTGTGCAGCCCGAAGAATATAAAGGGGAATTCCAGTCTTTTTCTATCTTATACTAACTGCGGCAGAGGGTATCCAAAGGCCGGACACCAGCTTTCATGACTGCTTTTATTTTTTTGATCATTTGCTTAATAGCTCAGATTTTGATAGCTCTTTGGCTAGGCATCTATCTCTTGCGCCAGAAAAATAAAAGAAATAGAGAAAAGAAAAAATCTCCACCGCCCGCTGATAATCCACCTTGACTATATTTCTATTTTTCTTTTTCTTCTCCTTTCTCTTTTGCTTCTTTAGGCTTTTCTTTTTTATTTTCTTTCTTTTTTGCTTTATTAATTTGGCCTTCTAATTCGGCAATTGATCTTATGACAATTTTTCCCGGATGACGGGGAAAATCAACTTTTAGATAAACTTTTTTGGGAAAAACCTTTACCACCACCCCCTCTTTTTCTTCTCCGGCGAATAAAAATTTTACTTTGTCGCCCACGTTCATGCCCGAACCTCCACCCTTAATTTCTTATCTAATTTTCTCTTTAGGCATTTCTTTCATGCTCATGTCTGACCGTCGATCAGTTTTAATTTTTCTCACCAGCAGGAGACAGGCGGGAGGG
>JBNAWB010000145.1:0-5153 GCA_049699975.1 Thermodesulfobacteriota bacterium
ACTTTTTTAAATAATTATTTTAGCAACCCCTGAATTAGTTTCAAAGCATTTTGTTTGATTTGCTGCAATTCTGCGGCAGTTGGTTTTCCTCTGATATCACCCATCCGCCCTTGGGTACTGTTGATTTCTGAGCCATGGAATTCACTTAGGATGTACCATTCGTCTACCACTTGGAAACCTAAATGATCAAAGAATTGCCCTGCATATTTGCCCGCTGGAATAGCTTCATTTATGCCCGTATGGGGGCCAGAAAAAGTGCAGAATATAAGCACATACTTCCCGGGTATACGCGGTGCGTTTACTTTTACTCTTCCCTGCTGCCGATAGGCACTGAATTTACTTTTTAAGAACATATCCATAGGCTCCGGAGGATGCCATTGATATGAAGGAAATCCTAAGCAAATAAGGTCAAAAGCGAAAAAGTCGAAATCCCCTGCCTCTTCCACTCTTTTTATAATAGCATCAACTTCGGCTTCATTAAAAGCCTCTTTAATAGTATGAGCAACTTTTTCGGTATTCCCAGTCTTCGACCAATAAATAATGGCTGCTTTCATATCATCCTTTCTTTATTTCCATATTTCCCTGCTCTGTGAACGATTTGGGCTATATCCAAGACTTCCAGCTGGTCTTCTAATTCTTCGGCTTTCACTGCCTCCGTAAGCATCTTGGCGCAGATTGGACAGGCCACGGCTAATATCTGCGCGCCCGTTGCTAAAGCTTCTCTAACTCTTAGACGACTGGGATTATTTTCTCCCTTGTTCAGTATATCCGTAAAGAAATTTCCTCCGCCGCCTCCGCAACAAAAAGAATTCTGCTGGTGACGCCGCATTTCGACCAGTTCTAATCCCGGAATATTCTTTAAAACCTCACGCGGAGCAGCATAAATTAAATTATGCCGACCAAGGTAACAAGGATCGTGATAGGTTATTTTTACTTTGTATTCCTTAAAACTCTCCTTTTTTTCTTTGACAAGTTTGGCCAAAATTTCAGTATAGTGATAGACCAAAAAATTGCCCCCCCAGGTTGGATAGTCTTTTTTAAAAGAATTGAGCGCATGGGGATCCAAAGTGATGATTTTTTTAATGCCCTTATTTATGAATTTTTGTATATTTTCGGCCGCCAATTTTTGGAAAAGCCCACTCTCCCCAAGGACTTTCACTTCATGCCCATCACAGCCTTCTTCATCTCCCAAGATGCCGAAGGAGACTCCTAAATTATTAAGGAGCGTGCCTACCTGCCGAGCCATTCTCTGGCCTACTTCATCATAAGAGCCCACACAACCCACATAAAATAAATATTCTTGGTCGCTGAACTTGGTTATGGCGGTCCCCTCCGCCCATTTTCCTCTTGCCGCTTGGGGAAATTTGTAAGGATTACCGTTGACTATTATGGCTTTAAAATAATCTCTAACCTCCAGGGGGATTTGGCCATCGTTCACTAATTCCGTCTTTGCTTCTTGGAAAATATCGAGGAGATAATCCTTAAAACGGGGGAAAACGCATTGATCCTTACAATTTCCGCAAGTGGCGCAAGAATAAAGAATTTCCGCAAAATGGGGACTGCTTTTTATCTCGTTGCTTAGCCAGGCCCTAATCAGCCACATGCGCCCCCCGGGAGAATAAGTATCCCAACCAAAGGCTTTGTAAGCTGGGCAATTAAAATCAACATAATCGCTGGGCAACTTACAATATCCACAACGAAAACACCGATGCACTATATCTCCATGCGGTAGAGAACGGACATAGCTCATTCGCCCACCTCCCAATTCCCGGGATTCATAATACCCTGGGGGTCAAGGACATTTTTAATAGTGTGGAGTAGTTTACGAGTTTGCGGATCCATTTTCTGTAAGGTCATCTGCTGTTCCCTAAAGTTTGGTTTCCAAGGAATGGCGCCCATGCTCAAAGCAAAAGAAGTGGCCTCATCTAAGGCTAATTTTACTCTGGCCATCATATCTGCATCGGCCCGGTTAAAGGCAAAAGAGATACTGAACATCATGGCCTGGCCACCGGAGATGATTCTGGCCGTGCTGGAATAGAATACATTGTACTTCTCCGCCAGCTCTAAAACTTTAGCGGCGAACTGCGGAAAATGTTCTACTAAGGCGATAGGGCCTGAATATTCAAATCCACCTCCCCGCGGTACATCGGCAAACTCAGCCACGCTCCTTTGGGGCATCTCCAATAATTGTTCTTTCATATTTTGAAGGCCCATAAAGCCCCCATCTTTAGCTTCTATAAAAACTTGCAGCGCATCCCAGATCATCTTTCTCTTGAATTCGATCTCCTCTTCAGTGTCTCCCGTAAAATAGATAGTAATATGATAATTATCTTTAAAGATAAGCGGTTTAGGTTGGAACCAAATATTTATATCTTCCAACATCTCTAAATGGGTAAGTTTATAGACGATTTCGGGAACGAGTTCGACCATATCGGTTACAAATATTTCTACTTCTCGAAACTTTTTGTTGGGGTATAATTTCAACCCCACTTTAGTAATAATTCCGGTGGTGCCTAACCATCCTAAAAAGAGTCCAGAGAGGTCAGGAAGAGTAGGACTTTTGGAAAACCAATAAGGCCCTAAAGAAGGAGAGCCAATTCTGCAGATCTCGCCCGTTGGGAGAACTACTTCCAGGCCAGTTACCATATCAGAATTAAAACCATATTGCTGCGTCAGACGCCCTTGGCCATGGAGCGCCACATTAGCAGCTATCGTGGTTACTGGTGGAGCATCAGGCAAGCTATGCCTTAAATGAGGGTAACGACCCTGTAAATATGCTTTGAGCATCCCCTGAGGAGTACCGCCTTCTACTACCACATATCTCGCTTTCTCATTTACTTCGAGAATCTTGTTCATTCTTTTCATGTCTAAAACAATCCCCCCTTTAAGGGGAATTACTAAGCCAGTTAAAGCCATCCCTTGTCCCATAGGCACTATGGGTATCTTTTTTTGGTTAGCTAACTTAACTATTTTTTGCACTTGCTCCGTAGTCTGGGGGGCAACTACATAACTGGGATAGTGCGGTTCTAACACTCCCGGATCACGAGCATAAAACCAAAGCTCTTCGGGTTTGTTAGAAACACCTTTTTCGCCGACGATTTCGACTAAAGAGGCCAAAATGTCATCCATTATCCTGCACCTCCCTTCTCTCCTAAGGCCATTTGGCAAAGCTCAATGAGATGGATAGGCCGTAAACCATATTTAGTCACTTTCCCTTTTAAAGTTGATTGACAGGCCGGACAATTAAAGACGCAATATTCTGCTCCAGAATTAACCATATCTTCTATATTTCTTTGCTGGATTTCGTTGGCTAAGCGATAACCGGAGATAGAGCGTATTAAATCTCCGCAGCAAAGGCTGCGCTCATCTTGGTATTGGCGAGAGACTAACTCTACCCCTATTAAATTCAATATTTCTGCGACCAAACCATGCTTTTGGGGAATCCATCTATTGGAACACGGACGTTGGTAGGCTGCTTTGATCTGGAGTGGTTTGATTTTATCTTTTAGTGCTTTCAATCTCATGAGCAAGAAATCCATATAGTAAATCGGTTCGAAAGGAACAGAAAGGCCATAGGCCGCGGCCAAGTGCGTGAAAGTGCCGTAACATTCGTCATGCAGGCAGATTACTTCTCGTACCCCAAGTTTTTTAAAATTCTCGAGGACTAAAGGGAGTCTCTCTTTAACTACGGACATCTTAGCAAAATGCGTATGGACAGCTGGGCACATGAACTCTGCTCCAAAAACAGCAGCCTGGCTGATACCTTGGAAAATTTCTCCCGAGAGCATTTGACCAAGTTGCGGCAAGAGGCATGTAGAGAGGGCTTGCTCTTTAACCCGGCCCACCAATTGTTTGCCTTGCATCTGGGTCATATTGATCCATTGCTTGGTAATAGGGCGGGGGGCGGTATAGATACCTTTCTCTTCCCGCCGCTCACAAATGAGGAAATAAGGATGATTTCCGCGCGGGCAGTACTCTTCGCAGGCATAACAGGTTACGCATTCCTTTAAGACGCGAGTATCTTCCCCTTTTATGAGCTTCATCATCTCCGCGTGAGCTTCACCTTTAGAGAAGGTCATGTATTGGCATTTTAAGAGGCAATCTGCTGAAGGGCAAGTGGCACATATTTTCTCATCAAATTTTAATTTATCCATGGGCACCTCCTGGCCATTCCAACTCCCCCAAAGCCATCCGGCAAAGATTGGTTATATAAATCTTTTTTAGACCACGAGCGGTCGTGGGCCGAGTCAAAATACGATCACAAATGGGGCAAAGGGTGATCAAGGCCTCGGCTCCACAGGCGAGAGCATCTTTCACATTCTTAAGCTGTACTTCTTGGGCCAATTCGGGAAATACGCGAATTATGGGCGCAGTGCAGCATAAAGCTTTCTCCCGTTCATATTGGCGCGCTGGACGGTCTACTCCAATAAGCTTAAATATCTCATCTAAAAGAGCATCTTTTTCGGGAGTGAACCGGGAGGCACATGGTCTTTGATAAGCAACCTTGAAGCCTAATTTAGTTATTTTGCTTTGATGGTCACGCAGATAATTCCGCAGATATTCAAAGATATGCATGTATTTAAAAGGGACTTTAATGCCATAGTCTTTAACTTTCGTATGCACCATGGCATAACAATCATCATGCAGGAAGATAATCTCTTTCCCCAAACTTGCTATCTGGTCGATGAATCTTTGAGCTCCTTTTTTTAAGGGGGTCTCTTTACCGATATGGACATAACCTATAAGGCAGAAGTAATCGCCACCTTTAACTATGCTTAATCCCTTAAACATTTGTCCTTCTATAGCCCCAGGGGGGATTTGCCTTTCCAAGACACATAAGGACAGGGCAGGTCGATTAGGATCGCCAGGTATAAACTCGCTGGGTAGCTTGGCGGCCATATCCATGCCCACCGCATCCTTCTCACTTACGGGAAAAGCTTGGAATTTTTCCTGGGCCTTTAGGATTAGGTCATAAGGATCAGCCCCTGTTGGACAATATTCTCGGCAGGCACAACAAGTAATACACTTGCTTAATATCTCTGCCTTTTCCCCTTCCTGGATAGCTTTAATTTCTTTTATTGCTTTTTCTCTATCATAATTAACGTACAGGCATTTTACCAAACAATCCCCACAAAGATTACATTTAGAAGCGT
>JBNAWB010000145.1:5253-9225 GCA_049699975.1 Thermodesulfobacteriota bacterium
GCCTGGCCAGATTAATAAGTACTTTACCATTAAAATCGTAATACAGCCAGCCTTTCAGGTAACCCCTTAATGCCTAACTTTTCCCCGAGGTCGGCTTTTATCTAAGCTGCCCGGCGGAAAGCGGTATGGTTTGCAGCTGACAAAAATTCAAGAATTCTATAAAAATATTTTTCCCTTGCCCGGGAGACAGGAAAATTTGCGCCGCTAATAAAGGCCCCTTATTTTGGCCTGCGAACTTTTCGGGCTCCGAGGCATGCTTTACACTTCCCTTTTTGCTTGGCCGCTATTCTTAGATTAAACCTCGATTACCGTCCCTACTCCCCCGTAAAAGAAACCATCTCCGAATTCCTGGATGAGCTTAGAAACTGGCCTAATTCCGGTGCAATGAGAAACACCTATGAGCTCCACTTTCATTTTCTTTAAAGATTGGATCGATTCGGCAAGCTGTTCCGGGGTGAGGAAGCCAAGGTGGGTCCCCCCGATGATAGTCCAAATTTTGTCTTTTTTGATTTTTTTGATCACATGGTTGATGATGTTAATCATTCCTGAATGAGCGCAGCCCAGAACTATGACTAATCCCTTCTCTGTATCTAAGATTAGGGATTGATCATCGGCAAACGCATCCGGAACTATTTGCCCATCTATCTCCCTGAAGAGTCGGGGGTCTTGTTTTTCAAAAGATGTCTGGCGCGGAACTTCTCCGGTTAGATAAATCCCCTCCGCCACCTCAGTAAAATCCGTATTCAAAATGAAATTAGCGCCCATTAGCTCTAAGAAATTTCTCTTGTAAGGAAGACCCACAAAACGTCTTATTTCCTTATCCTTATCTTTAACGATAGCCAAGCGCTCTATAAAGACATGTGGATGAGCATGCACATCTACTTTTCCTTTAAGCCTTAGAACTTCCGGCAGACCTCCTGTATGGTCATAATGCCCATGACTCAAAAAAATTTTTTTAGCGGTGCGCAAATCTTTACCTAAAGATAGAGCATTGGGCAGAATCGTCCGGCCACCTCCTGTATCAAAAAGATAATTGCCCTGATCGGTTTCAATAAAGGCCGCAAAACCGTGTTCACCCAACCCTACTAATCCACCTACTAAATTTTCGCATAAGATAGTTATTTTTATTTTCATCTATTAACGATCCTTTACATTTAAGAATCTTTCGTAATCCAGCATTGAACCCCTCACCCCATCCCTATCCCCCACGGGGAGAGGAGATAAAATGAGGGCGAAATCTCATGGGCTAATCACGGAATCTCCCCTGCTCAGTGAAGGGTTACAATCTTTTTTCTCAGTGATTTTATCGTAACCCTGCTTGGTCACAGCGCGCTTCCTGTATTTACCCCAATTTTTCATTTTTGGATGAGTGTAGCCAAATAGGCTGGACCCATCTTGTCAATATGCCGCTTAAAATTCTCAAAAATATGCAAATGTTCTTCTTCCTCCGCCACCAGTTCTTCAAATAAATCTTTTGATTTAGCATCTTTCTCGGCCGCACAGATAGCTGCCGCTTCGTTATACATTTGAATGGCCTTCTGTTCTAAAGCCACATCTGTAGCTAAAATCTCCGCCATCCCTTGCCCTTTTTGCGGACTTAGATCAGGTTTAGAAGTTGCTTCTCCTTTCAACAATAAAATTCTTTCCGCTAACTTCTCGGCATGTTTCATCTCAGCAATAGCCACTTCCTTAATTTTACTAGCCAGTTTGCTAAAGCCGGCATCTTCCAGTTCATAATGATGAATCATATACTGACTTATTGCTCCTAATTCAGCCGAACGGGCCTGGTTTAGTAGATAAATAACTTTTGGGTTCATTTTTCTCTCCTTTCTTTTTTTAATATATAATTGCCAGAGCAATTATTTTTTCATCATGGTTAACCGGCGAACTCCTCTTATTTCCCGAAAAGTAGCCCCTTGAGAGATACATCTAAAAACTTCTTCTTGATTAACCACCTGCACTCCCGCCAAAACCTGAATACCGTAATCAAAGAGTAAAGGTGTCATAGGGGTAGTTGGGCCAATGAGGAGGACATATTTTCCTTTGGCCCAGGCCAGGAGATCTTCGAGCGTATGATTAATAAAAGTTGAAGCAGTAATTCCTACCACCGCACATTGAGGCAGAATTTCTCTGGCCTTTTCTGGAGGTAAATCTCCAGCTTGCGGTCTTTCCTCAAAAACCCAAAGCTGCCCCGTCTTTTTCCGTAATTCCGGAATAAAGGGGAAATGGCCTATGATAGCTACATTCTGCCCTTCTCCCTTTTCGAAAAGAATTTCTAAAGCATTTCTCTCTACGCAATGATTGATGTCCACTTCAATTAAAGAATTAATCGCGGCCATCCCTATAGAAGCTTCCATTGGATAATCTGATAAAGCATAATTAGCCAACTCCCCAGCAGTCTTTTCGGTTAGATGTCCTACATCTTTGACCCCTCGGGGATGGGGATGGCCCTCGTGTCTTACAGTGGCAGCTAACCCACAGCCTTTGCTTACCACAGCAGTCCAATAAGCGCCCGCCAAAATTTCTTTCACGGGATTATCTTTCTCTTGCAGAGAGGCGATGAGGTCCAGCAAAATTTTCATAAAAATTTTAATTATTTTTATCTTTAGGTTTTCTGTTCCATACTTTTCCGGCGGGAAGTGGTAATTCATAATAACAGCGCTCTGAGAACATCCGATAGTTGATGATTCCTTCCCTCCTGAGCTTATGCAAACATTGATAAACAGCTTCTAAATTATAACCTAAAGCACGCGCTATTTCTTCTGCCGTACAAGGCCTTCGCTTTAACATTTCTAATATTTCTTCATCCCGCGGGGGAAACGGAGCAAATTCTTCCGCCCGTGAGAGTTGGGGGATAATTTCGGCATTATTTCCCAATATATTCTTCACTTTTTCCAATTGGCGTAAAGAAAGAGGATAAGCAAACTTTTCAGCTGGAGGGCGCACTACAGTATTCAACTGCACTCGGTCTGGATTAATCGATTCAATAACCTCTTTTAATCTTGGGAGTTCTTTTGGATCATCATTGATTCCGGCACAGAGCATAATTTCTAGCCAAATTTGCCCACTAAATTCGCTGCGGAATTTTTTTAATCCCCTTAAAATTTGGTGGTGGTGGAGAGAATGATGAGGTCGGTTAATGAATTTGAAAAGTTGGGGACTAGCTGCATCTAAAGAAGGGATAACTAAGTCAGCATTTGCCAAGTCAGCGCGAACCCTTTCCAGATGAAGGAGTGATCCATTAGTTAAAACGGCTATAGGAATATGCGTTATCTTTTTTATTTCCCTAATTATCAATCCAATTTCGCTATTTAGAGTTGGTTCTCCTGAGCCTGAGAAAGTTATGTAATCAGGAGGAACTGCCAGGTTGGATAGCTTCTTCTTTAGCTCTTCAATTATTTCCCTTGCCTTTGCGTAAGACCTACGTTCCAAGGTCTGGTTAGTAGTCCGGCCCAGTTGACAATAAATGCAATCATAAGTGCACGTCTTAAAAGGAACTAAGTCAACCCCTAAAGATCTGCCTAAACGGCGGGATGGAACTGGTCCAAAAATTCGACTGTCTTCAGGATCTATTGCCAAAAAATCCCTCTTTTTATCCTTAAATATGACAGTGCTCTTATTAATTCCCGATCACTAATTTTTTAAAAGGCAAAAACAATGCCAGAAGGAGGTTCATCTTCAAAATAAAAAAATCCAAAATATTAATAAGTTATATCTTCCTAGCCAAAGATTCTTGTCATGGCGTTTAGATAATTATTGCAAAAATGAAATACATTTATGTAATGATTTCATTTATGAAACCGAAAATTGGCATTTTTCTAAGCAATATATTTCCGGAGTAAAAATGGATAATTCCAAATCTCTAATTATATATGGTAGGATTGGCGAGCAATTCGGCGATAAAGTCTTTTACCGCTTCCTCCAACTCATACTTAGGCTTCCAGCCCCATTCTTCTTTGGCTCTGGTATCAT
>JBNAWB010000146.1:0-9194 GCA_049699975.1 Thermodesulfobacteriota bacterium
CCTCTCCCCCTCCCGCCTGTCTCCTGCTGGTGAGAAAAATTAAAACTGATCAACGATCAGGATCTTTCCTAATTGACTCTTTCCTTTCATTCTAATACACTTTAGATAATAAAATACAAGGAGGATTTTTATGGGTAGGATCCATGTAGAAGGGAAAAAAAGGGGGCGGATTTTGCTTTATGCTTTGAGTACATGCGTCTGGTGTCGAAAGACTAAACAACTTCTTGATCAATTGGGAGTAGATTATGATTTTATTGATGTCGACCTCCTCCAGGGAGAGGAAAGGAATCAAGTTATGGATGAGGTCAAAAAGTTAAATCCGCGATGTTCGTTCCCTACCTTGGCCATTGATAACCATTGTATTATTGGTTTTGATGAACAGAAAATTAGAGAGGCTCTAAGATCATGAATAAGGAGATTGAAATTCCTCAAGAAGAAATTGATAAATTATATGAACGCCTGCGCAAAGAGGCGGAATCTGGGGGATATTATCTCAATCCTGATATTTCATTCACTAAAGAATTGATCAAAGGCTTATTGGTTAATGAAAAAAGATATGGTTACTGGGCCTGTCCTTGCCGCCTTGCTTCCGGTATAAAAGAAGAAGATTTAGATATCATCTGTCCCTGCGATTACCGCGATGCAGATTTATTAGAATTTGGCTCTTGTTACTGCGCCCTATATGTTTCCCAAGCAGTCATAAGAGGAGAAAAAAAGATTACCTCTATTCCTGAAAGACGCCCGCCATCTGCAGAAAGAAAAAAAGTAAAATCACGAGAGGAATCCTTACCATTATCTACCCTTCCCCTGCCCATCTGGAGATGTCGCGTATGCGGATATCTGTGCGCGCGCGAAAGCCCCCCTGAAGTTTGCCCGATCTGTAAGGCTAAAAAAGACCGTTTTGAAAGATTTATTTAATCTTTTTCCATTTATTAAATTCCTTTTTCCTGCCGAAATATATTCTGGTGAATGACCGATAAAGCCAAACTCCGCGCAAGCGGAGGGCGGAAAGCCAAGGATCCAAGAAATAAATATAAAATTTTCTTGGATCGCCAGGCTGCCGAAGTCATGAAAAATAAAAGGTTTTCTTTAGTAATAACCCTTTTTGCGCCCCTATTCCTTTTTAGTTTCTTTTTTTTCCTGTGGTCTTATTCATTCGCAGATAAGAAGCCCATCATTCTCAAAATCATCGATGGGGATACTCTTTTAGTGGAATATAAAGGGAAAAAAGAAAATGTGCGTCTAATCGGCATTGATACTCCGGAAAGTCGCCTTAATCGCAAAGCTCTCAAAGATGCCCAAAAAGGTCATGAAAATATTGAAAATATAATCAAAGCTGGGCGGGAAGCCACCCGTTTTGTGCAAAGCTTGCTAAAACCCGGAGATGAGGTGCACCTTGAGTTCGATGCCCAAATCCGCGATAAATATGGCCGCCTTTTAGCTTACGTTTATCTATCTGACGGACGCATGTTAAACGAAGAAATTCTTAAAGCAGGTTATGCTCAGCTCCTTACCTATCCTCCAAATGTTAAATATGTGGATCGCTTTTTAAAGGCCTACCGGGAAGCGCGGGAACATAACCGGGGACTCTGGAGAATTGCTGCTTATAAAACTCCTTAAGCTCATGCAATAGATGGCGACTTGGGCAAGTTACTCTTGGGGGCTTCAAAAACAGCCGCACAATAAGGGCAGATAATCCAACCTGGTTCTCTTTTTTTGCCGCAGGAAGTGCAACTATCAACGATATATCTCTGGCAATGAGGACAGGTTTCACTTTCCGGTGCTATGGGCTGTAAACAAGTAGGGCATATGCCCCACAAATCTTTTTCTTCACTGGAAAAATAAACTACGCGATTAAGCTCCTCAATGGTGGTTAGGCCAGATAAAACTTTCTTTAACCCATCCATATACATAGAGATCATTCCTGACTCTACCGCGGCCTTGGTGATTTCTTGTTCCGGGGCATCTTGAGCAATTAAATCTCTAATTTTGTTATTAATATTTAAAATTTCGAATATGCCGGTCCGGCCTGCAAAACCTGTCCCTGCGCAATTTTTACACCCTTTCCCTCGGTAAAGCCTTTGTTCTTCTAAATTGAGGCCCAATCTTTTCAACTCCTCTTCTGGGGGGGCATACGGTTCTTTACATTGCGGACATATCTTCCTTACTAATCTCTGGGCAATTATGCCGTTTAAGGAAGAAGCTATCAGATAAGACGGCAGACCTAAATTTTTCAAACGAATTACCGTAGAGACAGCGTCATTTGTATGCAAAGTTGAAAAAACTAAATGCCCTGTTATTGAGGCTTGAAAAGCGATGAGCGCTGTTTCGCTATCCCGCATCTCCCCTACCAAGATGACATCTGGATCTTGCCTTAAGACTGAACGCAGAGTATAGGAAAAGGTAAGGCCGGTCTTTTCATTTACCTGAACTTGATTCACGCCCTTCAATTCATATTCAATTGGATCTTCGATGGTAATGATATTAATTTCTTCTCTTTTAATCTTTTCAATCATGGCATAAAGAGTAGAAGTCTTTCCACATCCTGTGGGACCAGTTACTAAAACTACCCCCTGCGGTCTGGTGATCATATCAATTACCCATTCCATACTCTGATTAGAAAGGCCAATGCTATCCAAACTGATCATAGCTGCTTTGGGGTCAAGAATGCGCATAACCACCTTTTCGCCATATTGGGTGGGTAAGGTGGAAATTCTCAAATCCAGGTATTTATCTCCCAGTCTCACTTTAATGCGCCCATCCTGGGAAACTCTTCGTTCAACGATATCCATTTTAGCCATGAGTTTAATGCGCGAAGTTACCGCTCCCTGCACCCACTTAGGAAGTTGCATGGCTTCTCTCATTAAGCCGTCAACCCGCATTCTTACTTTGACCCATTTCTCTTGGGGCTCCAAATGAATGTCGCTGGCCTTATTTTCTACACCATGGATAATTATCGAATCTACAATCTTAATAATAGGAGGGGCGGAACTTTTCTTAACTTGTTCTGATAAATCCCTTTCAGTATCAACTTCTTCTAAGACTTCAATAGGTCTATCTGCTTTTACTTTTAAATCTACCAGTAAATCTTCAATGGGTTGGCTAATATGATAGTGCAATCGAATTGCTTCGGCGATATCTGTAGGAGTGGCTACGCAGGGCTTTACCTGTAAGCCAGCAGAAAAGCTAACATCATCGATAGCATTCAAGTTCAAAGGATCAGACATAGCTACAACCAAAGCTTTTCCTTCAAAGTAAAGAGGTACCAGCAAATATTTTTTAGCTAATTTCTCGTTAACCAATTTAATGGCTTCGGGATCGATAGCTATTGTGGATATGTCCACAAAAGGAATGTTCAATTGGAAAGAAAGAGTTTGCGAGATGTCAATTTCCTGCGCATATCCTTTTTTTACCAAAATATTGCCAATGCGCGTACCAGGGATCCTTTTGCTCTCCTCTAATGCTTCCTGAAGTTGAGCTTCGGTTATCAAGCCAGATTCCACCAGAAGCTCACCAATTTTTTTCCCCGCCATCAATTTTCTCCGGATCTAAATTGCCTTTAATAAAACTTTTCAGCCTTCTTCAGACCTTACTCGAAAATCTCTTTCTCTTTAAAAGAGAAAAAGTTTTAACTAATATACCATGACTTTAATAAATTAACCAGGAGATAAAAAGAACTAATCTGGAGTGCTGTTCTAAACTACTTCCATCTTTTCTGTGAGCACTCTTTTAAAAGCCTCGACCACTTGCGGATCAAATTGACTTCCTGCTTTGCTTATTAATTCCTCTAACGCTTTCCAAGGGGGCATTCCTTTCCGATATGGACGGTCAGTAACCATGGCGTCAAAAGAATCAGCTACGGCTACAATGCGCGCCCCCAATGGTATGGCAGATTGCTCTCCCGCTCTTTCTTTAGAATTGTCGATAAAATATTTATGGTGGGCCAAGACAATAGGCACGACTTCTTTTAAAACTGCCCCCACCGAAGAAAGAATGTTAGCCCCCTTACTAGGATGAGTGTTTATTAAATCCCGTTCCTCTGCAGTCAAATCGGCTGCTTTGCGGATTACTTCCCCGCTTATTTCAATTTTTCCGATATCATGGAGTAAGCCGGCGACGCGAATATTTTCCACCTCTCCTTTAGAAAGCCCCATGGCTAAGGCAATTTCTTGGGCATATTCAGAAACCCGCAGAGAATGTCCTTTGGTATATGTATCCGTAGATTCTAAATATTTCGCCAAGATCTCTAAAATTCCAACATAAGCTTTCCTTAAGTCCATTAATCTTCTTTCGTTCATCTCATATAGGGTGCCCACCACGATACTGGCCAAAATTAAAAAACTTGCCCAAGCACATAGCCCAGCAATATCATGCCAGATTAATTTTTGGGTAAGGAACCGGTCTGGGAAAATAATTACAAAAAAGATGATTACCAAAATAGAGAAGATAGAGGTCAAAAGACCCATCCTTTTTCCTAAAAGGTAACTAGCTACTAACACGGGCAGGTAATAAAAATTTAAAATAATAGATTTTTCTTCAATTAAATATGTGCTCAAAAAAGCTGTGGCTAAGATGAGCAAGACTAATATCTTTTCAAAATTTTTGATTACAAATTGTTTTAAGCTCTCTACCTGGGCCAAGGTTGATCTCCAATATTTAATTCTTTCCTTCTTTATCCTTTTTGTTAATATATTTTCTAAATTTTTATCGGCAAAAAATTAATTTTCCTTCAAAGCAAAATTTCTTGCCAACCTTGCTTTTATTTAGGGACTACAACCAAACTAACAATTTTATTGCTTTAATCTTTAATTTTTCTTAAAATTCTTTTGTATTTTTCAAATATTCAAAATAAAGGTGATTTTATGAAAGCTGCTTTTTATTCTGGGAACCGAAAGATAACTATAGGCGATTCTCCTCTTATCGCCCCTGGGCCAGAAGAAGTACGCCTCAAAGTCGCTTACTGTGGGATTTGCGGCACAGATTTGCATATCTTTAAAGGAGGGATGGATAAGCGGGTATCAATTCCGCAGGTAATCGGCCATGAAATGGCCGGAGAAATTGTGGAAATAGGCCAAAATGTTAAAGGGTGGTCTATTGGCGATCGCGTAGTTGTACGTCCTTTAGCGCCTTGCGGAAAATGTCTGGCTTGTAAATCTGGATTTTCTCATATCTGTTACAATTTAAAGTTTATGGGTATTGATACTCCAGGAGCTTTTCAGGGGTCCTGGACTGTGCCTGCCTACACTTTACATAGACTTCCTCCCCATTTGCCCTTAGATGAAGCAGCTTTGATCGAACCCTTAGCCGTAGCCTGCCATGATATTCGCCGCGGAGAGGTAAAACCTGGAGAGGATGTAGTGGTTATTGGAGGTGGCCCCATTGGTTTGCTAATCAGCCTAGTGGCCGCGCTGGAAGGCGCCAAAGTGCTAGTGGGTGAAATAAATCCTTTCCGCCTTAATTTAGCCCGAGAACTGGGCTTAGAAACTATTAATCCCCAAGAAACAGATTTAGTAGCGCTGGTCAATGAACGGACGGCCGGAGCCGGAGTTGATGTTGTCTTCGAAGTTTCAGGCTCTGCTCAAGGTGCTATCATTATGACTCAATTAGTGCGCGCTCGCGGACGCATCGTTATTGTGGCTATTTTTGGAGAGCTGACTAAAGTTGATTTATTTCGTTTTTTCTGGCGCGAGTTGCATCTTTGTGGCGCTCGGGTTTACGAACCCGAAGATTTTGAGAAAGCCATTTCTCTGGCGGCGAGTAGAAAACTGCCGCTGACTAAGTTAATTAGCGAACGGAGACCACTAAGTCAGCTTGGTCAAGCCTTAACAGAAATCGAGGCTAATGCTAACTTGATGAAAGTATTAATCGCTACCCAGGAGGAGTAAATTATGAGCATATTAGACCAATTCCGTTTGGATGAAAAAATTGCTCTCGTTACCGGTTGTCGGCGGGGAATAGGAAGAGCTTTTGCGCAGGCATTAGCTGAGGCAGGTGCCGATATTATCGGCGTCAGCGCTTCCTTGGAACCCACAGGAAGCGAGGTTGAGAAAGATGTGCTTTCGCGGGGGCGGAAGTTTAAAGGGTATACCTGCGATTTTAGTAATCGGCAAGCCCTTTATACTTTAATCGCTCAGATTAAAAAGGAATTTCCGAAAATTGATATTTTAGTGAACAATGCGGGAACTATTCTGCGTAAGCCTGCCCACGAGCACCCCGATGAATATTGGGATAAAGTGATCGAAGTTAATCTTAACGCCCAATTTATCCTGGCCCGTGAGTTTGGCAAAGACATGGTCGCCCGGGGGAAAGGTAAAATTATCTTCACTGCTTCGCTCCTCTCTTTTCAAGGAGGAATTACTGTACCAAGCTATGCAGCAAGTAAAGGAGGAATAGCCACCCTCACCATGGCTTTGGCCAATGAATGGGCCAGCAAAGGAGTAAATGTGAATGCTATTGCTCCTGGTTACATAGCCACGGACGTTACCGCTGCTTTAAGGGCTGACCGGGTGCGGTATGAACAGATTTTAGTACGCATCCCTGCTGGACGGTGGGGGGCACCTGAGGATTTAAAGGGCGCTGTAGTTTTTCTGGCTTCCGAAGCTGCGAATTATATCCATGGTACTATTTTAACCGTGGATGGAGGCTGGATGGGTCGTTAAAATATCTTCTGGCCGCAATACGGACAAAAATTAAATTCTGGATCAACTTCCCTGCGGCAGCGCGGACATTTTTTTGTCGCCTCTGACCAGAAGAAGGGGGGAGGAGTTGGTTGCCCTCCTTCACTAAAAATTCCTCCACATCGGTGACACTCTAAGAAAGGTTCCCCTCTTTTTACGGGAATCAAAGGAATGAAAAAAAGACTTAAATAATGATCCAACCGCTTCAGCCTGGCGGAGGGCAAACCACACCTCGGACATGGCCGCGGTTGATCATCTAAATTTACTTTTTTAGGCTGCACGCCGCCTATGAAAATGAAGACCCATCACCTCCTTTAATATTATTCCACTTCGTAAGTGGAATAAAAAGGCTAAGAGCATCAATCCCGGATTGCTTGATAAACATAATGGCGAATCAGGTACCGATAATGAAGGCGAAGGGCAGGCGCATACATCATCATCACGGAGACTAATTTTTCTTTGGGATCTATCCAGAAATAGGTCCCATAAGCCCCTGCCCAAAAATAGTCCCCCACCGAACCAGGTAAAGGACTGCGCCCGGGTTCTAAGCGAACGCCAAATCCTAACCCGAATCCATACCCTTCCTCGGGAGTTGGAGAAATGCCCGCAAACTGGATAGGCACTAATGGGCCATATTTTATTCCGGGAGGAAGATGATTGGCCGTCATTAATTCAATGGTCTTTCTTGAGACTAACCTTTTCCCTTCGAGCGTTCCGCCGTTTAACAACATCTGGCCAAACCGCGCATAATCAAGAGCTGTAGAAACCATCCCTCCTCCGCCCGATATCCATCTGGGTTTTTTGGTTACATCTCGCATAACAGGCTTCTTACCAGTTGCTGGATCAGCTTGTACTTCGGCTAATCTTTTTTGCTTCTCTCCCTCCACCCAAAAGCCAGTGTCATTTAACTTCAAAGGTTTGGTTATTTTTTCGGCCACAAATTTGTCAAACTCCATTCCCGAAACTACTTCTACTATTCTGGCCAACACATCTGTGGACATGGAATATTCCCAAGTCGTTCCTGGATGATAATGAAGAGGTAGTTGGGACATTTTGCTTACCATCTCGGCATTCGTATTATTATAATCAAAAACCCCGGCTTTGTTATAAAGTTCTTTCACCATTGACTTACCAAATATGCCATAAGTCAGCCCTGAAGTGTGGCGCAAAAGGTCCTGAACAGTCATCTCCCGAGAGGCTGGCTCTAAAACCAATTCCATTTTACCAGTGGCTTCATCTTTCTTTTCCACCCCCACTTTTAAATCTTTAAATTCGGGGAGATAACGTGAAACAGGATAAACAATCTGCATTTTGCCTTCTTCGGCTAACATCATAATAGCCAAGGAAGTGAAAGGCTTGGTCATGGAGGCTATCTGAAAAATAGCATCTTTGGGCATCGGGATATTTTTCTCGCGATCCTGATAACCTATGGCCTCGTAATAAGCAATCTTACCTTTACGCAATATGAGCATAACAGCCCCAGGGATGGTTCCTTTTTCCACATCGTTCTTGAGCCCCATGGTTAATCTTTTAAGACGTTCAGAAGAAAGGCCCACCTCTTCTGGATTTTTTGCCCGCGGAAGCTCTTGGGCATAAGTTATGGAAATAATAATTAGGGAAATAATGATTAAAGAAATTATTCCGGAAATTTTTCTCATCACTTTTTCTCCTTTCTTTTTAGGTTAGGAATTTAAGAATCTCATAAAATCTATCCTGAGTATAAAATTTTAGTGCTGGGAAGCAACCAAAAAGTCCGAAATGCTTTTTTCTTCATGGCTGGTGCCGGCGGTGGGGGTCGAACCCACACGGACCCGAGGTCCACGGGATTTTGAGTCCCGCGCGTCTTCCAGTTCCACCACGCCGGCTAAATTTTAAGGATATTATAAATATTAGCGAATCTCGCGTCAAATAAAAAATATTGACAACAGCTAAATTATTATGCTATTTTTTTTATTCAAAGTGGGGCTGTAGCTCAGCTGGGAGAGCGCATGAATGGCATTCATGAGGTCAGGGGTTCGATCCCCCTCAGCTCCACCAAGTAATTTCAAGGACTTACCTTCCTTAAGCATTAGCCGCAATCTCCAGATTGTGCAGTTTTTGTGCAGTTGAATCGCCATTCATTTCTGATTTAATCAATATGAAAGGGGTCAAGAAAGGGGTCAAGTCTGCTCTTGACTCATTTAAAGATTTGATTATTCTATACCGTGACTCTTGGGGAATAAGTACGCTGAAGGTGTAGAGGTTATGAATTCCCATATAAGGAGTAAAACTTTTATAGCAGAGCCAGGCTGCAGGGTTAGAAAATAAAATTAAGGAGATGGACGCCAGAGGAGAAGTAGGTTCGACTCGATTCCGAGATGGTAATTGTCCTGGAAGGTCTGAAAGAGAAGATTAATGATTGCGGCATGAAACCTCTACACTTTTTGAGTAGAAAAATGTCTTTACAAAAGGGGCACATTACATGATTCAGGCTCAACTACGAAGGATTCTAAAGTGGGTTTCATTTATTTTTACCTA
>JBNAWB010000147.1:0-9161 GCA_049699975.1 Thermodesulfobacteriota bacterium
CTCTCTCCCTCCCGCCTGAAGTAGGAACCAATTTCAAAAGTGATCGACGGTCAGATTAAAGAACTGACCGTCTGACAGTTTTATTACATAATTGCCAACTCTATAAATTTTATTAAAAAAGAGCAACTCTCACAGAGCGCGCCGAGCACACAGAGAAAGAACTTTAAAATATTTTTAAAAAATTATAATCCCTGGATGGAGTTCCCTGGGTTATTAAAGATAAAATGTAGGGCAAGCCTTTAGGGCTTGCCTAATATGCGACCAGGGATGAACCCTTGCGCTACAGTTTTCACTCTTCTATTTGGCAAATTCTTTAACCCCACTTTCCCTCGACTGTGTCCTAATGTCCTCGCGAGGGAGCGTAGCGACCGCGGCGATCTCGTAACGCATTGAAATTAAGGGGTGAGGGGGCTTATATTTTTTAAAATTATTAAAATTTCTCTGTGGCCTCCATGCCCTCTGCGGCTAAATAAATATCCTCTGTGCTTTCTGCGTGCCTTGCGGTAAATTATACCCCCACCTTCCCTCCCCTTATTTCAAGGGGAGGTTGAGAGGGGTTACCCTCTTCTCTATGCTCTCCTATCCCCTGTGGCTAAAAATTTTTTTTAATTCCTCAGCGCTCTCTGCGTGCTCTGCGGTGTATACTATATTTTAGGGTAGATTGGAAGGAATTAGGGCAGCTTATTGATCTTCTGAAGAATATGCTGAGCAAATTCGCTACCGATCTTGATCGAAGAATTACCTTTATCCTGCACAGTAATTCTGATAAAGAAGCGGTCTTTGAGGAATTCGATAATATTATAGAACAAGGCGCCTTCATCTAAGCGGGCATCCTCTCCCAAATTTTCCAACTTCTTGCTTAAACGGGGTTTCATCAGTGGGTCAAAGAAAAGTTGGCGAGCTTTTTCTTTGGTGCCTAAAAGGAATATGCAGACTTCAACTTCCACTCCATCTTGATTATGATAGATTTGACCGGCATAATTTTGGAAACCATATTTTACAAATATGGTCGCTCCGCCATTAAGGCGATTAAAGAGTTCTTCATGATTGTTCGCCTCCCAGAGAGGCCCAACCTTTTTCCAGCCAGAAATATCGTCAGGGAGTAAATGGGCAGCTCTCAATGTTGCCTCTGGTTGCAATCCCATCTGCGGAGAACAGGAGAAAGCTAAGAAAAAAAGAACCAAGAGCCATAGAAAGAAATTCATTCTTAGGATCCTTTCTTATAGAGGGAAATAACTTTCATTTCTTCATTTGAAGCTCCCAGGCCTAATTGAGCCGCTATCTCAATGTGTTCAGCTTTTATAGGTGGCATATCTTTCTTCGCTCTTTCTTCATTAATTATTTTTCTAGCCTGATAATCAACGGCCACTGGGTCTGTTCCGATAATCAACCCATTATAAGTAAACTGCGGACTCCCATCTGGTCCCCGCTGATAAATCCCAAATAGGGCGTCTCCAACTATCAATTTAGTCTTTTCTTTAATACATGGGGCCGCGTTAATAAGGGCGATGCGGTCCTGTTTGGGCTTCCCTCTTCCTAAGAAGGCGTGGATAAAATTTCCCGGTTCAGGAGGTTCATGAAATAATTTTTTGGCATCATCCACAGAGCCGACATGATTTTTGAGCGCAAAAGTGAGGCCAGCTTCAAAATGTTCTTTCAACACAGGCGCATTTATTAAGTAAGTAGCTTCGGTTAGAATTCGGCTAAGATAAGCTGGGTTTCCTTCCATAACAAAAGGCTTGTTTTTATCATAGGGATCTTTTAATTGATCAGTGGCCGTCACGCGCAAATTTCCAGGGTCTGTTTTAAGCTCATATTTAGGAGCTTTTATTAAGAAAGCAAAGGTATCATAAACGACGATATCCTGAGGACGGAAACCTACACCTTTTAATTCATTTATTATTTCTTCAATAATTTCCCAGTGCGTGCTCATTCTGCGGGCAATGCAATTTACCTTAATGGCTACTGTTTCTCCAACTTTGAAGTTGGGAAAAAGAGACTTCCACCCACCCCCTTCGGTTAATACCTTAATTGCTTCGTTGAGCATATTCTTAATTATTGCTTGATTGACATTGGATCCTGCGGTAGCCTTATCATCTCTAACGAGCACTACTTTCCCCCAATGAGGGTATTGGGAAGCGGCCTTGGCTTTATTTTGCGGAATTCCGGAAAAAACTGCTGCCGCTCCGGCAGCTGCCATAATCTTTAAAAATTCCCGGCGAGCAAATCTCTTCTCATTTCTGGCCATCATTTACATGACCTCCGCGTTCTTATCTAATCACCCCCATTCTAAGAAATATTTTCTAATTGTCAACGCCAAACCATATCTTACCGTTGAGCGCTTTAATTTCTGCTCAATTTCCCTAATCTTCCCCGGCCCCTCTTCAGAAAAGAGGGGAGAGGAAGAGGGTATTAATAGGAATGTTTAATCTTCCTGACCTGACCTTGGCGAAAGTCGGAACGACTCGATTCTGATTCAGTCCGATTCGATTTCGAGAAAGAGGATATTAATTCTTAACCGATTTTAATTTAAAATAGACGACTATCTTCCCCGCCCGTACCTATGGAAGAATAAATGCCTCATTTTAATGAGCCTCTCTCCCTCCCGTCCGCATTAGCTTGTAGTTTAGAAAGTGATCGACGGTCAGTAAAAATCCCCATTGACGATTTCATTTTAAGGGAGTAAACTTTGGTCAAATTAAGAAATTTTAAATAACCCAGAAAAGGAGGTAAAAAATGAGCACGAGAGGAAATAATTTAAAGACAATCTTGTTAGTAGTTTTAGTCATAGCAAGCTTTATTCTTTCTGCCGGACCAGTATTTTCCGCAGAGAAAAAAGTGGTTCTTAACAAATACCCACAATTAAAAATTGGTTTTACCACCACGAATTTTTTAAAATTTTTACCCGTTTCTTTGGATAACGCTAAAAAGATGGTTGATTTGGCCGCCGAAATTGGTTTCCCTTGGATTGAACTTCGCGACCCCAGCGCCACTTTGACTTATGAAGAATGTAAACAATTAGCAGCCTATGCGGAAAGCAAAAATATTGAAATTGGATATGCTTTGCAAGTAGGACTGCTCGACCCCACTTTCTGGGAAATTTTCTCCCGCGGCGTGGCCAATGCCATGGTTTTCAAAGGCCCACGCACTATCCGCACTCTGGCTGCCGGAGGTGAATTTGGCGCTAATCCGAAAAAGACAGCCTGGAATTTGGATGAGTTCTCTAAAGTTGTGAAGCGGGCTAATAAAGCAGGAAACTTGGCTAGTTCTCATTGCTTGCGTTACGTTGCCGAAAACTCCTTTGAAGTAATTAAAGGCGATGGCTTAGCTTCTTTTGGCCTTACCGAATTTTTCGCCAATGTGAATTCTAATGTCTATTGGCAATTTGATACGGCCAATTTCTTCGCTGTTTGCCGGGTTTATACTCCTCCGGAAGCAGCCCGAGCCTTTTTAGAAAAGCAGGCCAAGAAAATGCCCTATATCCATGCCAAAACTTCTTCTCCCGAGCATAAAGCTCTCCCTTATTTAGCCGACAATGAGTTAGATTTTGGGATTATCTTTGAAGAAATGGTTAAAAATAAATCTTTTTATGTGGCTATTGAATTGGTCCCAGGAAATACATATGAGGAAACCGTAGCCAATCATAAAAAGAGCGTCGAATATTTGCTGGGAAAATATTAAAAACTTACCCTTTCTCCCAGCAACCTAAATAAACATCCCACCATTTAGGGTCCTTAGTTACTTCGGCAAAGGAGCAAAAGCTCCTTTGCCGGTGGCTATAAAATTTTTCTTCGAGACAATTCATACCTTTACATAATGATTGGAGCATTTCGTAGGTATAAATGCGGTGGGCATTGAAGGCTATAGCGGGGTCAGCTTGGTGAATGGTGGTAGAAAATATTAAATGCCCTCCAGGCTTTAAAACCCGCCTCATTTCCGCCAAGGCTTTTTGATCTGCCTGCAGATCTAATGGATCTCCATAACGACCTAGGCCAAAATGCTCCAGAGCACAAAGGGAAAGGACTAAATCAAAAGAATTATCGGGCAAAGGAATCTTCTGCGCATCACCTGTCAAAATGATTTCGCCGGGTAAAGAGCAGGTACGTGGCCGAACATCCATACTAGTCACCGAGAAATAAGCCAGCAGGCCAAGAATAAAATGCCGATAAGAGCCAATGTCCAAGATTGATTTGGGCTGGACCTTTTTGATATGATATGCGGCAAAAGCACATTCATAATCAATAAAGTTTTCGGGATGGTCACCCGCTTCAAAAACTGGCTCTTCAAAAATATAAAAACCCAAAGCCTCTTTTTTTATTTTCTGTAAATTATTTTTATAAGCTTCCATGAGCGTTATCCGATTTTTTCATGCTTTTTGTCTTTTGACTAAATGTTTTTTTTATTTTATTATAAATTTATAAAATTTCCTTAAGCATATTTACATGAATTTGAGCAAACTTGCCATCTTAATTTTAATATTTCCCATTACTGCATGCGCCACCCAGCGCCCGGTTCTTTATCCAAATGGCCATCTCCAAGCAGTTGGAGAAGTCCAGGCCAAACAGGATATAGAGGAATGTATGCGCCAAGCCGAAAATTATGTAAAGACTCGTCCAGAAGGAGAAATAGCTGAAAGCACGGCCAAAGGTGGAGTTACAGGAGCAGTAGTCGGGGGAGCTGTCGGGGCAGTTACCGGTAATTTGGGCAGAGGATTAGGTGCCGGAGCGGCTGGAGGAGCTGCCTGGGGATTCATGCGCGGATTATTTAAATCTGCCGAGCCTTCTCCAGTACAAAAGGAATTTGTCAACCGCTGCCTAAGAGAAAAAGGATATGAACCTATTGGTTGGGAATAAATAGTTATAAAAGGAAAGAGAAAGGAATAAAAATGCCTCTCCAAAAATATAAATTCAAATACGGGAAAAAAGAAATTTCTTTTGAACTTGATGCGGACCTTGTATTAGATGAATTAAAGATTAAGGATTTCCCCTCCCTATCCGATCCAGAAACGGCCATCAAAGAAGCTATTCGGCATCCAATTCAATCTCCTCCTTTGAGGGAAATCGTTCGTCCCGGCCAAAAAGTAGCTTTTTTAGTCAATGACTCTACCCGCGTGGCTAATAGTCATGTTTTTATGCCCATTCTTCTCGATGAATTAAATTCTGCTGGTATACCTGATGAGGACATGTTTATCATGTTTGCCGTTGGAGCTCACCGCTTAGTGCCCGAGGAAGAGATGGTTCAATTGGTGGGTGAAAAAGTGGCCAAACGGGTAAAGATGTATAACAGCGATGCCCGTGATTCTTCCCAATTTACTTATTTAGGCAAAACATCCCGGGGAACCCCCATCTATTTTCATAAAAAGGTAGTCGAAGCTGATCATATTATCTTAACGGGCAGCATCGTCTATCATTTTTTTGCCGGCTTTGGCGGGGGGAGGAAAGCTCTTCTTCCGGGAGTGGCCTCTTTTGAAACTATCTGTCGCAACCATGCTTTAATGCTGGAGCCTGGCGCAGGTTTGGGGAAACTTAAAGGGAACCCCGTTTACGAAGATCAAGTTGAAGGAACGGAAATGCGCCGGCCTTCTTTCCTTTTAAATGTAGTACTCAACGAAAAAAAGGAATTCCTTAAAGTATTTGCCGGGGATTACATTCAAGCTCACGTACAGGGTTGTGCCTTTGTCGAACAAATTTACGGCACACAAATCTCGGAGCCAGCAGATCTGGTCATTGCCAGCTGCGGCGGTTATCCCAAAGATATTAACGTTTATCAGCTCCAAAAGACTATGGACAATGCTTGGCTCGCGGTCAAAGAAGGAGGAATGATAATAATTTTGGGAGAATGCGTAGAAGGGGTAGGTTCGGATGATTACTTGTGTTGGATGAAGGAATATAAAACGCCCGAAAAAATAGAAGAACAGGTAAGGAAAAATTTTATTGTCGGAGGCCATAAAGCCTACGCGGTTACCAGATTAATGAAAAAAGCCCAATTCATTCTCGTCTCCAGCTTAGATCCTGAATTAGTGCGCACCTTGCTATTTATTCCCGCGAAGGATATGGAAGAAGCTCTTCGATTGGCCTATGCGCGCTTGGGTTCGCACCCGCGTATTATATTAATGCCCCAGGGGAGTTTGACAGTCCCTGTATTGAATAAAAAATAACCCCACCTTAGCTGTCCTTATTTTAAAGGGAGGGAGGGGTCCTCAGTGGCTAAAAATATTTTAAAATTCTCTGGGCCCTTTGTGTGCTCGGCGGTGAATGATAACCTTACCTTGCCCTGCCTCATTTTAAAGGGAGGAAGGGAGGGGTGGAGGAAAAGATGAAATTTACCAGAGTCCAGAAAAGAGACGGATCCTTTGTCCCTTTCCATAAAGAAAAAATTAGAAATGCCATATTTCGGGCAGCCTTGGAAGTCCTGCAGGATCAAGAACAAGCGAACGAATTAGCCCAGCAAGCAACGGAAGCAGTCATCCAAAAACTATCCCTCCTTTTCAAAGAAAAGACTCTGCACGTGGAAACCATCCAGGATACAGTAGAAACAGTCTTGATGGAAAAAGGATTCAGCCAGATTGCTAAGGCTTATATTCTTTATCGGGAAAGACGTAGCGAAATTCGTTTGGCTAAAACAGTCTTGGGGATAAAAGACGACCTCAAACTCCCGGTAAATACAATGGAGATATTAAGAAAGCGCTATCTTTTGCGCGATGATGAACAAAATATCATTGAAACTCCCAGCCAGATGTTCCAAAGAGTTGCCGCCCATGTGGCCCAAGCAGAAAAAGGATTCAAGTCCTCTTGTTCTCCCTTAGCCGCGGAAGAAAAGTTTTATTTGTTAATGCGCAATCTCGAATTTATGCCTAATTCTCCTACTTTAATGAATGCTGGTGCTCCTTTGGGCCAACTCTCCGCCTGCTTCGTCATTCCCATAGATGATTCTATGGAAGGAATTTTTGATGCTCTAAAAAACATGGCCAAAATTCACCAGACTGGTGGTGGGACAGGATTTAGTTTTTCCCGCTTACGCCCCAAAGGGGATTTAGTTTCTACCACCAAAGGACAAGCCTCAGGGCCAGTTTCTTTCATGTCTATTTTTGATCGCGCCACGGAAGTAATTGTGCAGGGGGGAAAAAGGCGCGGGGCTAATATGGGCATTCTGCGTTGCGATCACCCTGACATTATCGAATTCATCGAAGCCAAGATGGCTAAAAATCGATTTACTAATTTCAATCTCTCGGTGGGGGTTACTGACCAGTTCATGGACGCAGTCATCCATAATGATTATTTTTATTTGATTAATCCCCGCACCAAAACTAAAGTAAAAAAAATTAAAGCGCGCACTATCTTTGAACTGATTACTAATGCTGCTTGGCTCACCGGAGACCCTGGCCTAATTTTTTTAGATGAGATCAACCGGCATAATCCCACTCCCGCCTTGGGAGAAATTGAAGCTACCAACCCTTGCGGAGAACTTCCCCTTTTACCTTATGAAAGTTGTAATTTAGCTTCTATTAATTTGGCCAAAATGATCCGCGGAGAGGAGCTTGACTGGGAAAAATTAAAAGCATGCATCCACTGGGGAATTCGCTTCTTAGATGATGTAATAGAAGTGAATAAATTCCCCTTGCCAGCTATCAGGCAAATTACCATGGGTAACCGCAAAGTTGGCCTGGGAGTGATGGGCTTTGCTGATCTATTAATTCGTCTAAAAATTTCTTATCAGGACCAGCAGGCCATTACTTTTGCCCAAAAGCTAATGCGCTTTATCCATCAAGAATCGATTAATGCCTCCCTTGCTCTGGCCAAAGAAAGAGGAGTCTTCCCCAATTTTTCCAAATCAATTTATGCCCGGCGCGGCCTGCGTCTGCGTAATGCCACCGTGAATACAATTGCGCCCACAGGCACAATAAGTATTATTGCGGGGTGCTCCAGCGGAATTGAGCCGCTTTTTGCCATAAGTTATATCCGGAATGTCCTCTCCGGTTCCAAGTTTTTTGAAGTTCATCCTTTCTTTGAAGAAATAGCTAAGAAACAGGGGTTTTATAACAAAGATTTAATAGCTGAAATTGCTCAGACAGGTTCTTTACAAAAGATTAAGGGCCTGCCACGGGATATTCAAAAAATTTTCGTTACTGCTTTTGATATTTCTCCTGCCCAACATCTCCAAGTGCAAGCTGCTTTCCAGAAATACTGTGATAATTCTGTCTCCAAGACAATTAATTTACCTCCTGAGGCCACGGTAGAAGAAATTAAAAAAATTTATTTAATGGCTTATAAATTGAAATGCAAAGGAATTACGGTTTATAGATATGGGAGTAAAGAAGATCAGGTTCTTTCTCTTGGCTGGCAACCAGGCTCTGCCCCAGTAACTCAAAAAGACCTCATCATGGTAAGCAGTGAATATGCCGGCGGATGCAGTGATGCCGTCTGCCTTTTTTGAAAATCATTCTAATCCGTCCCCACCTCCCTAAAGATAGATCAGGAGAGATTATCGGACGCAGATAAACGCAGATTTTCAGGATTAAAATAATTATAAATTTTCCTCTGTGCTCTCCTTAATCTCTGTGCCAAAAAACCGTCATCCTTTCCCCTTGGGGGAGAGGGCTTGCCCTGTGGAATAAGTTTTAATACTCCCCAGGGCAGGAGTGAGGGGGTTTATATTTTTTAAAATTATTAAAATTTCTCTGTGGCCTCCGTGCCCTCTGTGGCTAAATAAAAATCCCTCTGCGCTCTTGGCGGTGTAGTTTTTGTTTTCAGCGCAACAAATAAGGAATCTCTACGTACAACGCTTTTTCCGGGCATTCAATCTCACAAGGCAGACAGAACCAGCAAGTCCGCAAACCGAAAGGAACGCCGCAGTTTAAGCACCTTTCTGCTTCCGCTACTGCTTCTTCACGGGAATAAGTCTTGCTTATTTCCTGAAATCCTCGCCGTTGATCAAAAGGAATTTTGGGCATTGGTATTCTCGCGCGAGGTTTTGCTCTGCTAAAATCTACTTCAAACTCCAACTCATAAATACTCCGATTCACTCGCCCATATTCGAGGTCCTCGTCTTGCAAATACCTTTTAATAGAAATCCCCGCTTCTTTCCCCTGACTCATTGCTTCTACAATTGTTCGCGGACCACGAGAAAAGTCACCTGCTATAAAAATTTTTTGCTTATTGGTC
>JBNAWB010000148.1:0-9132 GCA_049699975.1 Thermodesulfobacteriota bacterium
AGGCTATTCGCCCGACCCAATTGGCAAAAAAGCATGGAAACAAACTGACTCCAACCTGGCTCTGCCAAGAAAAACCACGGGCATGAAATTCAGCCCTCATTTCTTTAACTAACTGCTGAAATTCGAAACGAGGAAATAAAAAAAAATTGTATAATTTGGCCAAATATGCTAAAAACTTATTCATGGTTGAGCCCTCCTTTGGTTTTATGGTTTACCCTATAACCTTTTTATGCGAAATCAGGGCTCAACTTCAAAACTTAATTTGGACAAGACTGAAAAACAATGGCATCCATTTTTATCATTTGCTCAACTGAGGGTGATTTTTTAGGATATTCAAAATAATGAGGTGCTTGAGCGCTAATGAAAAAGATTGAAATCACTCCGATTGCACTACGGAAAGCAGAAAAAAGAGAAATTAAAAGAGAGTTGATAGAAGATGTAGTCATAAATCCTGCGCAGGTAGTAGCCGGTTATGGAGGTAGGAAAGTAGCACAGAAGAAGCTTTCGAAAGAGAATAGGGAGTATCTTTTAAGAGTTGTTTATGAGGAATAAGAAAAAATACTCACTGTGGTGACCGCTTATATTACCTCTCAAATAGCCCGTTATTGGAAGGAGGAAACATAGATGAAGATAGAATATGACCCAAATCATGACTTATTAAACATAGAGCTTGTCGCTGACGAAGCTATTGCTGAATCGATTGAACTTGACGGAGTAATCATTGATTATTCGAAGGATGGAAGAATCGTTGCTATTGAGATAATTGACGCGGGGAAGAGGACGACAAAGGGCCCGCTCGATTTGATTGATTTGTCAATAGTTAAGGAGAAAGTGGCTTGAAATATACTGAGACCCATGGGGAGTGGACACGGTAAATGTGTAGAGATTAATGGCAACGGAAGGAGGGCGTAGCCCGACTGTAGTTGCCATTAACCAGGCATTCTTACCCCCTTCCTGACTGGACAGTCGAGGGTTGCAGAGGTTAGCCTTTCTACATAAGCAGAGAAGAATAACCTATAGGGGGTATAAGGGGTAAAAAGAGATGAAACTGAGAAAATGGACAGCAGAGGAGAAATTGGAAATTGTTCTTGTCTGCCAGAGGCGGATCCGCCTTAGGCGGAACTTCTTATGATAATCCTAAGGGGAATGCGGATACGGAGCGGGTTTTGCGGACGATCAAGGAGGAGCTTATTTGGCTTAATGAGTATAGTTCTTTGGAGGAAGCGAGGGAGAAGATAGGTCAGTGGATTGAGATTGATTATAACAAGTTTTATGTTCATTCTGGGCTAGGTTATTTAAGTCCAGAGGAATATGAAGCTTTATATCGTGAACAGACTTTGATAAGCGCAGCATGAAACCTCTACACTTTTTGGATATAAAAAATGTCTTGAAAAATGGGTCGCATTACAGGTATTATTTATCTACAAGAAATGCTATTAGTCTTTCCGGTAGCGTTCTGGTGAAACTTGACTCTAAAATGCTGCCCAAAGATTGGATATATTGTGAAAATAACATAATAATTTTAAAGGAAAATTTTGAGGGCATAAAAATTTCTTGACTTTAAGGAGCTACTTAACGAATAAAAAAATATAGCAGTGTAATTCAAGCTTAAATTATCTTATTATAAAAAAATAGCAGCTTGTTTTTACCAAGAATCAATTATAAGGGAGTATATCAATGAAAGTTGTAATATTGGCTGGAGGAATGGGGACTAGGATCGGTGAAGAAACATCCACCAGACCTAAACCGATGGTTGAAATCGGAGGAAAACCTATTTTATGGCATATTATGAAAATTTATTCAGCATATGGAATTAATGATTTTATAATTTGCTTGGGATATAAAGGATATGTAATTAAAGAGTATTTTGCAAATTATTATTTACATATGTCCGACTTGACCTTCGACTTAGCAAATAATAAAATTGAAATTCATCAGAATACTGCAGAACCATGGCGCGTAACCTTAGTGGATACCGGCGAAAATACGATGACAGGGGGCCGCCTTAAAAGGGTTGGAAAATATTTAGGAGATGAAGAATTTTGTTTTACCTATGGAGATGGAGTCGGCGATATTAATATACTGGAATTGATAAAATTCCATAAAAAACAGAACACCTTGGCAACAGTAACAGCAGTTCAGCCTCCAGGTCGTTTTGGTACTCTTAATTTATTAAAAAATAAAGTTATTAGCTTCCAAGAGAAACCAAAAGGGGATGGTGGATGGATAAATGGTGGCTTTTTTGTTTTATCACCCAAGGTATTAGAATACATTGAAGGCGACAATACTACATGGGAAAGAGAACCTATGGAGAGATTAGCAAGAGATGGGCAAATGTCTGCTTATATTCATAGAGGGTTTTGGCATCCGATGGACACTTTGCCCCATAAAGTTTTTTTAGAACAATTATGGCAAACTGGAAAGGCCCCTTGGAAGGTTTGGCAATGATAGAAGAAAAATTTTGGAAAAATAGGAAAGTTTTTATAACAGGCCATACCGGCTTTAAAGGTTCATGGCTTTGTTTATGGCTGTATTTATTGGGAGCGGAAGTTGTGGGCTATTCTTTAAAACCTCCCACTAAACCAAGCCTTTTCGAAATTTGTCATATAAAAGATCTTGTGAAATCCATTACGGCTGATATTCGGGATGGGAAAAAATTATTTAATGAATTAAGAGAATTTCAGCCAGATATAGTTATTCATATGGCAGCGCAGTCACTCGTCCGAGTTTCATATAGGGAGCCCTTGAAAACATATTCTACGAACATTATGGGGACGGTTAATCTTTTTGAGGGGATAAGAAAATGTAATACTGTTAGAGCCGTGATAAATGTTACTACGGATAAATGTTACGAAAACAGAGAATGGGTTTGGCCATATAGAGAAAATGAACCAATGGGCGGGTATGACCCTTATTCCAATAGCAAAGCTTGTTCAGAATTGATTACTTCTTCATATATAAATTCATTTTTTAATCCTCAAGAATATGAGAGGCATAAGGTTGCTATTGCCACAGCTAGGTCCGGTAATGTGATTGGAGGAGGAGATTGGGCCCCTGATAGATTGATACCTGACTGCGTAAGATCCCTACTAAAAAAAGAAATAATCTTGATACGCAACCCTCAGGCTATAAGGCCTTGGCAACATGTGCTTGAACCTTTGAGGGGTTATTTAATATTAGCCCAAAAATTATATGAACATGGTCCGGTCTATAATGGGGCCTGGAATTTCGGGCCCGAAGATCGAGATACAAAATCAGTTGAATGGCTTGTTAATAAGATATGTGATCTTTGGGGGGATGAAGCCAAATATAAAGTCGATAAGAAAAAGCACCCTCATGAAGCGCATTATTTAAAACTTGATTGTTCCAAGGCAAAACATTTTCTAAATTGGCAACCAAAATGGAATATAGAGAAAGCCATTGAGAAGGTAATCGAATGGGTCCGAGCTTATCAGAAGAAAGACAACATAAGAAAAGTATGCCTAAAACAAATTGAGGAATATAATAAAAATTCTGATTAAGTTTGCTTTAAGATGAAAAGAAATTCGATGACCACCGCAACAAAAATAAAAGAACGCATTTTAAACTTAGTTTCTTTGTACTATCAGAAAAAGTTTAGAGAGATAAGATTTAATCCCGAACGAGATTTTATTCATTATGCTGGTCGCGTATTTGATGAAAATGAAATCCGAAATTTGGTTGAAGCCAGTCTTGATTTTTTTCTTACTGCGAGTCGATATTGCGAACAATTTGAAAATGAGTTCGCAGAGTATTTAGGAGTTAATAATGCTCTTCTTGTTAATTCTGGTTCCTCCGCTAATTTAGTGGCTCTATCAGCTTTAACTTCAATTAAATTAGGCGAAAGGCGCTTAAAGCCGGGAGATGAGGTCATAACTACAGCAGCTGCTTTTCCTACGACAGTTGCTCCCATAGTTCAAAATCAATTAATTCCCGTTTTTGTAGATGTTGAAATTGGGAATTATACTGCTATTCCTGATCAATTAATAGAAGCAGTAGGCCCAAAAACCCGGGCTATTATGATGGCTCATACTATGGGTGTTCCATTTAATTTGGATGTAGCTACTGATTTGGCTCAAAAACATGGGCTTTGGCTTATAGAAGATAATTGCGATGCCCTCGGTTCCCGGTACAAAGGGCGATTGACTGGGACTTTCGGGCATCTATCGACTTTTTCTTTTTATCCTGCGCATCACATTACGATGGGAGAAGGTGGCTGCGTGGTCACCAATGATGAGGAATTAGCCAGAATAGCCAGATCTTTTCGTGATTGGGGGCGTGACTGTTATTGTTCTGGAGGAGAAAGCAATACCTGCGGAAAGCGGTTTAGCCAGCAATTTGGGTCACTCCCTTTTGGTTATGACCACAAATATGTATATAGCCATATTGGCTATAACCTCAAAATTACAGAGATGCAAGCTGCTATAGGCTGTGCGCAATTAAATAAGCTTGAATACTTTATTAAACGCCGAAAAGAAAATTTCTTAAAGATTTTAAAGATTTTGGAACCATATGAAGATAAATTAATTTTACCCAAAGCAACCACACACTCTGATCCCTCTTGGTTTGGATTTGTAATAAGCGTCCGAGAAGATGCTGGGTTTACGCGGAATGAATTGACTCGTTTTCTTGAATATAATCGAATAGAAACTCGAAATTTATTCAGCGGAAATCTTCTTCGACATCCGGCTTTCGAGAATATTTCTTGTCGAATTATTGGCGATTTAAAGAATTCAGATTTGATTATGAATAATACTTTTTTTATCGGTGTTTATCCCGGAATAGATGATAATCAAATAGCGTATATAGAGGAAATATTTAAGAGATTCATGAAAGGAGAGAGGGTTTAAATAAGCTATGGCAATGGTTCAAAAAATTCGTTGTCAGGTGAGAAAAATAATAAATCATGGAGATCGAGTATATTCGGTTGATTTAAAACCTGAAAAGCTTATTCCCTAGTTTCGTCCTGGCCAATTTCTCCATCTTGCCCTTGATGAATATGACCCGAGCGGATTTTGGCCTGAATCTCGAGTATTTTCCATTGCCAGTTCGCCAGAAGAAAGAGACCGTTTATCTATATCTTATTCCGTTAAAGGTCGTTTTACCACTCGGATGGAAAAGGAGCTCGCTATTGGTAAAATTGTATGGGTTAAGCTTCCCTATAGTGATTTTGTGGTGAATGGGTTAAGTGATGTGGTTTTGCTTGCCGGCGGAACAGGTATTACCGCATTCATAGCTTTCCTGAATAGCCTGACAAGAGAATTTCCTCATCGAGTTTACTTGATTTATGGAGGGAGGAAGAGGGAGCTTCTAATTTACTTGGACCATATCTATATGATTAGAAATGAGGTGCCTAAGTTAACAGTCTATACCTTTGTAGAAGCATCTGCAGAAAGTATGGGGAAAAATTCTATATCACCTTATTTTCATGAATTTCCGGGATTGATCTCTTTAGAAATTGTTTGGGATGAGATCAAGATTCTCAAGAAGGCGACCTTTTACCTTTCCGGCCCTCCCGGTATGTTAAAAGCTCTTAGCAAACAGCTGCTGCAAAAAGGAATTCAGCCTGAATATATCCGCATAGACGGCTGGGATTAAAATAAAAATAATTGAATATTTAAATAATTATGGCAAACCAGAATTTAGTTGTGTTTATTACAGGAGGAACTGGATTTATTGGACGAAATCTTGTTGAACAATTGCGTGATAAATATAAAATTTTAGCGCCGAGTCATCAAGAATTAGAATTGCTTGATGAAGAAGCGGTAAGTCAATATTTGCGTAGCCATAAAATCGACGTTGTCATTCATGGGGCAATCAAACCTGGACATAGAAACGCCAAGGACCCTACAAATTTAATTTATCCTAATACGCGTATATTTTTTAACTTGGCCAGGAATAATAAATACTTTCGAAAAATGATATGGCTAAGTTCCGGAGCAGTTTATGATATGCGTTATTATAAACCGAAAATGAGTGAAGATTATTTTGATACCCACGTTCCGCAGGATGAAACGGGGTATTATAAATACATTTGTGCAAAATATGCTGAACTTTCTCCTAATATAATAGAACTGCGTCCTTTTGGAGTTTTTGGAAAGTATGAAGATTGGGAGATTCGGTTTATTTCTAATGCAATCTGTAAGACCCTTTTTGATCTACCTATCACCATCAAACAAAATCGACGTTTTGATTATTTATATATTAATGATCTTGTCAAGGTAATTGAATATTTCATTGATCATGAGACAAAATATAAAGCTTATAACGTGACGCCCGATGAGTCAATAGAGTTAAAAATATTAGCTGAAAAGGTGAGATCATATAGCGGCAAAGATTTGGAAATAAAGATTTCACAGCCAGGAATAGGAGTAGAATATAGCGGATCTAATTTTCGCTTACGAAGCCAAATTCCTGATCTCCAATTTACGGATATCGACGTAGCCATTGCCGAATTGTATGAATGGTATAAGAGTAACCGTTATCTAATAAATCGAGATGCGTTATTAATCGATAAATAAATTTAAGAAAAAAGGGGCTACCCCAATGATAAGAGTTTCGGATTATTTAGCAAAGCGATTAGTAGATTATGGTGTAAAGCATGTTTTTATGCTTCCCGGTGGTGGGGCTATGTATTTAAATGATTCATTGGGGCATGAAAAAGGTCTATGCGTGATATCAAACCATCACGAACAAGCCTGCGCCATGGCGGCTGAAGGTTACTCGCGGGTGAGCGGCAAAATTGGAGTCGTCAATGTTACAACCGGGCCGGGCGGGATTAATGCTTTAAATGGAGTATTTGGAGCATGGACCGATTCTATTCCAATGTTGATCATATCTGGACAGGTAAAAAGGGAGACTTGTATGGGTTTTAACCATGTCCCCTCCCTGAGGCAGCTTGGAGATCAAGAAGGGGACATTATTTCAATGGCTAAAGTTATCACCAAGTATGCAGTGCTAGTGCGTGATCCAGAAACTATACGGTATCATTTGGAAAAAGCCATCCACATGGCGACAACTGGACGGCCGGGTCCAGTCTGGATAGATATCCCGCTTGATATTCAGAGTAGCTTAATAGATGAAGAAAAATTAATTGGCTATAATCTAAAAGAAAATGATAATGAATATGACCGATCAATTCTTGTTGAGCAATGCCGGGAAGTGTTAACAAGAATTCAGAAGTCATCTCGGCCTGTTATTTTGGCTGGGACCGGAGTGAGATTAGCTAACGCATTAGATATTTTTGATAAAGTAATCCATAAATTGAGGATTCCTGTTACAACTGCCTGGACTCATGACATTATTGCTTCAGATGATCCACTTTTCTGTGGCCGACCTGGTACTATTGGCACAAGAGCTGGGAACTTTACTGTCCAAAACGCGGATCTTCTGTTAATAATCGGTAGCCGACTAAACATCAGACAAGTAAGCTATAATTGGCAATCTTTCGCACGATATGCTTATAAAATTTGGGTGGATATTGATCCTGCTGAATTAAATAAGCCAACGGTTAAGCCTGATTTTGCGATCCAGGCAGATGCGCGCATTTTTTTAGAAGAACTTGATCGCCAAATTGAAAAAAATTCGTATGATCCTTCAAAATTTGAATCTTGGTTAAGCTGGTGTCGCGAAAGAATGGTTCTTTATCCCCCCGTTCTTTCGAAGCATCGAGTATTTAACGGAAAAATTAATCCTTATCATTTTATTGAAGTATTGTTTAATAATCTTAGCAATGATGATGTGGTAGTATGCGGAAATGCTACTGCTTGTATAGTTGCTTTCCAAACGGCATTTTTAAAGAAAGGGCAACGGCTATTCAGTAATTCAGGAGCGGCATCCATGGGATATGACCTACCAGCGGCAATAGGAGCAGCTGTAGCTAGAGAAGGAAAGAGAGTCATTTGCTTGGCAGGGGATGGCAGCATTCAATTAAACATTCAGGAGTTACAAACTGTTGTCCATTATGGATTACCCATAAAGATATTTGTATTGAACAATGATGGATATCTATCTATCCGTTCCACACAGAGCACCTTTTTTGGACGTTTTGTAGGTGAGAGCCCAAAAAGCGGTGTAACTTTTCCTGATATGACAAGGATTGCTAATGCCTATGGAATTCCTGCTTTAAAAATTGACAAACCAAACTTTGCTAATGAAATTAAAAAAATTCTGAATACTCCAGGTCCTTCTTTAGGAGAAGTAATGCTGGATCCTCAACAGTTATTTGAGCCAAGGATGAGCTCGAAGCAACTTCCTGATGGACGGATTGTTTCACCCTCTTTAGAGGATATGTTTCCATTTTTGCCTCGAGAAGAATTGGAAAAAAATTGTCTTTTCCCTAAAAGTGATTCAATATGAAAATTGATAGCATTTTTTTTGATTTTGACGGTACTCTAGTCGACTCTTTACCAGGAATTCAACAGGCTTTTGAATCAGCAGTAAAGGCAGTATTACCATCATATCCAATTCCTGATTTAGGTTCCCATATCGGCCCGCCAATTAGAGAGATTTTTCGTACCATTTTTAAAGATTTATCGGAAGAAAAAATTGATGCGCTCGTTAGTCACTTTCGACAAAATTATGATCAAGAGAGCTGCATAATGGCAAAAGTTTACCCTAAAGTTCCAGAAACTCTTTACATTTTAAATCAAATGGGAATTAAATGTTTTCTTATAACTAATAAGCCAATTGCGCCCACCAAACGGATATTGAAAAATTCGGATCTCGAAGGCTATTTCCAAACTGTAATTTCGCCCGATGTTAAAATACCGCCATTTAAAAATAAAATAGAAATGGCTATTTTTATAATTAGGAAATATCAGATAAAACCGTCGTTTACTCTTTTTGTGGGCGACTCCCAAGAAGATCAAAGAGCTGCTAAAGAAAGTGGAACTATTTTTATACCTGCTGTCTATGGGTATGGGGGAATTAGAGTTAATAGTCAAATTGCTAAAAAAATAGCCTTGTCAACTTTTTCGGATTTATTACTCATCATTGGTAGCAAAAATGAAGAATTACGTCAAAAATTATCTAAATTCAGCTTTGATATCCTATAAAGTTTCAGTCTTGTCCAAATTAAGTTTTGAAGTTGAGCCCTGATTTGGTATAAAAAGT
>JBNAWB010000149.1:0-9111 GCA_049699975.1 Thermodesulfobacteriota bacterium
TCTCTCCCTCCCGCCTGAAGTAGGTACGAATTTCAAAAGTGATCGACGGTCAGAGATAAAAAGTATTGACTTCTTTTTAATATTAGGTAAATTATCTGCATATTGAAATGGGCCCCAGATGGAGAATAAATGATGGAAAGTAAACCCGATTACCTGGGACATCGAAAAAGATTGCGGGAAAGATTCCGGAAAGATGGGATAGCCGGCATGCACGATTACGAAGTCTTGGAACTCTTGCTCACTTATGCTCTGCCGCGCAAAGACGTTAAGCCTCTGGCTAAAGAACTCATCCGGGTTTTTGGAAGTTTTGCCGCCGTCTTTGATGCTTCCCTCGGTGAGTTAGAAAAAATAAAACAGGTGGGGCCCATATCGGCCACATTGCTGTGTTTGATCAAGGAAATAGGCAGCATGTATTTGGCCGAAAAGATGAAAAATAAGGATATCCTTTCTTCGCCTCAGGCAGTCTTGAACTTTGCCCGCGTAAAGCTGGCTGGTCTGCCGCGCGAAGCTTTCCTGGTGATTTTTTTAAATAATAAAAATAGAGTTATCGCCTCTAAAATTATTCAAGAAGGAACTATTGATCGAGCCATAATCTATCCACGGCGGCTTATTGAAGAAGCATTAGCTTGTCATGCTACAGGAGTAATCTTGGTCCATAATCATCCCAGCGGCGAACCGGAACCTTCGCTGGAAGACAAGCAGTTGACGCGTTCCCTTCTCGAAGCCGCGCGCACCATCGACTTGCGCATATTGGACCATATTATTGTGGGGCGAGAAGGATATTGCAGTTTTTTAGAAAAAGGATTATTAACCGGAAAAGATGTATAAAGGAAGAGGGTGGCTAAGATGAAGGAGCAAAAAATCAAAAAGATTGACCCGGCAAATTTGAACCGGGTGGAGGCGCATGCTTTATTGGTGGGAGCCATTGGACCGCGGCCTATAGCTTTTGTTTCCACAATTGGGAAGCAGGGAATTAACAATGTAGCTCCTTTCAGTTTTTTCACTGCCCTTTCTGTAAAGCCAGCTATCGTAGGCTTCGCCGTAGCCCGTAAGAGAGATGGGCAGAAGAAGGACACTTTGATCAATATCGAAGAAACCAAAGAGTTTGTCATAAATGTAGTGACGGAAGAATTGGCCCAGGCCATGAATTTAACTTCTGGTGAATATGCTTATGAAGTTGATGAATTTAAAGTGGCTGCCCTAACGCCGGCCCCGAGTGATTTAATTAAGCCTCCCCGGGTGGCGGAATCGCCGATAAACTTAGAATGTAGACTCCTGCAGATTTTAGAGTTTGGCCAATTTCCAAGCTTAACCAGCTTTATCATTGGCGAAGTTTTGCGGGTGCATATTCAGGAAGAAGTCTGCGCGGATGGAGTTATTAAAGCTCTAAAATTAAAGGCCATCGGTCGATTGGGTGAAGATTTTTATTGTAAGACCAGAGATATATTTGAAATGAAGAGGCCCACTGGACCTTTTTAACCGAATGCTTAGAGGAGGTTAGAAATGGGAGCAGAAAAAAGAGTGGGTTATAGAGTTGTAGGCACGATCAAAAGCATAAAGGGGCATTGTCACGCCGGCCATACGGTGGGGCAGCAGATCGAACTGAGTGGGCATAATACCGGGGGGTTATGCGGTTTTTTCTACCACGATGCTTTTCCCTATATTATCATGCTCCAATTTGGGGGAGGATTTCCGCCAGAATGGGGAGGGCCGGAGATAGTGGAATTAGAATGCATGGATAAGACTAATGCCGTAAGAATGGAGCTTAGGCGCATCAAAGAATAGATTTATTTTTGTCTTTTTTGGTGTTCGCGATAAAATTTTAAAAAATAATCTAAACCTGACCAGAGAGTAATTATCAGGGCAATGACCAGCAAAATCATGCCCAATAAGTGGAAGTCGATGCCCAAATATTCATAATGAAGAAGTAGACCAATTAAAGCAATCGATTGGAAAACTGTTTTAGCTTTTCCCCACTTGCTGGCCGCGATTACTATCCCCTGCACGGAAGCTATTCCCCGCAAGCCAGTTACGGCAATTTCCCGCCCCACGATTAAAACAACTATCCAGGCCGGAATACGGGCTAAAGAAATTAGCATAATCATGGCGGAAGTAATTAAAAGTTTATCGGCCATAGGATCTAAAAGCTTGCCTATAGGAGTTTCTGTTTTTTGTTGGCGGGCAATATAACCATCTAAGAGATCAGTTAGGGAAGCTAAACTAAAAATTAAAGCAGCCATAAAACTGGCTAAAGGGCCGGGGAAGAATAGGAAAAAAACCACAAAAGGGATAGCCACCAGACGAAATAAAGAGAGTAGATTGGGTATGTTCCAGAGTGCCAATGGCTTTTCTCTTTTCGCCATGACCTCCATGTAATTCTCCCTAACTTAAAGATCACTATTTCATTTGGCCAAAGAGGCTGAAAAATTAGGTTGCGGTTTCTGATTGTATTGCTGAAAATATTGTAAAACCTTCTGAATAAATCTGCGAGTTTCCTGGTAAGGAGGAACCCCGCGATAACGCAAAACTGCGTTTTCCCCAGCATTATAAGCGGCTAAAACAGCATATAAATTATGGGGAAAAAGATCAATTAAATAACGCAGGTAGCGGACGCCTCCTTCGATATTTTTTTCCGGATGGAAGGAATCTTTTACTTGGAAAGAATAAGCTGTACCGGGCATAAGCTGCATCAGCCCTTTAGCCCCCATTTTAGAGATAGCTAAAGGATTAAAATTCGATTCAGCTTTGATAATGGCCTTGATCAACGCGTAGTTCACTCCATATTTCTCAGCCGCCTGCCAAATGAGGTGGTCGAATTTTTCCTGAGCAAGGGCCGAAGCAAACCGGGGTTGATCTTCTTTCGTTGGTTCTTCTTTCTTTTCTGGGGGGACGATTTCCTCTTTCAAAATTAATTTGAATTTTCCATGGGTAGGAGTGTTGGTGAAATGCACGACTCCTTCGGGATCCACGTATATATAAATATCTGCTTGAGAACAAGGAGAATTTAGAAAAACTAAAGTTATGATTAATAAGAAATGGAAAATTAAAATCCTCCCCGCCCGGAAAAATTGGTCCATATAATGCTCAACTCCCTGCTTAATTATGGTCATGTCTGGAAAATAAAATTAAAAAATTCACTTCCCGCAAGCCCTCTGCCCAGAATATTTTTTTTCTCCTTATTGATTCTTCGGCAATTGCTTAGTTAATCTATATTTCTCGAAGCATTCTTTACTGCAAAAAAACAGCTTTTTCCCTTTCCAAGAAACTTGATAAGACTTACTCTTAGGAATATAACAGTTACAGAAAGGATCTTGAACTAACTCTTCACTAATGGCCGCGGGTGGAGAGTTTCTTTTTTTGGGGAAAAAGGCCCTTTTCACCGTAAAGTAAATAAGCAGGAGAAGAATAAAGTAAATGATTAAACGGAGCATTGTTCTTTTTCCAAAAGAGGAATAACTTTTTCCGCCGGGGGTAGTTCGTCTAAAAGTTCACTCACCGTTTTGCCCAATTTGGGATGGACCAGGTGCGGGGCAATATCTTTCAAAGGTTGCAGCACAAATCTTCGTTTGACCATCTCGGGATGAGGAATTTGCAGATTATCTTCTTGGCAAATCAGATTTTCATAAAAAAGAATATCTAAATCAATAACTCTGGGTCCCCAGCGTTCTTTTCTTTTCCGGCCCATATTCTCTTCAATATTCATTAAAAATTCAATAAGCTGACGCGGAGAAAAATTTGTTTCTACGGCTATTACGGCATTTACAAACCAATTTTGGTCTTTTCTACCCACTGGTTCAGTAATATAAAATGAAGAGCAAGCCACAATTTTATTTCCTTTCTCCGCCCCAATAGCTTGGATGGCTTGCCGACAATTGGCTAAGCTGTCGCCTAAGTTTGAACCAATACCAATATAAGTGAGCATATTATTTTTTAAGCAAAAAGCATACCTAAAATACCTTTTGTATTCTTTCCATCGCTTCTTCCAGCCGGTGGTCGGGGACGGTGAGGGAGATACGGATATAGCCTTCGCCATGGGGTCCATAAGCTGTACCGGCCGCGACCACTATGGCCGCCTTCTCGAAGAGAGCAGTCGTAAACTCAAGAGAGGTCATTCCTTTGGGCACAGGAACCCACAGATAAAAAGTCCCTTTCTGGGGAAGAAATTCTAACCCGATCTTGGCCAAAGTCTTCAAGACTAACTCGCGCCGCCGGGCGTAAATAGTTAGCATTTTAGTGATATTTTCATCTTCATGGCGCAAAGCCTGTATGGCGGCGTACTGGATGGCGTTAAAGATTCCCGAATCAGTATTCTCTTTTACTTTACAAAGAGCACTGATTATATCTTTGTTGCCTACGGCCATGCCGATGCGCCAGCCGGTCATGTTATAAGGCTTGGATAAGGAGTTTAGTTCTATGCCTACTTCTTTAGCCCCTGGAACAGCTAAGAAGCTCAAGCGCTCTTGCCCATCGAAGACAATCTCACTATACGGATTATCGTGACATACGGCAATGTTATGCCGGCGGGCGAAATCAACCACGCGGGCAAAAAACTCGCGGGTGGCACAGGCTCCAGTGGGATTATTGGGATAGTTCAAGAACATGGCTTTCGTCCGTTTAATAATTTCCCGCGGGATCTGATCAAAATCAGGAAAAAAATCGTTCTCAGCCAGGATGGGCATGGCATAGGGTTCGCCGTTTCCGATATAAATACTAGCCCGATAAGCAGGGTAACCCGGGTCAGTCATTAAAACTACTTCGCCGGGATTAACTAAGCCTAAGACAAAATGGTGGCAGCCCTCTTTAGAGCCAATTAAGCCGAGCACTTCCCCTTCCGGATTCAATTCCACCCCGTATCTACGAGCATACCAGGAGGCTACTTCTTGGCGGAAAGCCAACATACCTTTTTCCTCATCGAGGGGATATTGATGGTTGATGGGGATCTGGGCCTGCCGACAGAGTTCGTCAATTATGCGCTGGGGAGTAGGATCAACAGGATCGCCCACGCCTAAATTAATTACATCTACCCCTTCAGCTTTGGCTTTGTTAATTTTATTTCGTAAAGTAACAAAGAGATAAGGGGGGATCTTTTGCAGACGTTCAGCAAATTGCACCTCAACCTCCTTAAGATTTATTAAAGAATATTAATTAACATGGATTTTAGAGGCTGACAAGTCCTTTTACTACTTGGACGGCAGAAGCCGCATCGGGTGCATAACCGTCGGCTCCAATTTTTTGCGCAAATTCCGCCGTAACCGGTGCGCCGCCAATGATGGTTTTGATCTCTTTCTGCAACCCCGCCGCTTTAAGCAAATCAACTGTAGTCTTCATCTGTAGCATAGTAGTAGTCAACAAAGCGGACATGCCGATGACTTTTGCACCGTTTTCGCGGGCGGCCTGCAGGAATTTTTCCGGAGGCACATCAATTCCTAAATCTATAACTTCAAACCCACCTCCTTCCAGCATCATCCCCACTAAATTCTTACCAATATCATGGAGGTCGCCTCTAACCGTTCCTAAGATAACTTTGGCCGCCGCGGTTGTAGTTGATTTAGCCAGAATGGGACGCAGCACGTCTAAACCAGCATGCATGGCCCGGGCAGCAATAAGGACTTCTGGAATATAAATTTCGTTGTTCTTAAAAAGGAGACCGATGCGCTCCATGGCTTTAATCAAGCCCTCTTGTAAAATTTTATCTGGAGTTTCTCCCACTTCCAGAGCTCGCTGAGTCAATTGTTTAACTTCTTCCATCTTTCCCATAGAAATGGCTTGAAAAAACTTCTCCTGGTCAATCATTATTTCTTTCCTCCTTTACATTTTTTAGCAAAAGTTTAGGCTCTCTTGGTCAAAATTTATTTAAAATCTCCCCGAACGGAGGATGGAAATTAACAACCAAATTGCGAAAATACCGGCGATACCAAAACCTAAAATTCCTAATACAGGGAACCCCAACAGGAAAGGGCCGATATTGGTACTAATGATCAAAGAAGAGGAGATAATTAATGCTGATATTAATATAGAAAAAGCCAGGCGGTTAGAAGCCCGATCAATTTGGGAAGAGAGTTGGTTCAGGCCGCGTAGCTCTAATCCAATTTTATATTTACCTTGTTTTATCTGCCGCAGCATATCCTGGAGATCTCCGGGGATTTCTTTAAGGAGCTGGAGGAGGTCTTCCCCTGTCCCCAAAAATTCTTTCCAAATTCTTTGGGGACTAAAACGTTGTATTTTAAGTTGCTTGATAAAAGGAGCAGCTTTATTGGCCATATCCATATCCGGATCTAAAGCCAAGCCGACTCCCTCGGCCGTGGCTAATGCTTTCCCCATGAGATAAATATCCGGGGGGAGACGCAAATGATGGCGATTAATTAAATCAAGCAAGTCTTTTAATATAATGGCCACGCGTAGCTCCTTTAAAGGTCGCCCAAAATACTTGGCTATAAAATCGGCTATATCCTTTTCTAAAGCGCGGCGATCAGGCTCTTCTTCCCACTCAATAATTTTTAGCAGAGCAGAGACGATTTTTCTTTCGTCCCGGCGCACATAAGCATAAATCAGATCGGCAAAATCTTCGCGAGCTTGCCGGTCTACGCTGCCCATCATGCCAAAGTCCAAGTAACAAATTCTATTACCTGGTAAAACAAAAATATTTCCCGGATGAGGATCAGCATGGAAAAAACCGTGGCGGAATATTTGTTCTAAGATTAAATCTGCTCCCCGAGAAGCTATTTCTTTTCGGTCGAATCCTTCTTGATCGAGAAGATGAATTTCGCTGGCCTTAATTCCGGAAATATACTCCATGGTCAGCACTTTACTGCTACAAACAGCGCGGTAAAGGCGAGGAACATATAGATAAGGATGGTCAAGGAACTGCTGGGCAAACCTTTCTAAATTAGAAGCTTCGATCTCATAGTCAATTTCTTTTTCTAAAACGCGGGCAAATTCTTCCACAATGCGAGTTGGTTTCTGCCTAGCCAACTCCTCTATATGTCTTTCCATTAAAACGGCCAAATGGAAAAGGATTTCTAAATCTACTTCAATTAATTGCCGAATACCCGGCCGCTGCACTTTGACCACCACCTCTTCCCCACCTAGCAGACGGGCTCGATGCACCTGGCCAATAGAAGCGGCTGCCAAGGGCGTAGGGTCAAAACTGGCGAATTTATTCTCTAAAGGTGTTTTAAACTCCTCTTCAATAATTTCTTTCACCTGCGCAAAAGGGAAAGGAGGAGCCTGGTCTTGGAGTTTCGCTAATTCTTGGGCGAATTCTAAAGGGATCAGATCAGGACGGGTAGAAAGGATTTGGGCCAGCTTAATAAAAGTAGGGCCTAAATCGGCGCAAGCCAGACGCAAACGCTCTGCTCGGGTAAGTTTTTCGGCTCTGACTCGATGACTCCGAAAAATTAAACGCCGGCCAAACTCTAAATACTGGCTAATATTTAATCTTTCAATGAGATCACCAAAGCCATACTTAAAAAAAATAGTGAGAATCTGGCGGTAGCGATTTATATGGCGATAAGTGCGCGAAAAGGCCCCTATCTGGCGCAGAAGCATGCTATTCTTTTTTCTCCCCAGCTTTCTCTAACTGTTCAATTCTGGCTTTCAATTCTTCGATTTCTTTGCGGGTGGGAATATTTAACTTTTGCAGAGTTTCGTTTACTATCTTCTCGATTTTTTCAGACAACTCTTTTCTAACTTTGGTTGATCTTTCTTTAAGTTCTTGGATTAATTCGCGGCCTTGTTTTTCCGTGAGATCTCCTTTTTTGACAATTTCATTCACCGTTTCTTCAATTTTGTCCGCCGTCATGGAGGCTAAGCCAGCCCCGATAAATATTGCTTTTTTAATGAACTCGAACATAACCCACCTCCTAAGTTTAAATATGCAGGGTTTAGCTCATATATGTTTTCCGGGGAAAGTTATCCGGGAAATAAATAAAAAGGCATAACCCTTTACTTAAGATTATGCCTTTTTTTCAGAGGAGAAGCAATTTACTTTTTAAGAGCAGATTTCTGCTGCGCTGCCCATTCTTTAAATTTGGCCAATTCTTCCGGAATCATTGGGTAAATATGCTTGGGTTCAGGGAAAGCCTTATTCCGCACATCTTGGACATAAGCAGTAAGAGCTTCCGTACAGATCTTGCCCACTTCGGCATAACGCTTAACGAATTTGGGGGTGAAGGCTTCAAAGATGCCCAACATGTCGCTCACGATCAGCAACTGGCCATCACAATATGGACCGGCTCCAATAGAAAGAACGGGAATGGTCAGGAGATCCCGGATATAGCCCGCTACCTCAGGTGGGATTGCTTCTAACAGAATCATAGCTGCCCCAGCTTCTTGAACGGCCAGGGCATCTTCCACTTGGGCTTTAGCACTTTCCAAAGTGCGCCCTTGGGCCTTAAAACCTCCTAATTGGGAGGAGCTTTGGGGAGTCAAACCTATATGGCCCATGACTAACATTCCCGCATCCACAATGGCTTTAATGCGGCTCGCTACGCGTACCCCTCCTTCTAACTTAACCGCATCGACTCTGGCTTCTTTGAAGAAACGGCCGGCGTTCTCTACCGCGGCTTCGTCATTAGTTTGGTAAGACAAGAAAGGCATGTCCCCAATTACAAAAGTATTGGGCGCTCCTCTCCGCACCGCCTCTGTATGGACAATCATTTGATCCATAGTGACCGGCATGGTGCCCTCATAACCATAAACACACATGCCCAAAGAATCCCCTACTAAGATCATATCCACGCCGGCTTTCTCCGCAAAAGTAGCCGTGGGATAGTCATAACTGGTGATAAAAGTAATTGGTTCTCCTTTTTCTTTCATAGCATAAAAATCTTGAATAGTTTTCTTCTTTTTCATTTTTCCTCCTTTTATTGGTACGTATTGTCAAAAGTCATTTTCCTTCTCCTTCCCCCTCCAAGAGACGGAGTCATAATTAATAAATGGCTGAGTTTTGGGGAAAGGACTACAGGCAGGCTAGAAGTAGACATTCATTCAGAATCATGAGGCAGTAGATCTTCCATGGAACGAGGCGACAGCAGTAGGGCAAGGCCTTGACCCTTGCCGCATTTGGCAAGCCATAAAGGCTTGCCCTACGAATTGATAAGAATATTTAAG
>JBNAWB010000150.1:0-9110 GCA_049699975.1 Thermodesulfobacteriota bacterium
CAAACCTTGGAGAAGATATACTTCCCCTCGGCGCGGGGAATGAGGAAATTGCTTCTGCAAACGGTCGAGGGTGAGCAGGGCGTCCTCCCACTTTTTCCCCTTTAAATAAGCCTTGGCCATCTGGAAATAAACTTCTTCAGTTTTCAGACTGCGGGGAAAGAAAAAAAGAAAACGTTTATATTCCGTTATGGCCCGATAATAATCTCCTTCATTAAAAAAATGGTCGGCTAAGTCCATTTGTAACTTTTCATCTAAGATTCTTACTTCCCCTTCTTGAGCCCCCAAAAATAATGAGGGGCGCAGCAACAAGATAGCCCAGAATAGAAAAAGGAAGCCTTCCCTTTTCTTAAAAAAAGAGAGCCGAGGCAATTTAGGCGCTCCTCCCTAATTGAAACGCGCGTAAATTAATCTCGTGGGCTTTGGCGGGCAAATGCCGACGAATACTGGTCTCCCAAATTTCGGCCGGAATGGGCAAGAAGTTGGCCAAGGCGCCTAACATAACTGTATTAATGGCACGCTGGTCACCTGCTTTGCTGGCCAATTCTCTCCCCGGGATACTCTTAAGTACTTTTGCTTTCGGCGAGAGAATCTCCGCTACCTCAGCCGGATATTTATCTTTACCCAAAGAAACTGAAGGAGGGTTGAGACGTTCCCTATTTAAAAGGATGGTGGCCTGAGGAGCTAAAAAGTAGAGATAGCGCAGGGCCTCCAATTCTTCAAAAGCGACATAAATATCGGCCTCCCCTTCTTTAATGAGCGGGGAGTAGACGCGGGAACCAAAGCGCACATGAGTAGAAACACTCCCTCCCCTTTGGGCCATACCGTGAACCTCACTCTTCTTTACATCAAACCCTGCTTCTAAAAAAACTTCAGCCATGATATCCGAGGCTAGGATAATCCCTTGCCCACCTACACCAACAATTAAAATATTGGTAACTTGCTTATTATTCATGTTCTTCCTTTATAGCAGCAAATTTACAGACTTGTACGCAAAGCGTACAGCCATTACATAAGAATTTATCGATCACCGCCCGGCCTTTCTTTTGTCCTCCTTCTTGATTATGGTCTCCTTCCGCCCAAGCAATGGCCGGGCATCCTAACTGTAAACAAGCCCGACATCCTCGGCAAAGATCAGGATCTACAAAGAAAGGCTGTCCGGAAACCATTCTTTCGCGTCGGGATAGGACACAAGGCGCACGAGAAATAATTACTGAGGGAGCCGGCCGCTGCAATTCTTTTTTAATTACTCTTTCCGTTGCTTTTAACTGGTAAGGGTTCACTATCCGGACATATTTAACACCCAAAGCTTTGGCCAATTTGGCTAAGTCCACGCGAAAGGTCTCTTCCCCCTTTAGCGTATATCCTGTTCCCGGATGATCCTGCCGGCCGGTCATGGCCGTCGTGCCGTTATCCAAAATAATCAAGGTAACCTTTCCTTTATTGTAGACTACATCTAACAAGGGCGTAATCCCCGAATGGAGAAAAGTGGAATCGCCAATTACGGCGACAACTTTTCCCTGGGCCTCTTCTCCCAGACCTTTATCCAAACCCATGGCGTGGCCAATGGAAGCCCCCATGCATACACAAGTATCAATCGCATTCAAAGGGGGAAGAAAGCCTAAAGTATAACAACCGATATCGCCGGTAACAAAAAGTTTTAATTTGCTCAAAATAGCAAATATACCTCGATGGGGACAACCCGGACACATAATCGGAGGACGGGGTGGTAAATTGGGGGTTATTTCCCCTGGCGGAGGCAAGGGGTCGCCTCTAAGCCCTCGGGCTACTAAAGAAGGCGTCAGTTCTCCGCAGATGGGAAAAGCTGACTTGCCCACTACATCCAACCCTAAAGTCCGCACAAATTCTTCAATAAATGGGTCAAGTTCTTCTACCACAAAGAGTTTTTCTACTTCCTTAGCAAAAGCTTTTATCATCTCTTGCGGCAAAGGGTAGACCATCCCCAATTTTAAAAAGGAGGCTTGGGGCATAATCTCTTTGGCGTATTGGTAAGCTATACCGCTGGTGATAATTCCTACTTGCTTGTCGCCCCATTCAATACGGTTGCCAGCAAAAGTCTCCGCCAAGCGTTTTAGATCTTCCATTCTTTTTTCTACCAGGGGATGGCGCAAGCGGGCATTGGCCGGCAGCATAACAAACTTCTTGGGGTCTTTAACTATACCCAATTTTAGCGGAGGTTCTTTTCTATCTCCCAATTCTACTATGGACTGAGAATGGGAGACCCGCGTCGTAGTCCGGAGCATTACGGGCGTATCAAATTTTTCACTCAACTCAAAAGCTAAAATCGTAAAATCTTTAGCCTCCTGGCTATCGCTTGGTTCTAACATAGGCACTTTAGCGAATTTAGCATAATGGCGATTATCCTGCTCATTCTGTGAGCTATGCATCTCCGGGTCATCGGCCGTAACTAAAACCAGGCCGCCACGCAGCCCCGTATAAGAGAGGGTGAATAAGGGATCAGCCGCTACATTGACTCCCACGTGCTTCATAGCTACTAAAGCGCGCGCGCCCCCAAAAGCCGCTCCCATAGCAACTTCCAAGGCCACCTTTTCATTTGGTGACCATTCCACATGCATCCCATCATATCTACTGAGGCTCTCCAAAATTTCCGTACTCGGAGTTCCCGGGTAAGCCGCCGCTACTTTAACACCGCTTTCATAAGCTCCCCGGGCAATGGCCTCGTTGCCCGATAAAATCACTCTTTTCTTCTCGACCATTTCCTTACCCCTTAAGTTCTCTTATTTTTCTTTGAATGAAATCGGCTACTCGTTCTGGTGGCTTCTTGCTTAAAGCTTTTTCATAAAATTCTACGGCTTTGGGCGTCTGTTTTAAGCTTTCATAACATCTGGCTATCCCTAAGATAGCTTCTAAAAAATAGGGATTGCCTTCTTGCTCAGTATTTTTCTGATAATGTTCCAGAGCTTGGGCAAAATCCCCCTGCGCCTCAAAAGAATGGGCAAGGCCATCAAGCGCTATGGCCCGGTATGGTCCGGATAAACAACGCGTATAAGCAGCTACTGCTTGGGGATATTCTTTTAAGGCATAATGACAGTGGCCTATGTAGAGATGCGCCATCTGGGAAATTTTATCACGGGTATAAAAGGAAAGTGATTCTCGAAATTTTTCTAAGGCCTTTTGGTATTTTTCCTTTTGCTTTTCCGAAGTAGAGGTTGCCCCAAAAGCTTCGGAATAAATTTGCCGGGCTTGATGTTGAACAGCTTGCGCTTTACCTTCTTGCCAAAGTAGAAAATAATAACCCGCCGCCCCGATGAGCAGTACGATTAGGGCAATTAGGCCATATAAGGTAACTTCCCGGCGGTGACTACGGAAGAATTGTAAAATTTTTCCCGTAGTGGAAATAAATTCGTCCGGCTCCTTGAGCAATTTCTTGCGAGGTATTTTTTTCCCGGGCATGCTCCTCTCTGCTCCTTATTTTTATTGTTCCTTTGCTTAATCCATTTGGCAAATGGGGATTTTTTCTACGGGAGGAAATTTATCGTCTTTATATCTTGAGCTTCAATGCGCAAGGGGCCAAAATCAGCTTGGCCGAAAAATTTGGATTTTTTTTCTATTTTTATCTCATAACTTTTGGCTTCCCGTAAGGAGACTTTTAAGATAACTTCCTGTCCCTCTAATTTTACAAATTCTATTTTGGAGATAATTTCAAAGGGAATAGCTACCTGGGCTTGTCCTCTTTTCCCGGCCAGAACAACTTTTCCCTCTTGGCTGAATTTGGACAAATTAGTCTTTACACCCATTTGGTCGGATATCTCCACTTTAAAATCTTTGGGCGGGATGGGAATTTTCTCCAAAGGTGCTGTTCCCCCCAGCTCACCCATGCCCATGAGCAATAAGCAAGAGGCACCCAGGAAAAATAAGTAGAAATTATTTTTCATTAGCCTAATCTTGGTTATCATTTGCTTAGTCCTTTCGGCAAATTATATTTTTTTAAATAACACTTTTTGTTTCAAAATACAACTTAAAAAAGATCGGTCTCGTAATTCATCACTGAAAAGGGGAGATGATTTCGTCTTGGCGAGCGCAGCGTAGGTCGCATCTCCCTACGCTCCCTCGTAATGACCTAAAGGAATTGTAGGGCTTCTCTAAAAGCTTTAACCGCAGAGCGCGCCAAGAGCGCAGAGTAATTTATAAAAATCTATTAGCCCCAGAGAGCATGGAGGGCACAGAGAGCATGGAGGCCACAGAGAAAATTTTAAAATAAATTTTGCCCCAGAGATTAATGTGATCACAGAGGAGAATTAATAATAATTTTAATCCTGAAAATCTGCGTTCATCTGCGTCCAAAAATTATTAACCGCAGAGCACGCCAAGAGCGCAGAGAAATTTTAATTTAAAAATATTTTTGCCACAAAGGATAAAGAGATCACCGAGAATTTAAAGGTAACCCCTCCTTCCTCCCCTTAATTTAAGGGGAGGTTAGGTGGGGTTAAAGAATTTGCCAAGTGGAGAGTGGGAATTGTAGGGCAAAGGTTCATTCCTGGCCCCATTTGCGGCAAGCCCTAAAGGCTTGCCCTATGTTAATCACCCAGGGACTGCCATCCAGGGCCGATAATAAATTAATCTGGCCTATACTTTCTTACTTTTAGCAAAGGAGAGTAGGATTTGCTTAACCAAATTTAAAGAGCTTACAAGTATGTAATAAGCGACGCAGGGCAGTTTTTTAAACTATTCTTGATTTAGCCGCTTACATGAGATATCATGCAACAAAGGAGGCTACAGGAAAAAATGAAACCCAAAAATAAAGAAGAAGAATATTTGATATCCGGACATGGAGCCTGCCCCGGTTGTGCCATGCCTTTAATTATGCGCCATACGTTTCAAGCACTGGGGCAGCAAACTATCACGGTAATTACGGCGAGCTGCTTAGGGACAATCTTGTGCACTTATCCTTTTTCACCAACCCGCGTAGCTACTTACGCTACTCCTTTTGCCTCATCTGCCGCTGCCGCCGCCGGCATTAAAGCTGCCTTAGAAATGCAGAAAGATGAGCGAACTAAAGTAGTGGTTATAGCAGGTGATGGGGGAACATTCGACATAGGACTGCAAGCCCTCTCCGCGGCGGCCGAAAGGAACGATGATTTTATTTATATTTGTTACGATAACGAAGCCTATATGAATACAGGCATTCAGCGCTCATCAGCTACTCCTTGGGGCGCCTGGACGACGACCACACCCCCCGCAAGTTTAAAAAATCAACCCAAGAAAGATTTAGTAGAGATTATGGTCGCCCACCAAGTTCCCTATGTGGCTACAGCTTCTATCGCCTATCCCGAAGATTTTCAGCGTAAATTAAAGAAAGCGCAGGAAACAAGCGGGCTCAGCTTTATCTATACCCTCTCGCCCTGCCCCGTAGGTTGGAGATTCTCCTCCGAGCTTACGATTCAGCTGGCGCGGCTGGCCGTGCAGACCAGAATTTTTCCTCTTTATGAAGTGGAAAAAGGAGAGCGGTATCAGCTTAACTTGGATCCCGAAAAAATTCCGGTAAAGGAGTATCTGCAGAAGCAGGGACGGTTTTCCTATTTGCGAGAAGGAGACTGGGAACGGATCCAACAAAATGTGGATCGGGAATGGCAACGCCTCCTTAACCGCTTATAATGGGCAAAATTTATTTAAGACAAGTAATGATTAACAGCTTTACTTAAATAATTTTAAAACCTGTTTGACAAAGGAGAATAATTGGCTAATCACCTTAACAAAACCTGGATTATCCAACCCTTTAATGGCTCTGCTGATTCCTTTTGTCGAGAATTAAAGATCTCTCCCCTTACCGCTCAAATTCTCTTTAACCGGGGGATTAAAGATAAAGAACAAGTTAACAAATTTCTTTTTCCAACTTTGGCTGATTTGCCCGATCCCTTTTCCATGCGCCATATAGACAAAGTTGCCCACCGTTTAAGCACCGCCATAAGAAAACAAGAAAAAATTACCATTTTCGGCGATTATGACGTAGATGGCACAACGGCCACGGCCTTGCTGCTCCTTTTCTTAAGGAAAGTTGGCGCCCGGGTAGATTTTTATATCCCTCATCGTTTGCACGAGGGATATGGTTTGCACATAGATGCCCTGCAAAAAATCCGCAGCAAGGGCACGGATCTCTTAGTCACTGTGGATTGCGGAATAAGTAATCAAGAAGAAGTGCGCTGGGCCCAGGCAAATGGCTTAGAGGTCATCATCACCGATCATCATGAAGTACCCGAAGAGTTGCCTCCGGCTTTCGCCATTCTCAATCCCAAGCAGGAAAATTGTGCTTATCCTTTTAAAGAATTGGCCGGTGTGGGTGTTGTTTTTAATTTGCTAATTGCCCTGCGCCAGGTCTTGAGGCAAACTGGTTTAGGAAATCATCAGGCCCTTCCTAATTTGAAAGAATTTCTGGATCTGGTGGCTTTGGGCACCGCGGCCGACGTTGTCCCCCTGCTGGGCGTGAACCGCATTTTTGTGAAATTTGGTCTGGCCCAATTGCAGCAGTCAACTCGGCCAGGAATCAGAGCCTTAAAAGAATTAGCCGCCCTCGGCGAAAGCCCGTTAGACACTAATACTATTCTTTTCCGCTTCGGACCTCGAATCAATGCCGCCGGGCGCTTGGGTGATGCCCACGAAGTCGTCCACTTGTTCATTACGGATAATGAACAAGAAGCCCAACAGATAGCCTCCCGCCTTGAGCAGGCTAACTCGCTGCGGCAAAGAATAGAGGAAAAAATTTATGCATCCGCAAAAGAAATGATAATTTCCGGCCAAATGTGGCCAGAAAAGAAGTCTTTTGTCCTGGCTTCTGCAGATTGGCACCCCGGAATTATCGGCATCGTCGCTTCGCGCCTGACGGAAGAGTTTTATCGCCCCACTATTCTTATTGCTTGCCAAGAAAAGATGGCCAAGGGTTCCGGACGTTCTATCACTTCTTTTCCTCTTTTCTCGGGCTTAAAAAAATGCCACCAATGGATGGAGGCTTTCGGCGGACACGCCCAAGCAGCCGGTTTGTTGATTCGTCCTGAACATATACCTTCCTTTGCGGAAGCTTTCGAAGCAGTAGTGCGCAGCAGCTGTCAAGAAGAGGATTTTATTCCGGCCCTCCCTATTGACTCTTGGGCCCATCTTGGTCAAATAGATGAACTCTTTTTTCAGGAATTGGAGGCTATGGCTCCTTTTGGACCGGGCAATCCCGAACCTGTATTAGCCACAGCAGATTTAGAAGTTTTAGAGTCGCGTTTGGTCGGAAAGAATCATATGCGCCTGCGCCTCCAACAAGGCCGAATAATCCGCGAAGCCATCGGCTTTAATATGGCCAACCTTCATCCCCTGAGCAGAGAACGGATAAAATTAGCCTTCTCCCCTACCCTGGGGTTTTACCAAGGCAGGAAAACTTTAGAATTAAAGGTTTTAGATATCCAGAAAGAAGAAAGGTAATCCTAAGCATGAATCGAGAAAAAAAGAAAAAAAAGACATCTCCTTCCCCGCGGGTAATTTCTTTGGAACAAGAATTTACCGCTGCTCCATCCTCATTGGTCCAAAATATAGATTTGGTGGTTACGAAGTTAAAGTCTTTCTCGCCCCAGGAACAAGAAGATTTTTTCCTTGAATTAATTGCAAAAGAATTGCCTGAGCTCCCGCAGCTCTTCAAAAGCATTTGGGGTAAAGATGCAAATATCGATCTGGCCGTAACAAACAGCTTAGGGTCTTGGTCTTCCCCCCAAGCGGTCGAGCTTCTCCAAGATTTTGCGCCTAAGGTTCAAGATAAGAAATTGATCAAGGCCATGCGGCGTTCTTTATTTCGCCTAAAAAGTAAAGGATGGCAGGTTGCGGAAATAACAGATCAAGAACCGGCTATTTTTTCCCCGCCCAAACTGGAGCCAGCCCAGGGTTACGTTAGCGCCTACGATAGCGAAGGAGCTCGGTTGGTGCTCATTGCCCAGCCGCAAATCCCCAAGGGAACTTTGATTTTCCAAATATTTATGAGGGATGAAGAAGGAATTTTAAATTTTTTTGTCCAAGATTTTACTAAAAAATCAAGTGCCGAGTATCTGGCCGCTTTTAAAGAGAATATTACCTCCTTAGTCGAAGTAGACCCGAACTACGCCTTGGGGTTGATTATGGAATCCGTGGAAGCGGGGCAGAAAAAAGGGAAAAACCCTCCTGCTGATTTTAATCAGTGGCTTCCTTATTTAGGTTCTCCCCCGGCCCTTCCTTTAAAACCTATCGTTTATCAATTTTTGTCTATAGAGGAAGTTACAAATAGGTCGGACCTGCTCGATCGCTCTCCTCTGCTCTTCGAAATGCCCCTCTTTGATGGCTGGTTTTTGAAAAAAGAAGAATTACAAAAGTATTATGATCTCTACAAAGAAGCCTCCACCTCCAGGCTGGTTTTGAGCCAACAGCAAAAGGAAAGTCGTCTGCAAGATATTTACGCTCTGGCAGCTCAAGAACTTTTTAGTCCAGATAGAAGATTCCTTTATCGACGACGCTTGGAAGAAATGGCGTACATTTTGTTTAAACAGGGAAAAGAATACGAAGCCCGCATTTGTCTGGCCTCTGCCTTATTCTTAGAGAAAGAGAGCGGACTGTTATCTCCGCATACTTTTTTATGCGCTTTAGTCCAAAGGAGTTTAGAAAGGCAATTAGCTTTAGAAAAAGAGGAGAGAGAAAAAAAGACGGAAAGCAACCTAATTATTGACTTGCCCCGCGAGTAATCTGTGCGGGATTAGCGCCGGCGCAGACCAAAATGGTAGCAGCATGTTGGGTTTTGGAAATTATTATCAAAGATTCTGGTTTGTCCATCCCGAAAAACAACTTTGACGTAAGAAGATCCACCCAAAACCAAAGAATTCCTCTCTTCCACCACCAATCCCATTCCCCATTCTGGATAGCGCTGGTGAAATACCCAATCCCCCACTTTTAAATATAACCTGCGCGTTTCTTCCATGGGTTAGTTTATAGCAGAACTTTCTTTTTGAAGCAAGAAAAAAATCTCTTGCCAGGTAATCCGTCACTGAAAAGTGGGAGAAGTATGGCCCGAGGCAGGCCCGAGGCAGGCCTGAATTCAGAATCATGAGGCAGTGGTTTCTTCCATGGAACGAGGG
>JBNAWB010000151.1:0-9083 GCA_049699975.1 Thermodesulfobacteriota bacterium
GGGCTGATAGGTAGGGAGTTGAATTTCTCTTGCCGGTCCAACAAAGGGTTGCGGAGTTGGGGACGGGGGTGGCGGATTTCTCGTAGTTGGTACCGGCCCCCCCGGAGCAGAACGTATAGGTTCGGTGGGGCGGGTGGGAGTTCTTATTTCCATCCTCTTTTTGGGCGACTTTAAGTCATATAAAAATACTTCATACACATCCCCTGGTCCTTCTAAGACTATTCGGTCGGGTAATATTTTCGTTAATTTATACTCTCCGATTTGATCCCCTAAATTTAAAGTCTTAGCCGCTTTCTCTCCTTTGGCCAAAGATTTTCCTTGCAGGATCAAGGAAGCCTTCTGTACTTCATCTGTTATCAACACTCCTTGAAGTTGAAGCTGAGGACGATTCATGGCTATAGCCTTTGGCTGCTCAGGATTAAGAGAAAGGAATTCTCGCCTTTCAGGATGGAAGATATTCTTTTCCGCAATAATTGTCAAAGAGGAGGCGTCAAATTTGGGAATATTTGGGGTGGATAAAAGGGGGAAGGCGTCTCCTTTGCTCTCACTGCGCTTGCCTTCTTCTTTGATGATCAGTTCTGAATCAGGCTTACTCCAAGTTTCATAATTCTTAATAAAAAGAAAGATAATAATTACGCTCAAAATAAAATTAAGAAACCCGTAATGCTTAAACATAGATTTTGCCCCTTTTACTTTTCTTTGCTCTTTTCCTGGATCTTGCTTCCTTGCATATAGGCCGAAACCATTAAATTCCCCTGCAGCGCATTGGGCAGGCGCGGATTAATAATCAGCAGGTCCATATCGGAGATAATTATTAATTTTTCTTGGTTCTCTAAGTCAGCGATAAAATGGCTTAAATTCAACATACTATTAGTGGGCAAAAATTCTATCTGTAAAGATACTTGGCGAAAGGGACCTATGTCCTTGGGCTCTAAAATGCGAAAACTCCTTAAACTCACAAAATTTTTTTCAGCAATTTTTTTGACCATATCTTGGAGGTTAGCCGCGGCTAACTGCAGAGTATCCCCAGAAATAAGTTTTTTATTAATTTCTTCCATCTGTTTCTTGGCCTTTTCCAAGTTCATTTCTACTTGCCACCGATTTTGCAAAATTTCATTGTACTGGGTCAGGATTTTCCTTTTTAATCTGATCTCTTCTTCAGCTTTTTTCTTGGTCTCCTCCCAGGGGATAATGGCCAAGTAATAGAGGGATAAAGCGGCAACCAAGGCTAAGAGGAGCCAAAAGATTCGGGGGGAAGTAATCTGTCTTTGGGATAACAATTTTGAGGGTTGCATAATTAAAGCCTCTTTTTTTCCAGGTACATGCGAATTTTAAACCTTTCTTTTTCCTTATCGCTGCCCAAACGGCGATCACGTTCTTTGGTCACCGGGGCCAAAAATTCCACTTTCTCAAAAAGGGGAGAGCGGTCGAGCAACGGGATAAGGTCAGAGGCTGAATCAGCGAATCCACTAATTTCTATTTCGCGACCAGTAGCTTTTAAATTCCATACCCAAACTGTGGCGGGCAATATTTGGGTTAATTCCTTTAAAATTTCTATTTTCCGCGCTTCTAAATAACTAAGCTTTTCAAATTCGGCTATCTCTTTAAGAATTTTCTCCCTTTCTTTCTTTAAATTTTCTACAGCGGTTACCTCGGGTTTTTTCTTATTTACTTCTGCCCGTAAATATTGCAGCTCATCTTGGATTTTTTGGTATGAACCCCATATCCAAGCAAGAATAAGCAAAATGCTCAAAGAAAGCAGAAATATAAAAAGCGGCTTACCCACTTGGTGAGTTTTTTTCTTCTTCTCTTCCGCGAGAAGATTTAATTGGTAATTTGTCTTTATCAATCCGGGCAGGGGAACTCCCACTGCGCCATAAATGGCCGGAGGTAATGATTCTCCTCGCCTCGTTTTTATCTTATGCCGCGGGGGAGGAATTATATACTTCAAAGAGGGATGGTCAAGCGAGGAGGATCCAGATTTTGTTTCTACCCCTAATCCGTATACGTAAAACTCAGTTTGCCCGAACTCGGTCTCGGGGACTCCGCCCATTTGACAAATTTGAATAATCTTCTCTCCTTTTTTCTCGGGGGGTAAGGGAAAAAGAAAGTTTTCCTGCCATTTTCCTTCCTTGAGAAAATTAATCTCCGCGGTTGATCCCTCCAGGTCGAGTAAAACTGCCTTCTTTTTATAATTTTCTCCCGCGTGGTAAAGGAAGAGGTTGAGCGCTCCTAAGGAAGAAATTTGGATAGCTCGGGGTTTAAGACCAATTTTTTCTAATAAAGCAAGATATTGAGCGATTTCCCCTCTCTTGCTGAAGAGAACTACTAAACTCAGCCCTTGTCCGTCTCGCTGGAGAACTTGATAATCAAAACAAATTTCTTCGGCTGCGCAGGGAATGTATTTAGGCGCCTCGTACTCTAAGACCTGGCGCAGATTTTCTTGGGCAGCCCAGGGCAAACGCAGGAAACGGAGGACGGTTTTTTCCCGAGGAAGAGCCAGAAAAACTTTATCTTTAGCTGCGGCATATTGGGCCACAAAATTGCTAACGAATTGAAGCTGATCCTCAACGGCAAAATCTTCCGCCCAAGTTTTGACTTGATAATCTATCAGCCTAATCCCTCGCCAAGTTTTTTGTAAGAGGCAAAGGGCTAACTTATTTTTTCCTATGTCAATTCCTAAGCTTAAATTGTTACCAGCCATATCTGCTTCAATCCTTCAGGAAATATGGTCGATCCATTGGATTACCTTGTAACCATTTTTTTCGCGGACATCGATTTTAATGATGGCCTTAAGGCCCCTTCCCAATTCGTCCTCTCTTATCCAAGCTCTCGTCTCCACTGTGTAATAAGGATGTAAAGGGCGAAAAGAAATAAACCGGCCAATTTCTTTTAAAAAAGGTTGTATTTCTGGCACTCGCTGAGTGAGATCTGTCAAGTTTTCAAATTCTCTTTCTTCCCGCACCGCAATTACTTTGTCCGCCACTTCTCCGGGTAATCCTAAAAAGCAACGGAGCACCGGCCACCCCGCGGCATTAAGATCAATCTGTTCGCCGGCGGCATAAACAGAGAAGATATCTTTTAAGCCGACCATTCTTTCTTCTTTTTCCCCAGGAAATAAAATTTTTTTCCCCCAAAATAATTCTTTACTGACGCCTCTAACTAACAAGAGTTCTTCGATAGTGGCCAAATATCCATTTTTACAATCATAAGGCTCTTTGAGGGAACGGTAGTAATCATTTTCAGCCCCATGAGGCCGATAAAAATCATCTGGATCACGCCAATCAAGGATGGAGTCCACCAAAATATCTTTACTTTCTCCTTCCAGCCCTAAACACGCGGCCACTTGCCGCAAAGTTCTATCGGAAGCCAAATTAATATTTATTTTTCCCGCTTCTCCATAAATACGTACTTGGCATATTCCCTGGCCAAGGGAAAAAGTGTAAGGCCGGCCATCGATTAACCACTCTTTTTTTTCAGCGGGAATTTCCTCTCTAATTAAATCTCGCCTCTTTTGTCTAAGAAAAGGATCATGCCGACAACTAAGTTCCCAAAGGGCTCGCTCATAGGCCCCACAGGCCAAGGCATATAGTTGGGCCTCTTCTTGGTAATTTTTAACGCTATAACTCTCTAAGCGCATGGCGGCGCTAAATTCAAAAGCCACGATCACTAGGATCGTAATAATCCAAATAGTAACCAGCAGAGCAACTCCCTTTTCTTGGCCAATTTTTTTATTTTGTCTGCTCATCTTCATCCAGCCGGTCTTTGCGGTATTATTCTTCTTTGCGGAAGGGCCTTAATCTCTTCCCAGCGGGAGGCCCGAAGACACATTACTAAATCTACTTGGACGGACTTTCCTTTTTCTATTTCCTTATCCTGCTTGAGTCGTAAACGCACAGCCGCCGGCAATTGGCCCCGCTCTTTACCCGACCATTCCCGCACCCATTCGGCGTTAGCACCTTTGACCTTATCTTCTTCTTGGTAATATTCAAAGTAAGCTTCCTTTAGATTCTTGAGTAAAGGCCAGGCTGCTTCCGGATCGTACACTTCCTCCTGGAGGTCTTTGTTAAGCACTCTCTTTTCCGAGAGCAAAAGAGTTCCCTCCCCATTTTGCTGACGCAAATCATAAATCACCAGCACCAGCCCTTCTGATCTTTTATACCGTAATGAATAAGTGGAAATAAATTTCAGCATCTGGGCAGTCCCTTCAAAGAACAAGTAATCTCCTTCGGCCTTACTACTTTTGACTTTATAGGGTTGGGCCGACTTGATCTGCCGGAAGAGATATTGTTCTACCGTCCGTATTTGTTGATCTATCTCTTGAATTTCTTCTCCTTTGTGCCATGAAGAAAGAGCCAAGCGGAAAACCCCAAAGATTATTAAGAGGACAAATCCCAGAATGGTTAAAGTAACCATCACTTCCACTAAAGTGAAGCCGCCAGTTTTTTTCCATGAAAAAAAGTATTTCAAATTTTTTCTTCTCCAGCAGTTTCTTTTAGGAATTTATAGGTTTCGAACACCAAGTTTCTTTCTTTCATCCCTGATTTCCAATTAACTTTTAACTTGATTTGATAAAGTTCTAAGGGTACAGGTACGTCTCCATATCTTTCTCTCAAAATTTCTGTTTTTTTAATTTCTAATTGCCACCGGTAGTTTTCCGGCAGCTCCCCTTCTTCCTGGCCTTCTTGTAATTTAGGTTGCAAAATAACTTCTTCTAATTTCATTCTGGCCCAGGCTGTAGCTCGCGAATACTCATTAGCCGTCTTCCCCAGCCGCAGGGCGCCCGCAAATAACTCGATGAGGACAATTAAAGCTAAGCCCATTAGCCCTAAAGCTATAACCACTTCTATTAAAGTAAAGCCTAAACTACTTTTAGGTCGGCGCATATCTAAATTTTTTCTACTTCTACTAAGCCGGTTAAAAAACTGATCTTGATGCGGTAGCCTTGCTGGTCTGGATCAACCAACAGTATTTGGCCGCCATTGGCTTGACCCGTCGGGTAAAATTCAATAGCCGGCAAATCGGCATTGTATTCCCCGGGGCATATTTCTTCTTGCAAATTTATACCCGCGGGAATTTGATATTTAATCTTCTCCGTCCAGGTGAAATCTGTTCCTTCTTTTTTTCCTGATTTCAGCGCCCGGACGATTAGTTCTCTTTGTTTTTGATCAATAAGGATCTGATGCACTTGCCCTTTTTGAACCGTGGCCATACGGTAATAGCGTAAAATTCCCGCTATTTTTTGGGCTGTGCCTTTTAATTCTACGGCCGTGGCCAAGCGGGCCATAGAAGGGACTACTAAATACACGCCCAGGCTTAATAAGATAAGAACCAAAACTAATTCGAGGAGCGTAAAACCTTTATTTTTTTTCATCAATATCCTTCCAGCTGACGATATCTTGGTTTTCTCCTTCCCCGCCTTCCACTCCATCCAGGCCATAAGAAATTAAATCATACTCTCCGTGCTCCCCTGGACATTTATACACGTAGGCTCTGCCCCATGGATCTTTGGGGACTTCTTTAGGCAAATAAGGACCTTTCCACCCTTCCATTCCCGCGGGCTTCTCCCTTAAAGCTCTTAATCCTTCTTCCGTCGTGGGGTAACGGCCTACGTCTAAACGTAAAGCATCCAGGGCCGTCCCGAACAACTCAATCTGCGCCTTGGCTGCTTTTTGTTTAGCCGTGCTCACTTTCCCGAAAAGTCTTGGGCCTACTAAGGCAGCTAACAGACCAATGATAATAATTACTATTAGTAATTCGATCAAGGTGAAGCCTTTGGTTCTCTTTATTTCTTTGGGCATCTATCCTCCTTAAAAATTGGCCTTTCTTTGGAGGGAAAATACTACTCCCTTAATTAAAAAGGAATCTCTTGCAAACTGAATACTGCTAAAAGCATGGAGATGACGATAAAACCAATAATAAGCCCCATGACTAAGATTATTAAAGGTTCCAAAAGGGAAACTAAGCGTTTGGTAGTACTTTGAATGCTCTCTTCATAGCTGTTAGCTACTTTATCCAACATCTCTTCCAACTTTCCGGTTTCTTCCCCAACTTCGATCATATGCACGGCAAGGGGCGGAAAGATCTCTATTTCCTTTAAGGCGCGCGCCATCCCTTTGCCTTCCCGGAGGCGTTCCTGCACATAATCAATGGCCTGGGCGACAGCTTGGTTTTGGGAAACTTCTCTGACCAGGTTAAGGGCAGATAAAATGGGTACCCCACTTTGCAATAAAGTTCCCAAAGTCCGTGAAAATCTGGCCACTTCAATTTTTTTTATGAGCGAGCCGAAGGCCGGCCAGGATAATTTGAAACGGTCCCAGCGCCACCTTCTCTCTTCGCCTTGGACATAGGCTTTCCAAGATAAGTAAAAAACCCCAATTAAAACAATCCCTAACCACCAATAATCGCGAAAATATTGACTTCCTACCAAGACTATCTGCGTAGGGAGAGGAATAGTTTGGCCAAGGTCGGCAAAAATGCGCCTGAAACGGGGGATGACGAAAGCTACCAAAATAGTAATGGATACGGCACTCACTGTAGTCAAGATGATGGGGTAGATTAATATGGAAATCAAATATTCCCTTATTTCCTTTACCCTTTGCAAATACTGGACCAAGCGCATAAAAATGGTTTCCAAAAAACCGCCTACTTCTCCGGCTTTCACCATGTTGATGTATAAATTAGGAAAAATCTGCGGATGATTTGCTAAGGCCTCTCCTAAGGAGTTTCCTCCGCGGACCCGCGCTAAGACATCGCGCAGAATTTCTTGCATTTTTATATCGGGGGTTAAAGAAGCCAATATGTCCAAGCTGCGGTCCAAAGGTAGCCCTGCGGAAATTAAGGTGGCTAATTCCTGGGTAAAGGTCAGAAGACTACTTATTTTTCTCCGGCCGGAGGGGAATGGCGGAAAGCGCCATTTTCTTAAGGTTCTTTGCCTGGAAGTAATGCGCACGGGGATATAGCCCTGGTCTTGCAAATTGCGCACTATGGCTTTTTCATCCTTTCCTTCGAGAAAACCCTCAACTACTTGCCCAGAATTAGTTATTGCTTTATAAAAAAATTCCGCCATTTACCTTATTTTTTTATAAAATGGTTTAGGTTTTTATTCTGAGCTGCGCCAGGAATATTCTAAGCGATATTTTCTTCCTGCGTTACCCTCAAAACCTCGGAAATCGTGGTTATCCCTTGTTTTACTTTCAGCCAACCATCTTCTCTTAAGGTCCGCATTCCCTTCTGCAAGGCTACCTGCTTTAGGGTATTAGCATCTTTTTTCTCTAAGATTAATCGTTGAATTTCTTCATCCACCTTTAGCAGTTCAAATATGCCTGTTCTCCCCCAATATCCTGTGTAGGAACAATTTGCGCAACCGCGGACTTCGTGAATTTTAAAAAATGGTAATTCTTCTCTGGAGATTTTCATCTCTTTTAAAACTTGGGGTTCGGGAGAATAACTTAGCCGACAATGAGGACAAGATAGGCGTACTAATCTTTGGGCTAAAATACCCAAAAGAGTAGAAGAAAGTAGATAATCCTCCATCCCCATGTCAATGAGGCGAGTAATGGCGCTGGGGGCATCATTGGTGTGGAGGGTGCTCAAAACTAAATGGCCGGTCAGCGCTGAGTGGATGGCTATTTCAGCAGTTTCGGCATCTCGAATTTCTCCAATCAGGATCACATCCGGGTCTTGACGAACTATGGAACGTAAGGCGTTGGCAAACGTAAGACCAATGGCCGGCTTTATTTGGATCTGGTTAATTCCGGGTAACTGATACTCAACAGGATCCTCTACCGTGATAATCTTTTTTTCGGCAGAATTTATTTTTTGTAGGGCGCAATATAAAGTAGTAGTCTTACCACTCCCCGTGGGCCCGGTGACCAGGATTATGCCATGGGGATGACGAATAAGCTCCTCCACTTCTCGGCGCGTGTCTTCTTGGAAACCGAGTTGCTCCATTTCTAAAACCATGCTGCCTTTATCCAAGATGCGCAAAACTACAGATTCCCCATGAATAGTGGGCACGGAAGAAACCCGAAAATCAATTTCTTTTCCTTTGACGCGCAGCATCATTCGACCATCTTGGGGAAGACGCCTTTCGGCTATGTTTAACTTGGCCATGATTTTTAAACGGGAAATTATGGCCGCTTGCAGTCGCTTAGGAGGTGACTCAACATCGTGGAGAACGCCATCTATCCTATAGCGCACCCGAAAATGATCTTCAAAAGGTTCGAAATGGATATCACTAGCCCTTCTTTCTATGGCCTTGGTAATAATTAAATTTACTAATCTTATTACGGGCCCTTCCGAAGCCATATCTCTTAAGAGATCAACGTTTTCTTCCTCATCGCTGCGATATTCGGGTAAACGATCAATGTCTTCAATGATCTTCTCCATGGAAGTTAAATCGGAACCATAAACCCGATCGATGCCCCGCTTAATGTCTTCTTCTAAGCCGGCCAAAACTTTAATTTCATAATTTAAGGCTAAACGCAGAGCTTCCAAGACATGGAAATCTTGCGGGTTGGCCATTATTACAGTTAAAGTATTATTTTCTAATTTGGCTGGTAAAATTTTAGCGGCTTTCATAAAATGGAGGGAAATTTGGTCAAAGAGAATTGGTTCATCTGGAAAATCTTCGGCAGCCGCAAAAGGGACTTTAAAAATCTCTTCCAAAGCCGATTGATATTCGCCTAAACTTATATAACCTTTTTTGAGCAAGTTTTCTTCTAAGGAATAATTGTCATCTAAGGGTTCTTCTCTTATTAATTTTTCATAATCCCCTTTTTTTAATATACCTTTGCTAATTAAATGGTTTAAAATATAAATCTTAAGGTTTTTCGTCATAATTTCGCCCTCCACTCTGCCTTCTGTCAATTTCAGAACTTGGGCAAAGAGGGAAGGGTAATTTGGCTTAAATTATATACTAATATTCGGCAGAAAAAAATATTAAAATTACTATTTTTGTAATCCATCAATGAAGGGTGGGATTATGAGAGGAATTTTTATTTTTGTAAGTGCCCGAGGCAGGCCAGAGGCAGGCATGAATGAAGAAGCATCGGCGGGAGAAGAAGCTGCTCAAAGCCCAT
>JBNAWB010000152.1:0-8988 GCA_049699975.1 Thermodesulfobacteriota bacterium
ATGGGGAGAGGGGAGGGTGAGGGGAATAAAGGAAGTGAGCTAATGAAACATCCCATGCTTAAATATTTAAAAGAAACAGGGCCATGCGGAGATCGTTTCCCCACTATATTCTGCCCTGGATGCGGTATTGGCCAGGTATTAAATTATACCCTCCATGCTGTGGATCAGCTCATCGACCAAGATAAAATTCCTAAAGAAAATTTTGTTTTTATCTCTGGCATCGGTTGTTCGGCGCGCCTAACTTCGCACTACTTGGACTTTGACGCTATCTGGTCGCTTCATGGCCGCGCACCTGCAGTGGCTACGGGAGCTCTCCTGGCCAACCCCAAACTAAAAGCTATCCTCTTCACCGGAGATGGAGATGTAGCGGCCATCGGCGGCAACCATTTTATTCACGCCTGTCGCCGCAATTTAGACATGACCTTGATCTGTATGAATAACGGACTCTACGGCATGACTGGCGGTCAATCTGCGCCCACCACCGCTAGAGGAATTCCTTCTACCACTTCTCCTTATGGAAATGTGGAAAATGCCTTTGATCTTTGTCAAATGGCCATAACTGCGGGAGCCAGTTACGTGGCGCGGTGGACGACGGCGCACCCACAACAATGCATCCAAGCCATTACCAAGGGAATTCGCAAAAAGGGGTTGGCCTTTATCGAAATCATGACCCAATGCCCAACGCACTGGAAGCAGGATCCAGCAAAGATGATGAAAAAATTTCGCACGCAAGCAGTGCGCCTTTCTCCCGAAAAAGAGAAGGAACAACTTCAGAAAGGGCAATTTTGGGTGGGCGAATTTATAGACCGCGATCAACCGGAATGGTTAGAAACATATCAAAAAATAATTGATCGTTTTCAGGGAAAGAAAAAATTATAAAGGTAAGGCAAGCTCCTTAAGCTCCTGTGCCTTACGCCTTGCCTTCTTAAATTGAGGTAGGTATGCCCAAGTTATATGTCGAAGAAAAATACTGTAAAGGCTGTGGAATTTGCATCGAATTCTGCCCGGCGAAGGTTCTGCAATTTTCTAAAAAGATAAATTCGCGCGGATATTTTCCTCCCGAAAGTAATAATATGGAAAAATGCAAGAAATGTGGACTTTGTGCCCTCCTTTGCCCCGACTTTGCCATCGTGGTTTCTGATTGAATATCTCGCCGGATCGCAAAATTTACCCGAACCTTCATTCGCCTCTTTTCGTTGCCCTGGCTAAGGAGGACCCGGGGCAGCGAACTTTGGCTAAATAAGAAGCATAATTAAAATTAGGACTTTTAGCCGCATTGTGGCAGGTAAGGCACTGCTTTTCACTTACGGAAGCAAATTTTAGCCCCTTCTCCGGATGCCCCCGGCGGGGGCCATGACAAGACTCACATTGCACATTCTCGAGCACATCCCCAAATCCGGAAACTTCCTTGAACCCAGTGCTGTGGCACGGGAGGCAAGTGTGATCTGACTCCCGCTTATGGCGGACTAGAGTCTGAAAAGCTTTAGCGTGCCCAGTCTTTTTCCAGTTTTCATGCTGTTGCTCATGGCAGGGAAAGCAAAATTGGTCACCCATGTAATTGGAGACTGGATAAGCATAAGAGCGGTTCTGCATCCAGGGGTCTTTTTCCGCAGGAGAGGTCATCGTCTTTGGCGGATAGAGTTTTTTAGTTTTAGCCAAGAATTGGGTAACTAACTCAGCAGCATGGAGATGGTCTTTATACTGATCGTTAAGGGCAATAATTTGGTAATGGGAAAAAATTCTTTTCTCGTCACCCTTTACGCGCAGAAAAAATTCCATCTGACCTAAATATTCTCCCCTGGTGCCAGCATTTATGATCTGGGCATTTCTAACCTCCAAAGGTTGTCTTTTCAGGGAGCATACATGCCCGCCAACTATAAAATATATTTCCTTATGATTTTGGGCCAAGTTCCGCTGCTCGCTTTCTTCCATATGGCCAAGGGCGATAATCACCTGGCAGTTTTTATTTTTTAATTCGGCTATTACTTGGCGGGCAGCCTCCCCATAATCGACAATTTGATATTTATCTTTGTCCGCTGGAGAAAGGTGGTTCGCTAAGGTTGGGGAGATCAGTCCGAACACGCCAATTTTTAATCCGGCCAGATCTTTTATAAAGTATGGGCGAAAAGGCGGTTTTTTGGTTTTCTTATCTATCAGATTTGTTAGCAAAAAGGGGAAATTTGCCTTTTGGCTTATTCTCTGGAGCTCTCTAATTCCTAAAGAAAGGTCAATTTCTCCAGGAGTAAAGGCATCATATCTCATTAAATTATAGGCCTGCATAAATAAATCGATTAGTAAAGCGTTTAGCTTCTTATCTTTTTCTGGAAGGGCGTATAAATTGTATCCTGGAGGGGAGAAGAGATCTCCCGCATCAAGCAAAAGGATATTTCTTTTTTCTTTACGTAAATTTTCTATGAAGGTTGCCCGCCTGGCCAGCCCGCCAAGCTTGCCTCCTCCTCAGCCACAGGGCTCATATTCCCCAAAAACATTGGCGCTGACTATTAAGGTGACCACTTCCTCTGGCTTCACTTCCGGAGGTTGGGCCCAGGAAACAAAGGGAAAAAAGATAATAAATAAGAAGGAGAGAAATTTTTTCATTTTTTCATAAATGTTTTATTCTAATGCGCTTCTATGAATTTCCCGCTATCTAATCCTCTTCACCTCTCCCCTAAGGGGAAAGCCCCCTTCCTCTCTCCTCTCCCCCGAGGGATAGCCTTCTTATTGTCATCTCCCCTGGAAGGAGAGCACCCTTACTTTCCCCTCTCCCCTGGGGAGAGGGTGGGGTGAGGGGGATCACTCGAGTTTGGTTGTCGATTTATTTTTCAACTTTTCAATAGCTTTGGGTACCTCAATATTGCCGCGATAAGTTTCCTTCTTGTCCCCATTAATAATAACACAAGAAGGCGTGGATTGAATTTTGTCATCTTGCATATAGTTATTCCAAAAATTAAATACAGGATACGGATCAACAGCCTTAAAAGCCACTCCTCTTTCCTTCAGAAAGCCCACCAATTTTCCCCCTTCAGTTATTTTTTTCTCGGCTGCCTCAAAGAGTACCCGGCGCGCTTTGATGGCTGAATCAATATCTTTCTTTGCCCCGAGAGAAAATAAAAAGTAATTAGCATAAAGCACGGTATGGCGACTCGTGGGCACATCGATGAAGGTCAATTGAATAGTACCATCTTTCACTAAATCAATAAGCAGAGGCTCTATACCGGGCTCCATGTCGCGGCAAGGAGGGCAGAAATAATCTGTATATAATCTTACCTGGATTGGCCCACTTCCAAAAGTGGGAAAATAATTCTCCTCCGCCCCAATTTTATATGTTTTGCCCAAGCACAGGAGAAAAATGAAGGCCACAAGAAGAATAATTCTTGACAGCCAAAATTTTTTCCGATTAAATAAATTGTTTTTCATCATGATTAAAATTATTGCAAAAATTAAGCCAATTTTCAAATTCATATTTTAAGGTATTTCTTTTCCTCTTCACCTTTGCTCGCCTATTCCCCCGCTCGGGGAAAATTTGCGGTGGCGGGAAATAAAAAAGAGGGAAGGAAATTTGCTGGTTTCCGAGGGAGGTCTCGCAATCTTTTTGGGAAACGGAGGAAGGAGGATTGCGATTACTCTGGAAAAACCAACATTCCCTTCCCTCACTGAAAATTGACGCCATATAACATTATTTTGACGCCAACTCTTCGTAATATCGAGCATGGTGATGTTGTAAATAATCCTTAGGCAAAAATCCGAAGCGAATGGCGTCTAACGCCGGCCGCATTGCCGGGTGAAACAAAGCCAAATACAGATGGATCAGCAAGAAGACCGTAATGACAATGGCGGCTAAATCATGGAGCAGAACGCTCAACCGGAAAAACTCAGGCGCTATGGTACCTTTGCCTAGCCACATTAATAATCCTGTAACACCCAGCACGAGCAAAGTTATCACGTAAGTCAAGTAAAACATTTTTTGCCCGGTATTGAAGCGCCCTTGCGGAGGCATCTTCCGGTCGTCTCCATAAAAATAATAGCGCGGCGCAGCGAAAAGCCATTTCCAATCATTTTCTCCCCAGGTAAAAATCTCCTTCATGGAGCGTAGGAAGCCTTTGAAATCAAAGAGAATGTAGATGACCACAGCTACACCAACAATTATCGCCCCCCAGCGGTGGCCTGCTCGGCTCAACCAACCTGCCGGCCCCACCGCTAATCCTTGCAGAGCAGGCGTAAAAAGAAAAGCCCCGGTAATGAGCAAGAGCATAAAACCAAAAAAATTGACCCAATGCACCAGCCTTTGGACAAAGGTGAAGATATAAAAAATTTGCGCATTTTTCTGAACTTTATTCATGAGGCTAATCCTCCTTCTTTTCCATACTTTCTTCAGCCCGGATATTTCGCCGCGCGATCGCCCAATTTACACCCAAACCCAAAACAGTTACTCCCAAAGCTGCGTAACCCAAAACTTTTACCACCTCCAAAATTTTGGGGATTACTGGATATTGGGGGTTTTCTGGGAGCCCATAATATTTGGGTTTATTCTCCAAAACATAAAGGACATGGAGCCCGCCTAATTCTTTTTCTCCATATAAGCGAGCTTCGGCAATTCCCCTGTTTTGCAATTCTTTAACTCTCTCTTTACCTTTATTAATAAGCTTCTCCCTTTCTCCAAAGGTGATCGCTCCAAAAGGACAAGCAGCGGCACAATAAGTTTCGTACCCCTGCCCAACCCTATCCGCGCAGAAAGTACATTTGTAGGAGCGGGCTGTGCCGCTAAAGGCATCCAAAATTTCTAATTGGGGTATCTGGAATGGGCAAAACTGGGAGCAATAGCCGCAACCATTGCAACGACTCTGATCTAAGACCACATAACCGTCTTTATGATGGTAAAGTGCCTTCGTTGGACAAACATCGACACATGCCGCCTCGGTGCAATGATTGCACGCCCGTTTGATAAATAATTGCTTAACTTTGGGAAACTTCCCTATCTCATGCATAAGCATTTGCGTTAAAAAAATATTCTTGCCCAGAGGTACTTTATTTTGCTGTTTACATTCCACGGAGCAAGCATTGCAATACAGGCACATGGAAGTATCAATAAGCATTGCTTTGGCCATATTTCTATCTCCTTCTTCCATTTATTTAATTCTTGTTTTCAGGAAAAATATCCAGAAATATTTTCATTAATCCAGCTAACTCCCGGTAAAAAGGAATCCGCGCTTTTTCTTCCACGCGGGTCAAAAATTCCGGGAGCCACGGTTTCACCTCTTCAGCCCAAAATTTCTCCTTTGTGCTCCTAAATTTTTGGGCTTTCTCCACCTCTCCTTGTTCTTTAGCTTCTATCTCCTGACCTTCCAGCCAAGAAAGAAATTCAAGTTGCACGGCCAAATGATCTGGCAGGTCATGGAAATCTTCAGCCAGGTCTAATCCTGCGGCTTGATAAGCGCGCCATGCTCTTTCCGCTGGTTCGCCCATTAAAAATCCCATTCCTCTATAGGCGGAAGCGTAGGGCGGTGCGGGAACATGGGGAAGAGCATTTATAAAAAGATAGGTGTACTCCACCTGGAGCTCCTGCAAGGCCAAATCATTTCTCGGCGGCAAAGCAGCTACCGCCTTAACCAACCTATCAATTGTTAGCCCGAAATAAGAAAGTGCTTCCTGAAAAGCTTCTAACCAGCCTCCGGAAAGTAAAGACTCTACCCACGCTCCATCAGGATAGGTGAAACAACGGGCTAACCCTTGAAGAGTGGCTCGCCGGCATTCACTTTCCATTAATTCCTCCAGGACTTCTTTCATGCCGCAGAGATCCTTACCATAACATCTTCCATTAAGGCTGACATTCCCGGACAGCCAACTTTTAACTGATCAGCAATGCTCATATTGGGAATAAGGTCACCGTCATTAGCGCCCATTCCTTTAGCTACATTCAGTCCTTGGCTCCAGTGGCCAAAGCCATGATCTACTGCTATACAATCAGGGCGAATTCCCTCTGTGTAACTGACTTTGACCTTTATCTTGCCCACTGGTGACTCAATCCAGGCATAACCCAAATTTTTTATGCCATGTTTTTTGGCTGTCTCTGGATGAATGGACACGCAGTTCTCGGGACAAAATTCGGCTAAGATAGGGTCATTTTGGCTTTGGGACATGCGCTCCCAAGGTTTGCGCCAAATTAAAAGATGGAATGGAAATTTATCGGTTTTGGCCGCCCGGGGAGGCTTCCAGGTAGGCAAAGGATCATAACCATTTTTCTCCAAGACTGTCGCGTATAGCTCAATCTTCTTGGAAGGAGTGCCAAATTCAGTCTTGGGTTGAAACTCTTTAGGCTTTCCCCATAGTCCGTCGTTTCCTCTGATTTCTTCAAGGCTTGTCCCTAAGGCTTCTAACTGGGCTTTAAGAAGTCCCTTACCATCCATCCCTTCAGGTACATATTGCCCGAGACCCATTTTTTTAAGCAACGTCAAGGCAATACTCCCAAAGCTCTTGGTATCGTAAAGAGCTGGAACTGCCTCTCTTAAGGCCACTTGGGGATACATGGCGTGGTATTCTCTGGCTACCAAACCTGTATTCTCATAGAAAGTATTATCTGGCAAAACCACATCAGCAAGTTGGACGATTTCGGTAGGCAATATGTCATGAACCACGATAAAATCCAGTGTCTTTAAGGCTTCCACTAATCTATTAGGGTTAGGGAAAGCCAAGAGGTTATGCTTGCTAAAAAAAGCTGCTTTAACCGGATAAGGGTCTTTGGCTAAGATTCCCTCAGCCAGAGTGCTGAAAGATCCTTTATTGGTAGGATAAAGGACCGGAAATTTTTCCAGACCATCAATGCGCGGTCCCTTAACGGTATCGGGATAATCTGGAAATTTCCATATTTCATTTAATTCTGGAAATTTAGGTTTGCGATCCAAGATGTGGCCACCAGGCCGATCAATACTGCCCACAAGGGCATCCATGATAATGAAGCATTGCGCCGTCTTCCAAGAATTAGCGTAGTTAGGGCCACCAGCATCCCTTTTATGAGAAGCTACTACGGCCGGCCTGGTTTTGGCAAACTCGCGCGCAATGCGCGCAATTGTTTCGGCGGGAACTTCAGAGATTGAAGCTGCCCATTCGGGGGTGTATTCTTGCACTGCTTTTTTTAGCTGCTCAAAGCCAGTTGTATAATTAGCAATAAAATCTTTGTCGTAAAGCTCCTCATTGATGATGGTGCGGATCATGGCCAGAAGTACGGCCAAATCAGTGCCTGGCTTGATGGGAATCCATTCGTCCGCGCGGGCGGCCGTGATGGACATGCGGGGATCAAAGACGACCAATTTAGCTCCTTTAGCCCGGGCCTGATTAATAGCCCTACCCCAGTGGTTTTTGGATTTTCCCGCACCATCCCATCCGAAAGCTAAAATATATTTAGAATGCTCATAATCAGCCGTCCAAGACCTTCCTTTGCCCGTCACCATAGCCCGCCAAACAACTTCATGAGAGCTATAACAGGTATTATTGTGAGAAATATGATTCGGTGTGCCAATGGCCTTGGCAAAATGCTTTTGCCAGGTCTGAGGGCGACAAACAAGAACAATGGCTTGGGGCCCATCTTTTTCTCTAATCTCTTTTAGTTTGCCCGCGACTAGATTTAAAGCTTCCTCCCAAGAAATTTTTACCCACTTGGGATCCTCCCCAATTCCTTTCTTGGGATTTGTCCGTTTCATGGGGAATTTGAGGCGGTCCGGATCGTATAAAAGACGAATTCCTGATAACCCACGCACACATAATTTCCCTTCCGCTACTTGGTCTTTGGGGTTTCCTCTTAAAGCGACAACCCGTCCTGCCCGCATATAAGTGAGATAGGCGCAGCCCATGGAGCATACATCGCACACTCCGTAAAGAATCTTGTCTTCTTGGGCAGCCCAGACCGGAGGGGTGGTTTTAAAAGCTGATATCCCCCCACTTAAGAGAGCGGAACTTCCAGCTAATCCTAATTTAAGAAAATTACGACGTGAAATCCCATTTTTAATGCTCATTGCTCTATCCTCTCCTCTTTTTAGTAATGGAAAAAATCTGCTTGCCAAACTTTAATGGGCATTTTAGGCTCTATTTGCTAAAGCCCTTTAGGGAACAACCAAAAATTGCTTTTCTTCTTGCCCGAAAAGTTATCATGGCGATCCTAAAGGGCATGGCCATCTATGGTTTATTTAATTTTTGGAGAAAGGTAAACAGCAGGTTCAAAAAGATCAACAGCGCAAGGGGGTGAAACTCAAAGAATTGAAAATTATTAAGAGCAAAGGTTTTAAATAAATAATTTCGCTTATTGAAAAATTCTCAATAAAAGAAAGGAGATATTCTACCGCCCCCTCGTTAAGATTTAAGGAGGAGGTTAAGCTTTTGGAAGAGCAGGGACCAGAATTATTCAGATTTGTGGAATAGAAGGGATTGCAAATAGAAGGCACTCGACTGGCAAAAGCAAAAGGAACCGCAAGGGAAAAGATTAAAACCAGCGCCCAGATAATAAGCTTATTTATTTTTCTTGGCGGCATTAAATACCCTTTTAAACTTAAAATTCCAGGCAACCCTTACCACCTTTTCCTATTTATTGTAAAGAATATATATATGAATCTACCTTGTCAAGAATTTTTTTTTGCGAGATTTCGTAATCCTTTTAATTTTTGCCTACACCTCTGCTCTTTGGAATAAGCTTTGATACTCCTCAGCGCGGCAGAGGCGCAACCAAAAATTTATTTCTCGCAGAGCCCACAAAGAACACAGGGGAAAATATTTTTTATAAAAAATTATACAGCCCCTTCTTTGGGCACTCGACAAGCTCTGGGAAAATTGCTTTTTTCCCCAATAAAATTTTAAGAATTGGCAAGTATGTAGTACAGAGATTTTTATAATTCAAAAATTTTTAAATTACCTTATTTTCTGCATAAATTCGCCACTGCATCACTTCTCTACGGCAGCACTTCTTTTCGATTTTCCCTCTGCGCTCTGCGCTTAGCGCTTTGC
>JBNAWB010000153.1:0-2767 GCA_049699975.1 Thermodesulfobacteriota bacterium
CTGAAATGTTCAGCAATAGTTTCCCATATGTGCACAAATGATTTTTACGTAACAGGTTAATTCCAACTTTTTTACCCTCTTTTTCTTGCTTTCTTTTTTAACCCACTATTCACCCTTTTAAATCCCTCCTACTACTTTTTCCTACCTCCCTTTAGAAAAGGGAGAAAAAAAAGAGGGGGTTGGGAAGGTTAAATCAAAAACCTTTGAACAATTTCTTCTATTGGCGGCCAATTTTCTAAAGCGGCGTAAAACCAATTAATTTCTGGATCAGCTCTGAACCAAGTAATTTGCCTTTTGGCATATGCCTTCGTCTCTCTTCTGATCAAGCGCACCATCTCTGCAAAGTCAATCTGGCCGCTTAAATACATAATTATTTGTTTATAGCCAATAGCTTGAAAGGGCTTGATCTCCTGGCTATAACCCTGGGCAAGTAGATTCTTTACTTCTTCTATCCATCCCTTCTGGAGCATCGCTTCTATTCTAATTTCAATGCGGCGAAACAACTCTTCTTTGGGCAAAAAAAGTCCTATCTTCAGCACCTGATATGGCCGCTCTTGAAATCCATGCTCGCGGTGCAGTGAAGATAAGGGACGATTAGTTTGATAAACTACTTCCAGAGCGCGAATTAGGCGCAAATGGTCACGCGGGTGAATCTTAGATGCTGCTTCTGGATCGATGCTGGCCAACTCTTTATGCAGAACTTGGCTTCCTTCTTGGACTAAACGTTTTTTAAGTTGTTGCCGTAATTCGAAATTTGCCTCTGGCCCATGAAAGAGTCCCTTGGTCAAGACTTTTAAATAAAGTCCTGTCCCCCCAACTACAAAGATGGGAATCTTATCTTTATGCAACTTTCTGATAATTTCATCAGCCTGCTCTCGGAATTTAGCTGCGCTATATGTTTGGTTCAGATCTAAAAAGTCTATAAGATGATGAGGCACCAATGCTTGTTCTTCGCGCGAGGGCTTTGCTGTACCAATGTCCAGCCCGCGGTAGATCTGCATGGAATCAGCATTGATAATTTCGCCGTGAAATTTTTGGGCCAGGTGGATGCCCAGGGCGGACTTGCCAGTTGCTGTTGGCCCCACAATGGTAATAATTTTGGGTTTTTCCATTTTTAATTCACCGCTTTTATTTCACCGCCGAGAGCGCCAAGAACACAGAGGAGTTTATTAACCCCTCCTTTCCTCCCCTTAAGATAAGGGGAGGTTAAGTGGGGTTATAATTTACCGCAAAGTACGTCAAGAAATTTAATTCTGCCCCAGAGACCACTGAGGCCACAGAAAAAATTTATTCCTCCCACCACATTTTGATCTCCCCCATCCCCTTCTTAAAAAAGGGAAAGCTGATTTGCCATAGCCTTTATTAGCAAAGAGGAAAATTAACCCCTCCTTTCCTCCCCTTAAGATAAGGGGAGGTTAAGTGGGGTTATAATTTACCGCAAAGTACGTCAAGAAATTTAATTTTGCCCCAGAGAGCAGCGAGTTCACAGAGAATATTTTCCACCCTTTCCTTAAAGGAAGTTGGAGGGATTATATCTCCAAGACCAAGAACGGTTGCTTTTTGTAATTCATTTTCGCCCAAACATTTCTTCTAATTCGGACAAGGAAATGTTGATCATGGTCGGACGTCCATGAGGACAATTTGATGAAAAAGAACACTTCTGCAATTCTCCAAGGAGAGCTTGGGCCTCTTCGGGAGTTAAAGGCTGGGCAGCCTGGATGGCTCCGCGGCAGGCCATAATTTTTAGTAATGGGTCATATGACTTTTGGGCATTTCCCTGTTTTCCCCATGAAGAAATTTCCTGGATTATCTCAGTAAGCAGTGGTAAAGGATCTTTCTCAACCAGAATAGCTGGCACACCCTTTACCCAAAAGCTGCGTTCTCCTGAGGCTTGTAATTCGAACCCTAATTTTCCCAATTCATCTATGAAGCCTTCTAAGATTTTCGCTTGGGCAGGGGTTAGGTCCAAAATCTCCGGGAATAATAAAGGTTGGCTCTTGATTCTCCCTTGGAATAGTTCTGCTTGTAATTTTTCTAACAAAATTCTTTCGTGAGCCGCATGCTGATCCAAAAGGATCAGACCATCCTCAGATGCGAAAATAAGATAAGTACTGGCGATTTGGCCTAAATAAGAATGGCCAGACAGGCTTGGCTCTTCTGATTCTTTATAAAGTTTAACTTGCTGCGGAAAATAATAAGCGGACTCCTGGGTAGAAGAAAAATATTTTTCTGGAGTCTCTTTTAATTCTTTCAACTCTTTCCAGGCCCAAGCCTCTTTTTTTAACCAGGGAGCTTGCCCTAACATCTCCTTTATCCCCGAAAGAATAGAAGAGTGGATGGCCTGTTGATCAGCAAATTTTACCTCCCATTTGCTAGGATGAACGTTAACATCTACCAAGGCAGGAGGAATTTCCACGAATAATATTACAATAGGATATCGATCGCGGGGCATAAGATTCCGATAGGCTTCCATTACGGCATGCAAAAGTAAACGATCACGCACTGGGCGCTTATTAACAAAAAGGTAAATTCCCCGCGCCTGAGGCCAATTTAGATCTGGCTGACTGGCAAATCCATGTACTCTTATTTCCCCATTTATGGCCGCAAAAGGATAAAGTTTTTCAGCCACATCTCGCCCCAAGGCCTCGACCAATCTGGGATATGGATCCTCACGCACAGGATAGTTATTCAAGAGGCGGCCATCATGAAAAAATTGCACATGCACATGGGGATTGGCTAAAGCAATCTTGGAAATCAAATCTCCAAT
>JBNAWB010000153.1:2867-8962 GCA_049699975.1 Thermodesulfobacteriota bacterium
GACCAATTATCAATATATTCCAGATCCAACTTAATCCAATCTTGAAAGTCAATCTCGTTCCGGCCGCTAACCTGCCAAAGACCGGTAATTCCTGGTTTCATACTTAGTCTTCGTCTCTGCCATCCTTCATACTGCTTCACCTCTTCAGGTAATGGTGGGCGGGGCCCGACAAAACCCATATCTCCTTTAAGCACGTTAAATAGTTGGGGAAGCTCATCTAAACTAAGGCGCCTCAAAAACCGGCCAACTCTGGTAACGCGCGGATCATCCTTCATTTTAAAGACTGGCCCCTTCATCAAATTAAAATTAATTAAATCTCTTTTTCTTTCCTCGGCATCTTGGACCATGGAGCGGAATTTATAAAGGGTGAACCGACGGCCATTCAAACCACAACGCGTCTGCCTATAAAATATCGGCCCAGGAGAATCTAAGCGAATGGAAACAGTTATTAAAAGGAAAATAGGGGCAAATAGCCCAATAAGAAGAAGACTCCCGATTATATCAAATATACGACACATCAGAAGAAGCAATTCATTCTGGGGTGTCGTAGAAAAAGTAAGCAATGAGAACCCATCCATTTCTTCCAGGTGTATCTTGGAAATGGAATGAGGAATAAGATTTAAAACTACCCTCGTGGTTATTCCTCTTTCTTCGCATAAAAGCAGTAAATCAGAAAGTTTAATTAACTCTTCTTGCGAAACAGCAAAAATAACTTCATCTACGACCATATTATCCATAATGGAGGGCAAATCTTGCGCGGTCCCTAAAATCGGGTATCCCTTATAATTGGATAGCTGCTCACTCTCCTTAAGAGAAAGAAATCCCAAAAAACAAAATCCTAAATCTTTATTTTTTTCGATAGATTTCGCTAAATTCCAAGCATGCCCGTTTAAACCCAGGATAATGATATTGCGGTTATCCTCACTTTTCCGGCCCCAGAAAATTATGAGTTGCCTGGTTAAGTAGCGAAATACAACAATTAAAATTAAATCAGATATAGCAAACAGAAAGATGAAAATACGGCTTACGAATTGGTATTTAAAGGCGAAAACAAAAAAACCTAAAACTAGTGCTGACAAAAAAACAGCTTTAAATATTTTCCAGGTTTCTCGCAGCCATTTCTCTCCCCGCCAGTAATTATATGAGCCGACTAAGTAAAAAAGGAGAGACCAAACCGGCAAAATTATCCAAAGGAGATTTATATACATGGAAAGAGGGAACAGCCGGGCATATGCTTCTTCAGGAAAAGCCCCCCTTAAGGCATAAGCCATAAAAAAAGCCAATATTGTAGATAAAATATCTCCTAAATAAATACCAATGGCTCTTATTTTATTCCGCTGGGCAATCATTTTTGGCTCTGAAAATTCGAATATTTTTCTATGACAAATTTCTTAAATTTCTGAATAAAAATCTGCTTATCAAAATTCATGGCATGCTCCCTTATTTTATGAGGGGAAAACTCATATTTTCCATTTTCCATTGCTTTTACCGCGTCAATTAAAGCCTCTATGGAATTATTATCAAAAAAAATCCCATTTAAACCTTCTTGAACTGTATCCAACGCCCCTCCGCCTTTATAAGCGATCACCGGTCTGCCAGATGCGTTCGCTTCCAAAGGAGTCAAGCCGAAATCCTCTTCTCCAGGGAAAATGAGTGCTTTACATGATGCATAATAATCTGCAATTTCACTGTCTGTCAACCTTCCTAAAAATTCAATATTGGGACCCGCCATTCTCATTAAAGTTTTTAAATACGGTCCGGTACCGATAATTTTTAGCGGAAGGCCTAAAGAGTTAAAAGCTTGCACTGCTAACTCAATCCTTTTATATGGATTCAGACGAGAAACAATTAAATAAAAATTTTCGCCTCTTTCTTTTACATAAAACTTATTTACTTCTACCGGAGGGAAAATTATTTCTGCATCTTTCCCATAAATACTTTTAATGCGGGCTTTTACCACATTGGAAATTGCTATATAGCAATCAGGCCTATTTCTTGTTTTGAGATCCCAAATTTTAAGATGAAATATAATAGGGCTTAATAAAATTTCATAAAATAAATTTAATTCTTCATTTTTTATGTAATTCTGAAAATCCCATACAAAGCGCATGGGCGTATAACAATAACAAATATGCAAAGCACCCTTTTTCTTAAGAGCGCCTTTAGCAAAAGCACTGCTCGAGCTTATAATTAGGTCATAATCACGCAGATCAAAAGACTCGATCGCGTAAGGATAAAAAAGAAGATATTTCTTAAAGTGCTTTTTTAGCTCCGGGAGCTTCTGCATCCAAGAAGGTCGGATGTCTGCATTCGCAAGCTCAGAGGGTAAAATATTTTTGTCGAGAATGGTCGTGTAAATGGGAGCTTCGGGAAAAATTTCATGGAAAACAGCAACTACCCTTTCTGCTCCGCCCATCTGATTGAGATAGTTGTGAACAATCGCTATGCTCATTTCAAAAAAAATTTTTTAATTATTAAGCTTTTTGTTTTGTTTATGCAATTTTACCTCTTTTTCCAATCTTCTTGCTCACCTAGCATTTCTGAGATCTTCTTCTACCATTTCTTTTATTAATTGTTCAAAGCTATATTTATTTTCCCAGCCTAATTTAGCCCGAGCCTTCGTGGCATCGGCGACTAAATCATAAATTTCAGCCGGTCGATAATATGTCGGATCAGATATCACAAACTCGCGATAATCCAGGCCTACATGACTAAAAGCAATTTCACAAAATTCACGGACAGAATGGCTTTCTCCAGAGCCGACCACATAATCTTCTGGTGAATCCATTTGGAGCATCATCCACATAGCTTCAACATAATCTTTGGCATGCCCCCAATCTCTTTTTGCTTCCAGGTTTCCCAATCTTAATTCTTTAGCCAACCCCTTCTTAATGCGCGCTACATGGGAAGTAATTTTTCGGGTTACAAATTCGAACCCCCTTCGGGGTGATTCATGATTGAAAAGAATACCATTTACCGCAAATAATCCATATGCTTCACGGTAATTACGCACTAAATGATAGCCAGTCAATTTTGATATTCCATATGCTGATCTTGGTCGAAAAGGAGTATTTTCATTTTGGGGCGGAGGCGCATTCCCAAACATTTCGCTCGATGCTGCAAAATAAAGGCGGCAGTCAGGAACAATCTGCCTTACTGCAGAAAGAACATGATGGGTGCCATTAATATTGGTCATTAAAGTGGAAAATTCATCTTCAAAGGAATAAGCAACAAAACTCTGAGCCGCTAAATGGTAACACTCGTGAGGCTTCACTTCCCGAATCACATTAAAAATACTGGCAAAGCTTTCCACGGAACCGGCATGAATTTTTAACTTCGGCAGAATATGCTTAATCCTGGACATCCTATGCTCAGGATCCTCAATGGCCGACCTCCGCACCAATCCATGGACTTCGTATCCCTTTTCCAATAACAATTCTGCCAAATAACTGCCATCTTGTCCTGTTATTCCAGTAATTAAAGCTCTTTTCATAAAAATCTTTTTCTAAAATTTATTTTCAAATAATAGCAAATCCTCATCTTCACCTCTCATCGGGGAGAGGACTTGCCCTGTGGAGTAAGGCTTGATACTCCACAGGGCAGGGTAAGGAGGATAATTAAAAAATATTTATTTATATCAATTAAACAACCGTTAAATTATAGTTTTCAGGTTTTTTTAATACCTTTTCAATTTGGACACAGAAAAATGTTAAGTCTGATAATTCATTCTGAATGGTAAGAAATTCGAGTTTGCAAAACATTCTTTAGCAAGGGTACTTTAGGCAATTACGTATTTTTCGAACATTATTTTATCGAACATTTCTAAAATTGGCGCAAAGTCAATATAATTCTTAATTACATTATACTCATAATCAGCGGTAAATATAAGATCATCCTCAAAAATAACTTTTCCTTCTTTTATAGCCATGTATTGCAAAGGAAGAGAGGCTCGCTGCAGAAATACAATATCCAGCTTAGCGTCTGGAAAAATTTCAGAAAATAATTCATAGAGATTATTATAAAAAAAGCTTATGTCTTCTTCAGCAGGAATTTCTTTGAAAACAAAGCCTAAATCAACATCGCTTAACTCCGATGCTCGTCGGATAGCTTTCGATCCGAAAAGATAGATAGTATTTACGCCGAGTTTTTTTAATTCTTTTTTTAATTTATTTTTCATTTTGGCAAAATTAATCTTCAAAATAATTCTTAAGCTTTTAAAAAATTATCATTTTTTTTCGCTTCAGGCAATTCTAAAATTTACCCTCGCAATTTTAAAAATTTTTTATTATAATTTGAAATAATAATTAAGGCTTAGTTAAGAAATAAAATAAATAAGCATACAAAATTTGGTGCCAACTTAGCAAAATTATTAATAAAATGATTTTAGATAAATTACAGCAATATTTTGAAGAAGATAAAAATGTAATTTTAGCTTTTATCTTTGGATCAGTAGCCAAAGGGTCTGCCGGCGAAGATTCAGACTTGGATATCGCCGTATATCTCAAAAACGAAAATGACGAGGACAGAATTTGGCTCGAATTGTGCCGGATAGGCAATAGCGAAGTTGATTTAATCGTTCTCAATAATGCTCCCGCTTCCTTGGTTTCTAATATCTTCAAAACAGGAACTCCTTTAGTAATTAAAGACCGAAAACTATATCTTGATATATATTTAAAATCTTCCTTAGAAGCTGAAGATTTTTTAGAATTTGCCAAAGATTACCACAAAATATTTTCCCGAAGTGGATCTTTAATCCCAGAAGATAGAGTCAGATTATTGGAAATAATCAATTTTTTGAAATCGGAATTTCAAGAAATAGAATTTTTTCATCCTCTAACCTATGAAGAATACCTCGCGGATAAGATTAAAAGAAGGAATATTGAGAGATGGGTTGAAAACATAATCAACTGTACTATTGATATAGCTAAAATAATCCTGGCCTCAGAAAAAAAAGAAATGCCTAAGACATATGAACAAGCTTTATTTACTTTTGGTATTCATATAGGAATGAAGGAAGAAGAAGCAGATAATTTATCTTCCTTTGCCTGCCTAAAAAACATATTGGCTCATGAATATTTAGATATTATTTTCCAGCGCATTAAAAAATTTATGAATGAGTCTCCACCTCTATATAAAAAGATTTTTGAATAGGATTTTTTTAATAATCGCATCCTTACAATATTTTCATGGCCGAGGGCCAGTTTTGCTTCCTAACCATTCTTTTCCTAATTTGAGATGTATTCCCAATCTCATCGGGGTTTTAATCTTTTATGTTTTAACAAAAATTTTAACAAGCTAATAAAATGCTCCCACTTGGCTCTGTTTAAAAAACTTCGGGCGCTTTGGCGCATATGCGCATGAATCATTACAGCTTCTGGAAAATATATTACTTTAAATCCTTTTTGTTTCATTCTAAAACATAAATCTACATCTTCAAAATATAGAAAAAATCTTTCATCAAATATTTGCCCTCCATTTATTACTGATCTTCGAATGAACATACATGCTCCCAACCCCCAATCAACTTCCATAACCGTGTCATGGCTCACATCCATCATCAAATGCCTCTCTATCATTCGGGAAATCGGCCTGAATTTATTCAGCGGGCTTCGTCTAAACATTAAAACTGGCAAAGTGTAAAAGCGCCGACAAGAATATTGGAGGGTTCCATCAACATTTAATAATTTCGGCAATAAAATGCCAACATCGGAATTAGTTTCAAGAAAATTAATCGCCTTTTCAACTGAACCCGGTATTATTTTAACATCTGGATTTAATATTAATATAATTCTACCTTTTGCTTTTTTAAATCCTTGATTTACAGCTCTTGCAAAACCAATATTCCTATTATTTTTTAATATTATACATTCATCAAAATCTTTTATGATATAATTATCAAGTTTATTTTTTGATTTGTTATCTATAATTATTATTTCATGATTAATATTTAAAAGAAATTGACCAATTGATTTTAGGCAGGATAGAACTTGACCAAAATTATTGTAATTTACAATAATGATGGATAATATCATTGCAAAAAAATTATTTTTATTGCTTTAAAGATATAATTTCATCTACATGAGCGAAATGAGAAC
>JBNAWB010000154.1:0-8900 GCA_049699975.1 Thermodesulfobacteriota bacterium
CCCCTCCCGCCTGTCTCCTGCTGGTGAGAAAAATTAAAACTGATCGACGGTCAGCTGTTAATTTTATTGACTTCGCTAATAATTTTATATATAAATATTTTTCATTGATGGAGATAAATAATCGACGAAAAGGAGGAAATTTATGAAAAGAAAAATTTGGTTTACAATCATAGCAGCCGGGTTACTCCTGATTTTTTCAACTCTGGCCTCGGCTCAAAAAATTGATCCCACCAAGGTTTCCGCGTCTTTAAAAGCCGCTGGCGGAACTGTTGGTGGAATTGGGTATGTGCAAGTTACGGCCTTTTCCAAAATCGTGGAAGAAATTTATCCAAAGATCAAAATTAGCATTGTTCCGGGGGCTTGGATTGGCAACATTTTCCGCACCAACAAAGGAGAGTTGGATTTAGGCAGTAGTACCTTAGTTATGAGCAAATTGGCTCATGATAAGAAGGGGCCTTTTACCGAGGCTCTAACCAATGTCCGCGCCATGGTTAGCGTTCAAGATGACAATTTCTATTTTGCCGTAGTCCGAAAAGACTTCCCTGCTGATTCAGTAGGCGAGATCGTTAAGAAAAAAATGAAAGCCCGCCTCTGTACCCTTTCCCGCGGAAATGCCACGGAATGGATTTGGCGTATGGCCTTTGCGGAGATGGGCGTGAAATGGGAAGATGTTGACCGCTGGGGAGGAAAGATGAATTTTGTGGCCTGGGCTGATGCGGTAAATTTGGTGAAGGATGGACATGCCGATGGCATCCTGGCTGTAGGTGCTGAAGGTATTGGTTGGCTTACGGAATTGGCAACCGTAAGAGATATAAAATTTCTCAAATGGGACCCCGAGCTGTATGAAGCGATGGTGAAAAAATTTGGCTTCTTAACAGGCAAAAAATTGAAGGCTGGCAGTTTTAGAGGCCTGGATCAAGATCTTCTCGCCCCAGCCGACTCTGGAGTTTTTGTGGTGCGGAATGACCTGGGTGATGATATAGTTTATACCTTGGTCAAAGCTTTAGCAGAGAATGAAGCAAAGTTCCAAGCTTTTCATAAAGGACTGCGGCCCTTTAAAGCATCAGAGATGGCCAAGAATACTGGATTGCCGTTGCACAAAGGTGCAGAACTGTACTATCGCGAAGCGGGCCTCTTAAAGTAAAAGGGAAGATCTTAAATGGAATTGAAAGAACAAGCGATCGCTAAACAAGTCATTAGCCTAATCGCCGTAGCCCTTTCTTTATTTCATCTCTACGCCGGAGCCTTTGGGGTCTTCGAAACCATGATGCAAAGATCCGTACATATCTTAACTCTTTTGGCTCTGGCGTTTTTAGTAATTCCGGCTTCCCAAAAGTTATCTTCCAAAATTGTTTACCCTCTTGATCTTTCCTTAGCCGCGTTAGCTTTAATAATTGATCTTTATATGATCTTGGAACATAGCCGGATTATCAGCCGCGAGTGGTACTATGGCCCCATGACAAATTTAGATATTATTTTTGGGTCTCTAACGATTTTACTCATTTTAGAAGCCGCTCGGCGGGTCGCTGGCTGGGCCTTGACCACCATCGGCGGGATCTTTATTCTTTACGCCTTATTTGGCAATTATTTCCCGGAGCCTTTTACTATCCGCGCTACTCCTCCACTTACCTTAATTGACCACATGTTCCTTACTCCCCAAGCTATTTTCGGAATTCCTGCTGGTGTCTCTGCTACCTTTATTTATCTATTTATCCTTTTCGGAGCTTTCTTAGAGGTTACTGGCGGGGGGCGATTTTTTATTAATACGGCTTTGGCTTTGGTGGGTAGACTGACTGGTGGCCCAGCTAAGGTTGCTGTGGTCTCCAGCGCCATGTTCGGCACTATTTCCGGTAGTGCCGCAGCTAACGTTTATGGCACCGGGACTTTTACCATTCCTTTGATGAAGCGTTTCGGCTATCAGCCAAATTTTGCCGGGGCTGTGGAAGCTTCTGCTTCGACGGGCGGCCAAATAACCCCGCCTATTTTAGGCGCCGCAGCCTTTGTCATGGCTGAATACTTAGGCATTTCTTATGCGCGCATTTGTTTAGCAGCCATAATTCCAGCATTTCTTTATTATGTTTCTGTTTATTCTGGAGTACATATCGAAGCTGTAAAAAAAGGGCTTAGAGGTTTGCCCAAGGAAGAAATTCCTAAATTGAAACGTGTCCTCTCTGGAGGACTTCATTTTTTAATCCCCCTGGGCGTACTCATTTATCTTATTGTTGGCGGTTATACGCCATTCCGCGCTGCCTTCATGGCTACGGTGGTTTTGATTGGCGTAGCCATGATCCGGAAGGAAAGTCGGCTGCATTTTAAAGGCATCTGGAAGTCACTCGAAACCGGGGCCACTAATGCCATCATGGTAGGCATCGCCTGTGCTTGTGCGGGAATTGTAATTGGGGCATTAGATGTAACTGGATTAGGAGTAAGCTTCGTCAGCGTGCTTCTTTCCCTTTCTGGAGGATTTTTTATTACTACTCTACTATTAGTTATGGTGGCCTGCATAATTTTAGGTATGGGTATGCCTACCACCGCTGCTTATATCTTGGCTGCCTTAATTGGGGCACCTGCCCTCATTAAATTGGGGTTACCGCCCTTGGTCGCTCATATGTTCGTTTTCGGCTCATGCATTCTTTCTGCTATTACCCCTCCCGTCGCTTTGGCAGCTTACGCGGCGGCCCAAATTGCGCAGGGAAATCCCATGAAAGTAGGGTTTATTGCTTGTCGCTTAGGATTCCCTACGTTTATTGTTCCTTTCCTCTATGTTTATAACCCAGTTCTTCTTTGGATAGGATCCTTTTTTTCGATTATTTTAAGTATTGTTACAGCCACTTTAGGGGTTTTATCTTTTTCTTTTGGAATTGATCGGTGGTTATGGAAGGAATTATCCTGGCCTAGGGCCATTCCTTTTTTACTTGCCGGGTTCTTACTTATGATCCCTGAGACTTATACTGACTTAATCGGATTAGCAATTTTTATTTTTATGCTAATTTTGCAATGGCCCTACCGCAAAAAGAGTAAAACTTAAAATTTCTTAAGCTATAAAGCCTGTCTCAAATAATTCACGGCATTCTTAAAAATAGCCAAACCCATCCCTTCTTCTGGAACTTGTTCCCGGGTCCAGCGCGGATGATTATAAGGGTACAGATAAGCCTCCGGGTGGGGCATGAGGCCAAATAATCTGCCGGTTTCATCGCAGATTCCCGCCACCGCCCCAATCGATCCATTGGGATTCCAAGGATAGGCCATGGTCGCCTGCTCGTAATCAGGAGTAGTATATTGCAAAACAATCAATTTTTTATCTTCGAGAGCGGTGAAAACTTGGTCATCACGTGGTATAAATTTTCCTTCTCCATGGCGCACGGGCAAATATAATTTTTCTATTCCGCGGGTAAAGATACATGGGCTTTGCGGATTCACTTTCAGGTGCACCCAGCGGTCCTCAAATTTCCCCGAGTCGTTAAAAGTAAGGGTAACTTCCTGCTGCCCATATTTTCCGTCTAAGGCCGGAATGAGCCCCGCCTTCACCATTAGCTGAAAACCGTTGCATACCCCCAGAATCACTTTCCCATCCCGAATAAAGCGATGAATGGCTTCTTCTAACCGTTCTCCTTTGCCGGCAATGCGTGCAAACTTTAACCGGTTGGCCATCGCCTTTGCTGAACCTAAATCATCACCATCTAAAAATCCTCCAGGGAGGTTCAAAAAATGGTAATCTGCTAATTCCACTTCTCCCGAGAGAAGATCATAAATATAGACTATGTCTACCTCATCGCAGCCGGCAAGCCGGCAAGCGTGGGCCATTTCCATTTCGCAGTTGATTCCATTTCCGGCCAGCACCAAAGCTCTTATCTTCTTCATATTCATCCCCAATCTTTACCACCTTAATGGTTTCTGCCAGGCTTCCTTTAGTTCAAAAATGTTGGCGGTCACTACTCTTTGGCCATGCCTTCCTTCAATAATCAGATAATCTTGATTAGTAACCACCCCGATTTCCGCAAAAACATTTCCAGCCAGGCATTCTTCAAAAGGTTTTTTTTGTTCCGGATGGATAGTAACTACAAAACGGCTTGCTGATTCAGAAAAAAGGAGAGTATCGTTACGTAAAACAAAAGCCGCTGGCACTTTGCGCAAATCTACCTCCATACCTAAAGCTCCGGCAAATGCCGTCTCCGCTAATGCTACCCCCAATCCGCCATCTGAACAATCATGACAGGAAGCTACCAATCCTTGTTGAATAGCCTGACTCAAAGCCTGATAAAGAGTTTTGGCTTTTTGCGCATTAACTTTGGGCACTTCATTTCCAATGTAACCACGTAAAGCATAATATTCTGAAGCACCCATTTCATTGAAGGTTTCTCCTAATATATAAACCAGATCACCCGGGCGTTTGGCATCCATAGTTATGCATTTGCGCACATCGGGTACTACACTAACAACTGAGAACAATACCGTGGGCGGTATAGAAATTTTCGTCTCCCCAATTAAATAATCATTTTTCATCGAGTCTTTACCCGAGATACAGGGAACACCAAAGGCGGTCGTATAATCATAAAGCGCCATATTGGCCCGCACAAGTTGCGCCAATTTATATTCGCCATCAGGAGTCTTTTCTGATTTTACTGGATCGCACCAACAAAAATTGTCCAGTCCGGCCATATGATTTAAATTTCCACCTACCGCCAAATTATTTCTGATAGCTTCGTCAATAGCGCAGGCCATCATGTGATAGGTATCGATATCACTGTAGCGAGGGCAAATCCCAGAAGAGATAACTATCCCCTCCCAGGAATCCAACAAGGGACGTAAAACAGCAGCATCGCTCGGCCCATCATTATAGGCGCCCACGAGTGGTTTGATTACACTCCCTCCCTGCACTTCATGATCGTATTGCCGGATGACGCTTTCTTTGCTGCACACATTATAGCGAGCAAGGACCTGTTTTAAATAAGGAGTTAAATCTTCTGGGTCGGGGAAATCGGGTTGGGGATAATTTTTTCTTTCCCAACGGGCCCAAAGCTCCATTCGGGGATATCCATTATGCAAAAAATCCATATCTAAATAAGCTACGGTCCGGCCGTCATAAAGAATATGAAAATAACCGCTGTCCGTAAACTCTCCTAAAACAGTCGCTTCTACTTCCATCCTTTTGGCCAACTCCAAGAAGGTATCTATTTTCTCCTTGGGCACGGCCAAGGTCATCCTTTCTTGAGCTTCGGAGAGCAAAATCTCCCACGGATCTAATCCAGCATATTTAAGAGGAGCCCTTTCCAAATGGAGCCGGCAACCATTACAATCGCGGGCCATCTCCCCTACAGACGAGGAAAGGCCACCCGCGCCGTTATCAGTTATCGATCGGTAAAGTCCTAAATCTCGCGCGCGCAATAAGAAATCGGTCATCCTTTTTTGAGTAATCGGATCGCCAATCTGCACCGCACTGGTGGGAGATTCTTCGTGTAATTCTTCTGAAGAAAAAGTGGCTCCATGGATACCATCTTTCCCGATACGTCCTCCAGTCATGACTATTAAATCTCCGGGACGCGCTTGTTTTTCATGGGCCGGCTCTCCTAAAATTTCCCGGGGCATTATTCCTCCCGTGCCACAATAAACCAATGGCTTGCCCACATAACGTTCATCAAAAACTATGGAACCATTAACAGTTGGAATACCGCTCTTATTTCCTCCGTGTTCTACTCCTTCCCTTACTCCTTCGAAAATTCTTTTGGGATGGAGCAACCGCGGCGGCAAAGGTTTATCATAGTCCGGAGGGGCAAAACAAAAAGTATCTACGTTGAAGATTAACTTGGCTCCCTTGCCCGTACCAAAGGGATCGCGATTAACCCCCACAATCCCTGTTAACGCTCCTCCGTAAGGGTCTAAGGCTGAAGGGCTATTGTGTGTTTCCACTTTGAAGACCAAATTCCAGTCTTTATTAAACCGAATTACTCCGGCATTATCCTTAAAAACGGATACACACCAATCCTTCTCGCCCATTCTGCGTCTAATCTCCTCTGTGGCACGTTTAATATAAGTATTGAAGAGGCTATCGATTAAGATAATATTCCCTTCTCCATCATGGTACTCAATCAGGCTGTTAAATATTTTATGTTTGCAGTGTTCCGACCAAGTTTGCGCCAAAGCTTCAATTTCGCAATCAGTTAATTTATCTCCCAATCCAACCTTGAGCCTTTCCTCTTTGACTCGCGCATCCTCTGCGTATTGGCGAATGGCCTTCATTTCCTTTAGGCTCAAAGCTAAAACCCGGCGCGCACTCAGCTTTATTAGCTCTTCGTCGCTAATTTGCAAATTTATCTCCTCTACGCGTATTTCTTTTTTGCCCGTTACCCGAGGGATAGTAATACCCATGCCCACCTCTGGATCCCAAGAGCACCTATCTTTAATTTCGAATCTTTGAATGAGCGTGTTCGCCAATAGACCGGTAGCAATGGTTTCGGCTTGGCTTTTATTTAAATTCCCTTTGACGAGATAAAGAATAGAAGTGTAAACTCCTTCGGTGGGCTCAAATTTCCTTTGCACGATCAATTCAATAGCTTCTTTAGCCGTTCGCCCCACATTATCTGTGACTCCTGGTTTGTAGCCCACTTCAATGGCCCAATCGAAGTCCCGGCGCAAAGGTTTATTAATGGAAAATTCTTGGATTATAGGATCTATAAAAGGTCCTTGAGCGATACATTCAATTTCTGGCCTGGAGAGAGCAGCATCAACAGTATAAACATCAATTGTCTCCACGGCCAAAACGGGAATTTGCAAATCACCGATTATCCGGCGTTTTATCTTTTCACCGCGAGCATCTCTAATTCCCGGCTTTAAACCCACCTCTATTCGGTACGCCATTTTAAACACCTCTCTTTTTTAAAAAATCCCATTTTAAAAGCAGGCTTCCTTTTCTCCGCTGGCCTTGGGCAAAGTCATTATTTAGCCAAGATATGGGGAAGGATTATTTTAGGGCCCTGATCAATAGAAATTTCATCACCTGCATCAGCTAAATTTTAAGCAAGCGGGATAATATTTTTTGGGGCCAATTTATTCGATAAAGTAAGGGAAGCCCAAATCCCTACCCCTAAAACTACCGCTCCTATCAAGAAGGGAAATCCCTGGCCAAATCGATCAGCAAGCAAGCCAGCTACATTGGGCCCCAGAAAAAACCCAACCATGCGCGTAGTGAAGAAGATGCCCATATTTGCCCCCCTAACTTCTGCGGAGGAAAGATCAGCAATGGCTACTCTCGCCGAGGGCGAATAAATACCCAATCCTGCACCTGCCAAAGCTAAGATCAGTAACAAATAAAGAAGAGAGCCGCCTAAAGAGAGAAGTATCACGGCTATGGTGTAAATAATCATCCCCCAAAGAATGGGCTTCTTCCTACCTTGGCGATCTGACCACCTCCCTACGGGCCTCTGCAAGATAATAAAAACCAAAAAATAAGAAGTAAATAACCAACCAATTCTCGCGGGGGAAATTCCCAAATTGGTGGCCATAACAGGTAATACAGTGATGATCGTTCCCCAGACAAAGGCTTCGGCAAAGCCAATCAGACACAAGAGTCGTACATCCGCAATTCGCCAAGAAGAAAAGCCATAACGCTCCTTCCACGGCAAAAAATTTTGGGAAGGAAATGGGTTATCTTCCTGAATAAAACGCCAAATCATCAGGGCCGATGAGCAAGCAAGTAAACTGCAGCCCCAAAAGGGGAGATCCATTCCTCCCCAACCATAAAGAACGCCTCCTAAAAAAGGGCCTATGGCAAAACCCAACATCTCTACGGCCGATAAAATGCCTATAATCTCCCCTCTTTTTTCTAAGGGAGATTGATCAATTACAAAAGCAGCCAAAGCTGGCCAAATCATTCCGGCCGCCACTCCGTGGAGAAGGCGCACGAGAAAAACTTGGCTCAAGGATTCCGCAAAAATATATAAAAAAGCAACCAGGCCGTAACAAACCATTCCGCCAAACATAAACGGTTTGCGCCCGAAACGATCGGAAAGACCTCCAAAGAAAGGCTGAACTAAAAATTGAGAAATGGTAAACCCGGAAATAATCAGCCCCAGTTGTAAATTATTGGCGCCTTTTTGAGTCACATATATAGGAAAGAGGGGAATAATGAACCCCAAACCCATAATGACAATCGTGCCGGCGGCAGCGACGACAATCAAATCACGACGCGCAATCTTTTCCATTATTAATGAGAGCATCAAATGTTTTACTCCTTTTCATAGAAAAGCTGTCATGGCGAGCCCGAAGGGCGTGGCCATCTCGCTTTGAGATTGCTTCGTCCCCCGCATCAAGTGCACGCTTCTCGCAATGACTCGTAATTTGTGTTGTAAAATATAATTTGCTCTCATTAATAACTTTATATCAACGGAAATAATAATTATGCTTACCCATAGATTAAGTTTTAAGTTAGCATGGGAAATTAAATGCCGTCAACCATCCAAATTTCCCTACCCTTTTTACTTTTTAAATTAAATTATAATCGCTTAATGTCATTTCTCAAAAATAAAACTAAACTACCTTCCCCTTGAAGACGAAGGGCTTGAAATAACAGGTCGACTTGAAGTCGACCTTAACCATTGTCGTTCCATGGCCGTCATTCCTGCGCAAGCAGGAATCCAGTTTTTTTCTGCAACGTCCTGGATTCCCGTTTCCACGGGAATGACAATTCTGACTGTGTATTGTTCAGTTGCTCATGGTCGGCCTCATTCCAATCCTGAGGGATATGGTCATGAAGGATTAGCCGACCATTTCGCAAATTTTCGCTTCGCCTGAAGGCGAGGGGTTTCCACCACCCCCCGATGGGGACACTAATAATTCTCCCCTTATCCAGCCCGAAGCTGTGAAAAAATTGATTCAGTTCTTTTTGGGTCATTCCGGCGAAAGCC
>JBNAWB010000155.1:0-8891 GCA_049699975.1 Thermodesulfobacteriota bacterium
CCTCCCGCCTGTCTCCTGCTGGTGAGAAAAATTAAAACTGATCGACGGTCAGAATAACAAACTGATCGTTGATCGCTTTTAAATTTTAATCTAAGCTGGGATCGATAAATCCTTGGGGGGCTTCGGCCCGCCTCTGGCCTGCCTCTGGCGAAAGCCAGCGGGGTTCATTAAAATGAGGCGCTGGTTAACTCTTAGGTCTAGGCGGGGAAAATTAATTTTTTGGGGCAAAGGTGGAGAGGTATTTTTAGGCTTGGTTAGCCGAGGCAGGCTCGTCCCCGCCGTTCTTTGCGGAAAGAAGGTGGATAAGTATTAAAGAGGTTAATTCCCAGCCGATTTTAATTTCGCCCCGCTTGCTTCCGCCAGAGGCTGGCCCACCTCAGCCCCCTTCACCAAAAGTTAGTTATTTATTAATTATGACCCAGTCCTGTTGGGGAGAGAGTTGGCCTTCCTACGCTTTGGAAACCAAATTTTCCAAAACAGAGGAGGTGAGGAGGTAAAGGGTGATTAGGAAAAAGGTTGACAAAATTAGCTGCGGCCAAATACATTAATAAATGTAGTAAACAAACTTATCTTCATGAATATTGCAGATTTTGGGGGTTATATTTTTGATCTGGACGGCACAATTTACCGGGGAGAAAGACTTATCCCCGGAGCGCAGGAAGTCATCCAAAGATTAAAAAAATTAGGCCGCAGGATTGTCTACCTCTCTAATAAGCCTCTCCAAACAAGAGAAGATTATGCCGCCAAATTAACTCGCCTCGGTATCCCCACGGAACCTAAAGAAGTAATTAATTCTTCTTATGTCATGGCCCGCTGGCTTGGGCAGCACGCTCCCCGGGCCACTATTTTTGTCATCGGTGAGCTCCCCCTCATTAAAGAGATGGAAAACCAAGGATTTCGCTTAAGCGAGAATCCAGCCCAGATTGATTACGTTATTGCTTCCTTTGACCGCACCTTTGATTATCGGAAATTAAACATCGCTTTTCAGGCCCTAAAAAGAGGAGCTCATTTTGTGGCTACCAACCCAGACCGTTCCTGTCCGGTAGAAGGTGGAGAGATTCCGGATTGCGCAGCCATAATTGGCGCTATTGAAGGGGCTACAGGAAAAAAAGTGGAAACAATTGTGGGCAAACCTTCAGAAATCACGATTCAAGTAGCAGTAGAAACTATGCATCTTAAACCTCCAGATTGTCTCCTGGTGGGTGACCGTTTGGAAACAGATATGGCCATGGGGAAAAAAGCAGGGATGGCCACTGCTTTAGTTTTAACTGGAGTAACTAAGAGAGAATTTATTCGGCAATCTCCTTGGCGACCAGATTTCATTTGGGAAAGTGTGGCGGACATCTTAAAATATTTATGATTGATAGCCAGCCCCAAGAGGTAATTTAAGATATTTGGCTGGCTTAGAAAATAGCCAATGAAGACAGAGGTAGTGGTTATAGGCGGCGGAGCTACGGGAGCAGGTGTTTTCCGCGATTTGGCTTTGCGCGGCTTAGAAGTTGTCTTGCTGGAAAAGGGTGATCTTACGAGTGGGACTTCGGGGCGTAACCATGGCCTTTTGCATAGCGGAGCCCGTTATGCTGTTTATGATCCTGATTCTGCGCGCGAGTGTTTTCAAGAAAATGTGCTTATAAAAAAGATTGCTGCACCATGCTTAGAAGAAACGGGTGGATTTTTTCTTTCCCTCCCTGAGGATCCGCCAAAATATGCCGATACTCTGCTCCGGGCTTGTCATCGTTTGGGAATCCCTGCTCAAGAGGTGGCGGTGGCTGATGTCCTTCATCAAGAGGCCAAGCTTTCTCCTAAGGTAAAAAGAGCGATTTGGGTTCCGGATGCTTCCGTTGATCCTTTTCGCCTAATTCGGGCCAATATAGAGGCTGGAGAAAGTTTGGGTGGACGAGTATTTCTCCATCGCCAAGTGGTAGATATTTTTGCTGAGCGAGGGCAGGTAAGGGGAGTTAAAGTCATAGACCCGCGCACGGGAGAAGAATTTAAAATTCAATGTCGTTTTTTAATCAATGCCGCGGGGGTTTGGGCCGGGGAGATAGCTCGCTTAGCCGGGATTAATTTGGGCATTCTCTTTTCTAAGGGGAGTTTAGTTGTCTTTAATCAGCGCTTAGTCAATACGGTGATTAATCGTTGTCGACCTCCGGCTAATGGCGATATTTTTGTGCCTCATGGGCCAACACTTATCTTGGGTACTACTTCCCAAACAGTAGCCCAAGTGGAGGATCTATTTCCCGAGATTGAAGAAGTTGATCTTCTCTTAAGAGAAGGAGAGAAGATAATCCCGCAAGCTAAAGAGACTAGAGTCATTCGGGCTTATGCGGGAATCAGACCTCTTTTGGGAGCGCGCGAGGCTGAGCGGGAGGTGCAAGGTGAAAGTGGAACAGATGGCCGCCGGCTAAGTCGGGATTTCCTGTTGGTTAATCACGGAGAGCATGATCAGCTCCGCGGTTTTTTTTCTATTATCGGAGGCAAATTGACCACCTACCGGCTGATGGCGGAAAAAACAGTAGATGCGGTGATGGATGAAATAGGCCGCAAAGAAAGTTGCCGCACTGCCGAAATTCCCTTACCTTTCCCGCGGGAATATTCTTTCCATGCCTTAGAAAAGAAACTCTTGAAGATTGCCCAGACCCCTTCCGCAAATGTGTCGTGGGAAATTATATGTGAATGTGAATTGGTTTCTAAGAAAGAAATTTTGCAAGAGGTGGGAAAATTAGAGATCTTTAGTTTAAAGGAACTGCAGGAAAGAACCAGGGCGGGGATGGGGCCCTGTCAGGGAGGCTTTTGTGCTCCGCGGTTGACGGCTCTTTTGCTGGAAACAGGGAAAATTACGGCGGGAGAGGCCTTAACTATCTTGAAAAATTTTTTGGAAGAACGTTGGAAAGGAATTCGGCCTGTCCTGTGGGGACCCCAGCTAAGGGAAGAGCAACTCATTCAGGCATTATACACAGAATTTTTTAATTTAGACCGTTTTTGATTTTTTATGTTTTATGATGTGATTGTCATAGGTGCGGGATTAGCTGGTCTAATGGCCGCCGAAGTGGCCCAAAGACGCGGAGCACGTGTGTTAGTTTTGGCGCGGGGAATGGGCTCCCTTCCTTTGACTACCGCTTGTTTAGATGCTTTAGGTTATTTTCCTCCGACTTCAGGAGAAATAGTAAAATCTCCTTTGGCCACTTTGCCGCAATTAATAGCGGAATATCCTCATCATCCATATGCTTTAGTCGGCTTATCCAAAGTAGAAGAGGCTTTTTCTTATTTTCAAAAACTCACCCAAAAAATTGGTTTACCTTATTGTGGTAGTTTAAATTCTAATTTTCTTTTACCTACTCCTTTGGGAACATTCCGGCCTACATGTTTAGTGCCGGAAACGATGAGCGCGGGGGATTTAACTCTTCCTGGGCCAGTGCTCCTCCTGGGGTTTTCGGGACTTAAAGATTTTTCTCCTTATTTAGCAGCGGCCACACTTAATCAATTAAAAGAACAGCAGAAAATTGCTGCTCAATTTCGGGTCGAAATTATAGAAAAAATAAATGGAGGAGGAAGCAGCTTGCATATTGCCGCTGCTTTTGATCAGGAGAGTTTCCGTAAAGATTTAATCAAGAGCATTAAAATGCGCTTAAAACCTGCCGAAAGGTTAGGCCTGCCGGCCGTAATGGGCCTGCACTCTTCCTCAGAAGCATTAGCTGACTTACAAGATCAACTGCAGACCAAAGTATTTGAAATTCCTTTACCTCCTCCATCAGTTCCGGGCCTGCGTCTGCAAAGTAAATTGCGGAACCATCTCCAAAGCTCAGGAGGGCGTTTGCTAATCGGCTTGGCGGCATTGCTGCCGCAAAAAGAAGGTGAGTACTTGAGCGGATTTGCTTTGGGGAGCTCTAAATATAGCCCTTCCTATACGGCCGCTTCTTTTGTTTTAGCCACTGGAAAATTTGTGGGCGGAGGATTGGAGGCCACGGCTGAAAAGATCGAGGAGACACTCCTCCATCTTCCTCTTTCCTATCCTGAGCAAAGGAGAGAATGGTTCAATAGAAAGCTATTGGGTTTAACAGGTCAGCCTTTTAACAGCATAGGAATTGCGGTAAATGAAAATCTGCAACCTGTAAATGCCGGCGGAAAAGTGATCTACAAAAATCTCTTTGCCGCCGGAGGAATAATTGGCCATAGCGATTCGATGACGGAAAAATCAGGAGGCGGTATTGCTTTGGCCACGGGCTATTTAGCCGGGGAATTGGCCGCTAAATATGCTGGTTTTTGAATAACGTAGCCGCGAGCGGTTATTATGGATAAAAGTAACCTTGATCAATGTATAAAATGTTCTATTTGCTCCGCCTTTTGTCCAGTTTTGAAAGCTACGGGGCTTTTCCCTGGTCCTAAGCTTGCCGGTCCAGATGCGGAGCGCTTTCGCCAGAAAGATGTAGCCGCTTTAGCCTCCTGGATTGAGTTCTGCGATTATTGCAAAATTTGCGAAAGGGTATGCCCCTACAATGTACCCATTCCTTGGTTGCACCTGCGTTCTCTTTTGGCCTCCCGCAGGCAAAAAAAACCTTCGTTTCGCGATTGGCTTTTAGGGCATGCCTATTATTTGGCCAAATTGGGAAACTGGGGTGCCCCTTTTTCTAATTGGATTTATGGTTGGTCATTTTGGCGTTGGCTCCTCGAGCGCGGGTTAGGAATTGCCCAAGAGGTAAAACTGCCTATTTCTCGGGGTCAAACTTTTGCTGCTTGGTTCAAAGCCCATCAGCCTACCCAAGGGAATCCCTTGGCCTATTTTTATGGGTGTCATACAAATTATGTAGATCCGCAAGTGGGGCGTGATGTAGTCTTTGTTTTAGAAAAAAATGGATTTACTGTTTTTCTTCCTGAACAAGAGTGTTGCGGCTTGCCCTTGATCAGTAATGGGTTCTCCGATTTAGCTTCTCATTTGGCGCAAAAAAACTTAAGGTCTTTTAAAAAAGTAGTTGCTGAGGGGGTAGAAATTGTTTTTTCCTCACCAAGTTGCGGTATGACTATCAAGGAAGAATATGACCAGATTCTTCATATTTCTGGCGCTAAAGAGGTGGGGGCGAATTTTGTGGAAGTATCCCAGTTTCTATGGCATCTGTATGAACAGGGGAAATTGTATAGAGGTTTTAAAGAGATAAGAGAGACTTTTTATTACCATGCGCCTTGCCATTTACGAGCCCTTAAGATAGGCCTGCCGGCCTTAGATTTGCTGTCTCTGATTCCTGGTTTGAAGGTGGTAGAAATACCCGAGGGATGTTGTGGATTAGCCGGTACATACGGGCTGAAGAAAGAAAAATATAAGATTGCTAAGGAAATAGGAGAAGAAATTTTTCGGTTTATTAGGCGCGGGAAGCCCAAAGGAGTAATTTCTGATTGTGAGGCCTGCCGTTTGCAGATTGAAAGTCATACGGGAGTAAAGACATATCATCCCGTGCAGATTTTAAGCCAGGCGTACAGGGCGTGAAAAATGGAAATTAATATTTTTGTGTTAATCTTTTTGATTATTGGCATTGTTCTATTATACGAATTTATCAATGGTTTTAATGATTGTGCCAATATGGTAGTTACGCCCATAATTACCGGAGCCTTAGAGCCGCGCCAAGCTCTTTTAATCCTGGCAATTTTTGAATTTATTGGGGCTTGGTTTTTAGGTACGGCCGTTGCCAAAACTTTAGGGTTAGGCATTGTAAATCCAGCTCATATAACTATCCTTGTTATTTTGGCAGCTTTATTCTCCGCTATTATCTGGATTTTGAATGGGTGGTATTTAGGGATGCCCTCCAGCTCATCCCACGCCCTCATCGGGGGACTTTTGGGCGCAGTTATTATGCAGGCTGGGACCGAAGCAATTCATTGGGGTACCGTAATAAAAGTGATATTAATGCTTATCTCAACTCCCCTCCTTGGTTTAGGGGCGGGCTATTTATTAACCAAAAATTTTATATCTTTCTTTGCTGGTTTTAAACCCAGCCAGGCCAATCGTTTATTAAAGCGCCTGCAAATTGTTACTTCTATTACCTTAGCCTTAAGCCATGGTTCCAACGATGCCCAGAAAGGGATGGGCGTGATCAGTCTTGCTCTCCTCCTCTTTTATAAGGTTTCCTCAAAAGAAGTGGGAAAATTCTACCAACCAGGAGGGGCTAATGGTTTTTATGTTCCGGACTGGGTTATCCTCATCTGCTCCCTGGCTATAGCTTTGGGAGTAAGTTTTGGCGGTTGGCGAATTATGAAGACCTTGGGTACGAAATTGTATAAAATCAGGCCCATCCATGGTTTTAGTGCCCAAACATGCGCTTCGGCAGTTATTTACCTTTCCTCTTTGTTGGGATATCCAGTGAGCACCACGCAAATAGTTTCCTCTTCTATTTTAGGGGCTGGTTCAGCTCAACGAATTGGCTCGGTGCGTTGGCAAGTTGGTAAGCAAATTTTCTTAACCTGGTTATTTACCATCCCTGGGTCAGCCCTTCTTTCGGCCGGAATTTTTCTTTTGCTCAAAAGGTGGTTTGGTTAATAATTTGACTAAGGGCATAAAAATTTCTGGACAGGTGTGGCGTATTCAACCTAAAATATATTTTAATTCCCGAAAAGTGAAGAAGAAGCGTTCTAAATGCCGATAAATGAATTAAAGAAGAGGCGGTAAAAATTAATTTCCTAAAATCGTGAGCGGAAATTTATGCCTTGGTTCCGCAAGAAAAAGAAAAGTGACTTTTGTGAGATGCTCCATGCTCAATCAGAAAAAGTTCTGGAAGGATTGGATGCGCTGTACGATTGGGCCAGCGGGGAAGATGAGGAGAAAAGAGAAAGAGTAAAAGAGATTGAAAGAGAAGCTGACGAATTAAGACGCATTCTAATCGAAGAACTCAACCAGACTTTTGTGACCCCTTTTGATCGGGAAGATATCTTTTCTTTGTCTCGGGCTATAGATGACGTAATGGATTATGCGGACCGTACAGTGGATGAGATGGAAATTTATGAGGTAAAAGCAAATAAACACATCATCCAGATGATTAATATTTTACGCAATGCGGCCCGCGAACTTAGTGACGCTATTCGTTTGATCAAAAAATATCCTAATATAGCCTTAGAGCATGCCACTAAGGCCAAAGCATGTGAGAATGAAATGGAAAGCGCTTACCACCGAGCTCTGGCTGATCTTTTTAAAGGTACGGACACAATTTATATGCTGAAGATGCGCGAAATTTATCGTCATCTTTCCAATGCCGCTGACCGGGGAGATGAAGCAGCTAATCTTATCGGCGATATTGTAGTGAAAATGACCTAAGGAATGCGCTATGCGCCTTTTCTTCGCTTTCCTTGCGGCCGGCTATATTTTTTTAATTTTTTTTCTGGCTGATTCCTCAGTAGTTAACCACCTTGGTCATTTCAATCCTTTTAGCCTTTTGCATATTCCCCTTTATGGCGTGCTGACGGTTTTTCTTTTTTTATCTATCCACCCGGAACAAAAATCGGCGCATAAAAATTCTTACCTCGGCACCGCTTTGATTGCTGGAGCAGTGAGTATTTTGGATGAATTATATCAGTCTTTTCTACCTAACCGAGAAGCTTCCGGGGGAGATGTATTATTAGATTTAATGGGCATAATTCTGGCGCTCTTTATCAGTAAACACCTTCACGGCGCCCTTTTCCGTTTTCGATAATGGGAGATGGATAAAGGGAAATACATTGATCCAGAATTCTCTTATAAAGGAGGAGTTATGAAAAAAAATTTACTAGTGCTGGGGGTTTTGGTGTTTTTGAGTTGGCCCTTTTTCTCCTGGGCGCAGATTGGCGAAGATTATAACATCCAGATCGAAGGAAGATATTGGAAACCAAGATTGGATTCAACAGTAAAGATTGTGGAGAGTGGGATTGGTAATGAATTCAATTTAGTTGATGATTTGGGGTTTGCAAAAGATAAAGATACGGGGGAAGGAAGATTGCAGATTAAATTTCTGCGGAAGCATAAATTCAATTTTTCATTCTTACCCTTGAAATGGGAAGGGGATAGGATTATCACCCGCACCATTGAATTTTCGGGAAAGACTTATACTGCGGGAACCAGAGTGCAGTCTAAGCTTGATCTCAATCTTTTTAAAGTGGGTTATGAATACGATTTTCTTACTGGCCAATATGGCTTTTTAGGGGCCACCATAGATGTGTTAATAGGTAATGTGGCCATTGAGCTTAAAGCTCCAGAATTGGCGATCCAGGAGAAAGAAGAAGGAACTGCTCCTCTACCCATGATAGGCTTAATGGGTCGTCTTTATCCTTTTAAATGGCTCAACTTTACAGTTAAGATTTCTGGCCTCCCCGCAGGGAGTTATGGTCATATTTTAGATGCGGAAGCGAGCTTGAACATCAATCCTGTCAAATACGTAGGGATTGCCGGCGGGTATCGTTACTTCGAAGTAAGAGGGAGATATAATGACAATTCCGTAGATTTTAGGCTGGATGGTCCCTTTGCGGCTTTGAGGATTCGTTTTTAATTTTTTCTTCAGCCTGAGGCAGGCGGTGCATTTTTCGCCAAATTTTGCCAACTAACTTGAAAAAGATCTCCAAAAGGCCGTGGATCGCTTTTAATTTTGAACTCCGAACCGGGAATGATAAATCCAGACATAGCTTCGGCCTGCCTCTGGCCTGCCTCTGACAAAAGCCAGCGGGGCTCATTAAAATGAGGCGCGGGTCAACTCTTAAGTACAGGCGGGGAAAATTATTCTTTTCGGCCCAGAGGTGTTGAGCTATTTTTTGACTTTGTTAGCCAAGGCAGGCAAGTCCCCGCCGCCCTCTGCGGAAAAAAGGTGGATAAGTATAAAGACGTTAATTCCCAGCCGATTTTAATTTCGCCTCTCCCCCTCCCGCCTGTCTCCTGCTGGTGA
>JBNAWB010000156.1:0-8830 GCA_049699975.1 Thermodesulfobacteriota bacterium
GGGAAGGGGGGTACCTTATGGGGAACTGGGCCAGCTCTTTGGACTTGGGGTAAAGGGCAGAACCTTGATCTTTCTGGAGAAGATAAGTTCAGAGTGGTGGCCATGGACTTTGGGATCAAGCATAATATCATTCGCCACTTAATAAGCCGTGGATGCGAAGTTGTGGTGGTACCGGCTACGACGAAGGCAGAGGAGATTCTCTCTTGGCATCCCCACGGTATTTTTCTCTCCAACGGACCTGGCGATCCAGCAGCCGTTCCTTATGCCATTGAGACAGTAAAATCTCTTTTAGGTCGCAAACCAATTTTTGGCATCTGCCTGGGCCACCAACTTTTGGGTTTGGCTATGGGCGGGAAAACGTATAAATTAAAGTTTGGGCACCGCGGGGGCAACCAGCCCGTAAAAAATTTACGGAATGGCCGAGTGGAGATTACTACTCAAAATCACGGCTTTTGCGTGGACTTAGAAACTTTATCCAAAAAAGAAATTGAAATTACCCATATTAACCTCAATGATTTAAGTCTGGAAGGCATGCGGCACCGTTATTTGCCGATATTCTCAGTCCAGTACCATCCTGAAGCTTCCCCCGGTCCCCATGACGCTTCTTATTTATTTGATGAATTTATTTCTTTAATGAAGAAAGGCTTAAGAGAGTAATGCCCAAACGCCAAGATATCAAAAAAATTTTGATAATCGGTTCTGGGCCGATCGTGATTAGCCAAGCCTGTGAGTTCGATTATTCAGGAACTCAAGCTTGTAAAGCGTTGAAAGAAGAAGGGTTTGAGATAGTTTTAGTTAATTCAAACCCGGCCACAATCATGACTGATCCGCAAATGGCCGACCGGACTTATTTGGAGCCTATTACCCCAGAAATCGTAGCGAAGATTATTGCTCGGGAAAATCCCCAAGCCCTGCTGCCTACCTTAGGCGGGCAGACTGCTCTAAACACGGCCATCCAACTGGCCGAGATGGGGGTTTTGGAAAAATTTGGAGTCGAAATGATCGGGGCCAATCAAGAAGCCATTCGCAAAGCGGAAGACCGGGAATTATTTAAAAAGGCCATGGAACATATTGGCTTGGAAGTCCCGCGCAGTGGGTTTGCCCGGAATTTAGAGGAAGCCCACCAAGTTTTAGCTGAAGTAGGCTTGCCGGCCGTCATCAGACCGAGTTTTACCTTAGGGGGCACAGGGGGAGGAATTGCTTTTAACATAGAAGAATTTAACCAATTATGCGCTCAGGGTATTGAGCTTTCGCTGATTCATGAGATTATGATCGAAGAGTCAGTCTTGGGCTGGAAAGAATATGAGTTGGAGGTGATGCGCGACTTAAAAGATAATGTGGTCATTATCTGCTCTATTGAAAATTTTGATCCTATGGGGGTGCATACTGGAGATAGTATTACAGTTGCTCCGGCGCAGACGTTAAGCGATAAAGAGTATCAGCGCCTGCGTGATGCAGCTATCGCCATAATCAGAGAGATAGGGGTGGAGACGGGAGGGTCGAATATTCAATTTGCTGTAAATCCTAATAACGGACGGATGGTGGTAATCGAGATGAACCCGCGTGTTTCCCGCAGTTCCGCTTTAGCATCCAAAGCCACTGGTTTTCCCATTGCTAAAGTCGCGGCTAAGTTGGCCGTGGGGTATACCTTAGATGAAATTCCCAATGACATAACCAAAGAAACTATGGCTTCCTTTGAGCCGACCATTGATTATTGCGTCGTCAAGATTCCCCGCTGGACTTTTGAGAAATTCCCGGGAGCTGACCCGACCTTAACTACTTCGATGAAATCTGTGGGAGAGGCCATGGCTATTGGCCGGACTTTTAAAGAGGCTTTACAAAAGGCAATCCGTTCTTTGGAGATTGGTCGCTTTAGCTTGAGTGAAGATGGCCAAGACAACATTTCCCTTGAAAAGATTCGCGAAAAGCTCGTTACGCCCAATGCGGAGAGAATTTTCTACCTTTCCCTGGCTTTGAGAAAAGGGATTTCCGTGAGCGAAATTGCGGAATTGACCCATATTGACCCGTGGTTTATAGAAAACATAAGGCAAATTTGCGACCTGGAAGACAAAATCCGTGTATACGGAGAAAAACGTTGTCCATTGAGCGAGATCCCGGCGCAAATTTGGAGACAGGCCAAGGAATATGGTTTTGCTGATAAAAGGTTAGCCGAACTTTTAGGCGGTGATGAAATAGCTGTGCGCGAGTGGCGGCAAAAACAAGGAGTAAACCCCACATTTAAGCTGGTGGATACTTGCGCCGCAGAATTTGAAGCCTATACCCCTTATTATTATTCCACTTACGAAGTGGAAGATGAAGTACGCCCCTCGACGAAGAAAAAGGTGATGATTTTGGGCGGAGGACCCAACCGGATAGGGCAAGGAATTGAATTTGATTACTGTTGCGTCCATGCTGTCCAGGCCTTGCGCGAAGAGGGCTATGAGACTATTATGGTAAATAGTAATCCCGAGACCGTATCTACTGATTATGATACTTCTGATCGCCTTTATTTTGAACCCCTTACCCGCGAGGATGTCCTGAATATTGTTGAGAAAGAAAAGCCCCTGGGAGTTATTGTCCAGTTCGGCGGCCAAACTCCTTTAAACTTAGCTGTACCCTTGATGAAAGCCGGCGTAAATATTTTAGGCACCACTCCTGATAGTATTGACCAGGCTGAAGATCGCCAAAGGTTTAAAGAGCTAATTAAAAAATTGAGATTAATCCAGCCGCCAAACGGAACAGCTACTTCTTTTGCCGAAGCTCGTCAGGTGGCCAGAGAAATTGGCTATCCGGTCATAGTCCGTCCTTCGTATGTTTTGGGGGGGAGGGCCATGGAAATTGTTTACCATGAGGAAGATCTGGAATTTTACATGAAGGATGCTGTGCAGGCCTCTCCGGAGCACCCTATTCTCATTGACAAATTCTTGGAAGAGGCCATCGAGGTGGATGTGGATGCCATTGCCGATGGTGAAACAGTGGTGATCGGCGGAATCATGGAGCATATCGAAGAAGCTGGAATTCACTCTGGGGATAGCGCCTGTGTCCTTCCTCCTTATACGCTAAACGATGAGCTTATTAAAGTGATCAAAGAAAATACCTATGCCTTAGCCCGCGAACTTAAAGTTAAAGGGCTCATGAATGTTCAGTATGCTGTCCGGGATGATGTAGTTTATGTTTTGGAAGTGAACCCTCGAGCCTCGCGCACTATTCCCTTTGTTTCTAAAGCCACTGGCGTACCCTTGGCCAAATTGGCAGCCAAAATAATGGTGGGGCGAACTTTGCAAGAATTGGGGTTTACCAAAGAGGTAGAGGTACAGCATGTGGCCGTTAAAGAGTCGGTCTTTCCCTTTAATCGATTTCCAGGAGTAGATACGGTATTAGGCCCAGAGATGAAATCGACTGGCGAAGTAATGGGTATTGATCAGGCTTTTGGCATTGCCTTTGCCAAAGCAGAGATTGCCGCTGGGCAGATATTGCCTAAAAAAGGAAAAGTATTTATTAGTGTAAAAAATCGGGATAAAAGAGCGATAATATTTATTGCCAAGAAGCTGAGTGATTTTGGTTTTGAAATTGTGGCCACGCGGGGAACAGCTAAAGCTCTGGCCCAGAATGGGATTCCGGTGCAAGTAGTTTATAAAGTCCACGAAGGACGACCACATATTGTCGACTTGATTAAGAATCATGAAATTTCCCTCATTATAAATACGCCTTCTGGCCGGCGTCCCAAGAGAGATCATGTTTCTATTCGTTCGGTGGCCGTTGCGCATAATATCCCTTTGATAACCACTATCTCGGGCGCCGCAGCTTCGGTCAATGGGATTGAAGCTTTGATTAAGGAGGAGCTCCAAGTTAAATCTTTACAAGAATATAATGCGGCCATAATCTATCCTCATTAAGGATTGGGCAAAAAAATGTTCATTAATCGACCTCGCGAAGAATGCGGTGTTTTTGGTATTTTCGGACATCCCGAAGCTTCTTATCTTACTTTTCTCGGGCTATATTCTTTACAGCACAGGGGACAAGAAAGTGCGGGTATTGTCTGTGCGGAAAAGGGAGAGCCCAAAAGCCATAAGGGCATGGGTTTGGTCGCCGAAGTTTTCAGTGAAGAAATTATTAAGGCCCTTTCCGGAACAGCAGCTATCGGCCATGTGCGCTATTCGACCACCGGCTCTTCTCTTTTAAAGAATGCTCAACCCTTCTTGGCTCAACATTCAGGAGGATTTCTGGCCGTAGCCCATAATGGGAATTTAGTTAATGCTCGAGATCTAAAAGTGAAGCTGGAAGCTAAAGGCTCGATCTTCCAGTCGACTATGGATAGTGAAATTTTTGTGCATTTGATGGCACGTTCTAAGAAGCCGAACTATATGGAGAAGACTATTCAGGCTCTGGCCCAGGTTAAAGGGGCTTACTCTATTGTGCTCCTTACGGAAAATTCTTTAATTGCCGCGCGCGATCCCCACGGGTTTCGCCCTCTTTGCTTAGGAGAAATAAATGGCAGCTACGTGATTGCTTCCGAAACCTGTGCCCTGGATTTAGTGCAAGCCCATTATTTACGAGATGTGCAGCCGGGAGAAGTAATTCTTATTGACCGCGATGGACTACATTGCCGGCAACCCTTTTCTAAAGTTCGACCAGCTTTCTGCATATTTGAATATATCTATTTTGCCCGACCTGACAGCAACATCTTTGGTGAAAATGTTTACTTAATTCGTAAGAAATTGGGAGCCCGCTTGGCTGAGGAAAGCCCGGCCGAGGCTGACTTAGTGATGCCTATTCCTGACTCCGGAAATTACGCAGCCTTAGGCTTTGCTGAGCGATTGGGCCTGCCTTTTGAGATGGGCATGATCAGGAATCATTATGTGGGGCGAACCTTCATCCAGCCTTCAGCAAGCATTAGGGATTTTGGGGTGAAAGTCAAATTAAACCCGGTAAAAGATCTGCTAAAAGGAAAAAAAGTAGTAGTCATTGAAGATTCAATAGTGCGGGGCACTACTAGCCGCACGCGGATTAGAAATTTGCGGGAGGCAGGAGCCAAAGAAGTGCACATGCGCGTAAGTTGTCCTCCGCACCGGTTCCCTTGCCATTATGGAATCGATTTTCCCACGAAGGAGGAACTCATCGCTTCCGGCCATTCCGTAGAAGAAATCCGGAAGTTCATTGGTTTAGACAGCTTAGCTTATCTAAGTCTGGAAGGAATGGTCGGGGCTATGCCGCAGCCGAAAGATAATTTCTGCTTAGCCTGTTTCAATGGAGTTTATCCTGTGCCCATATCCGCCGAAGCTGATAAATTTGTCTTGGAGCGGTAACTCGGGAAGAAATTTTTATATACACCGGTTTTTTTCAGGCTATGAGAATTAAACCAAAATAATGCTGAGGTTCCCGGTAATTTCTTAGGACTTTAATCGTAAACCCGTGCTTGCGGGCAGTAGCAAATACATCAATTCCACAAGCTTCCATAGCTGGGCGCGCTTCTTCCGCATGGCGACATCCTTTTTCGAAAGCACAATTCGGGCAGAGCCGGCAAGGCCCACCTCCTAACCCTAATGCTTTATAATACCCTGCTAAAAAAATCTCTCTTTCCATTTGGGCAGCAATTTCTTTAGTATTAGCCGTGGGGCTTTCAAAAAGAATAGCCTTTCTATATTGATCAAGCATTTGGCGGGTTTCTTCTGGGCGAGGAGTATAAGGCGGACACATTAGACTTGATCCATAGCCATCACATCCGAATTGGCATTTTAAGCGTACCCATATCCCAGTCTCTACTTCAGGTGGGGATATTATTTTCGCTGCTCGGGCGCCAAGTTTCAAAGTTTTCTGCACAAATTTTTGCAAATGTTGATTGCGCAATGATTCGCCCCATTTCATGGCCTTCTTTCTCCTTTCTTTATTTGCGCTTGATCTATGTATTTAGCACAACCTACTATTAATATCATTTAAAAAGTAATCCGTCACTGAAAAGTGGGGGAGAAGTATGGCCTGCCCCGGGCACTTACAAAAATAAAAATTCCTCTAATAATCCCACCCTTCAGTGATGGATTACTTTAAAAAGGTTATCCGCAGGTAATCAATCACTACAAGAGACTTGCCCACTTGCACTTTAGTTAATTTTTAATCAGCCAAAGATGCGAGGAGGTTCATTCGGGATCATGAGACGGCCATGCTCCTTTTGGCACTCGTCATGACCAAAAAGTGGTCGATATACTGTCTTAGCAAGGAAAAGGCAGGGTAAGAGGTTAAAGATGAGATTTAATTAAGATTGACACATACCTAAATGATCATTTAGGATGATTTTAATTAAAAGAGAAAATAATCTAAGGAGAAAAGAATGAGAGAAATACTCATGGCCAAGGGGGCCAAAAAGTTAGTGGAAATCTGTGCAGGAGTAAAAGCTGGAGAGAACGTCTTAATCATTGCTGATTTTACTAAAGCCAATATTGCCCAAGCTTTAGCCGGAGCGGTTTATGCCCAGGGAGGAGAGGTGGTGATCGCTACCATGATTCCCCGCCAAGGGCATGGTCAAGAACCACCTTTACCTGTTGCCCAAGCAATGACTAAAGCCGATGTAATTTTTTCCGTGGTTTCTAATTCTATTACTCATACACAAGCAATGAGAGCTGCTCTGCAAGCGGGGGCACGCGGATTAGCCATGACTGATTTTACTGAGGAAATGCTTATGGGGGGCGGAATTGAAGCAGATTTTCAGGAATTAAAAATTATTTGCCAAAAGATGGCTGAGGCTTTTCAACAAGCGAAAGCGGTCCATTTGACGAGTGAGGCGGGTACTGATTTAATTATGCATAAAGAAGGTAGGCGAGGGAATGCCATGTACTGCATAGTCCAAAAAGGACAACTTTCTCCTGTGCCAAATGTAGAAGCAAACTTCTCCCCTTTGGAGGGTACAGCTCACGGAATTATCGTAGCCGACGCCAGCATTCCCTATATAGGAATTGGCGTTTTACAAGAGCCAGTAATTGTTACCGTAGAAAAAGGATTGATTACCAAAATAGAAGGAGGAATCCAAGCCAAAAAGTTGGCGGAAGATTTGCAGAAACGAAATGATCCCCAAGTTTATAATGTGGCGGAGTTAGGGGTGGGCTTAAATCCCAAGTCGATTATGCAGGGAATAATGTTAGAAGATGAAGGGGTTTTTGGCACGGTGCATATCGGCATTGGCACCAATATTACTTTGGGCGGGAATGTAAAAGCAGCCATCCATTATGATTTAATCATGTGGCATCCTACCATTGAGTTGGATGGGAAAGTTATCTTAGAGAAAGGCAAACCCATCTTTTCTCCCTAACTTGATTCCCCTCATTTGACCTCCCCCGCTGAGAGACTGAGCCGCCATGGCGAAAAAGAGCCCGAGGCAGGCCGGAGGCGGGCATGAATGAAGAAGCATCGGCGGGAGAAGAAGCTGTTCAAAATTCACCACCGATTTTCCGCAAAGGGCAGGCGGCTCTTAAATATTCCTACCACTTCGTAGGGCAAGCCTTTATGGCTTGCCAAATGCGGCAAGGGTCAAGCTCTTGCCCTACTGCTGCCGCCTCCTTCCAATAAAAGAATCACTGCCTCATGATTCTGCATGAATGCCTGCCTCTGGCCCCTTCCCCAAAAGTTATCTATTAATTATGCCCCAGTCCTGCTGGGGAGAGGGGAGGCCGGAATCAACTTGAACCGAGGTAAGAGGCTCTTACTTCGGTATAGCCATATCAGGGGCCCCGGGCTTACTTTGAATAGCTTGGGGGAAATACTTTTTCATCGTCTCGACGACGATGGAAGCCTGGTCAGCCATATTCCGACCATCAGCAGCCGTTGTTTGAATGCCATGGGCGCCTACGCGGGAATTTCCAGTTTTTAAATGAATGGGAGAGGCGATGCGTACCATCTCAGGTCCCTCGTAAGTACGAATAAATCCTCCTGAAGCAGGTGGATTATCTGTATGCACATCTAAAGGTATCTTCACAGCTCGTCGTAAAGCAGCGATCATAGGTAAAGTCAAGTCGCGAACCGGATTAATAGAGTCGGCTCCCAGGCTTTCCAACAGCTTGAAGGAAACCGGGTTGCAATGGCCGCAATGGGCTGAGATCTTGAGTTTGATATCTGCCGGCAGTTTTCCTTCTTTCCGCATTTCATTCAAGTACCAAAGCAAACCTTCATCATAGATCAGAAAGCCTCTGCCGCCTAAGTCGATTACGCGGCGAATATCTTCCACAGCGCGATAAATCTGTTCCATGCCGCGCAGCCGATAACTTATTCTCACTCCTTGGGGAGAAAGAACAGTGGCGCTGGTATCGTATGTGGCCCGCGGACCATGAGAAAAGTTTAGCTCCACTTTGTTTTCCCTAGCCACACTTAAAAACTCCTTTATTTGAGCGGTGGTATAGCGGAAAATTCCCCAGGTCTCATCCACTCGATTAATGGTGATTCCATGTTTGGCTGCTTGTTCTAACAAACCTTTGAGGCCCTCAGGAGAATTTACCGTGGGAACCTCTATGCGGTAATGAGCTCCATCCGGAAAAGTCTGCCCGGAAGTGGGTAGATCATTTAAATCTCCTTCAGGTAAACCCAATTTCTTAGAAAATGCCCGTAAATCTTCAAACATCTTTTTGCCTCCTTAATTTTTGGGGATTTTTTGATGGCCACTAATTAATTTTCTGGTCAGCCATCTACACTCCTTCTGCCTATGGCAGATTAATCTCTAATTTCAAAATAACAGGCTTTCCTCTTTTTGTCTACGGATAAATATTCTCTGAAGTAATCCCTCACTGAAGGGGGGATTATTAGAGGAATTTTTATTTTTGTAAGTGCCCGAGGCAGGCCAGAGGCGGGC
>JBNAWB010000157.1:0-8823 GCA_049699975.1 Thermodesulfobacteriota bacterium
CTGTCATGGCGAGCCCGAAGGGCGTGGCCATCTCTTTAATTTCAAGGCGTTACGATATCGCAGAAGAAGAACCAAATTAGATATTTACTTTTTATCTTAAAAATGATAAAAAAAATAAGGCGCCTGTAGCTCAACCGGATAGAGCAACAGCCTTCTAAGCTGTGGGCCGGGGGTTCGAGTCCCTCCAGGCGCGCCACAGAACCATCGGCCTGCAAATTTGTGGTGAGTGTAGCTCAGCTGGATAGAGCACTGGGTTGTGGCCCCAGCGGTCGTGGGTTCGAATCCCATCACTCACCCCAAGCGCCCGTAGCTCAGTTGGATAGAGCGTCGGACTTCGAATCCGCAGGTCGCCCGTTCGAGTCGGGCCGGGCGCGCCAGTACATTAAACATTTGCCAATTATTTTTCCTTATTTTCCTCCCCATGTGATCACGAGGCGATCATTCCCTTCCTATTCTGAAAAACCTTTCCTCTTTCCAAAACTAAATTGAGTTATAACTCGGCGCGATTAAATATTTACACTTATTTCCCCCACTCTCCCCTCTCCCCATGCTTGGGGAGAGGGTTAGGTCGGAATCGACTCGTACCGAGGTGAGGGATTAAGAACAGCAGATGTCATTTATTTAATGCTCTCATTAATAATTCAAACCCAGAAATTTTAGAAAAAGTTGTCCCCTATTTTAGAAGATGCTAATATTTAAAAAAATCCCCGAGGAGCAAGATGATCCCGACGCCTAAACAATGCTTGGCCATCTTAAAAGCCCATCATGTCCCTGAACATATCATCCGTCACAGCCAAATCGTCTACCAAATTGCTTCCCACCTGGGGCGGGAACTTAACCAAAAAGGAGCAGAATTAAATTTGCCCCAAATTGCCGCCGCAGCTCTGCTCCACGATATTGCTAAAATCGGCGAAGATGATCACTCGCGCGCAGGAGCAGAACTTTTAACTCGTTTAGGCTATCCGGAAATAGCCGAGATTGTCCGCCAACATGTAATCTTGGATCAACAAAAGATAGAGAAGATAGGCGAAGCCGAAGTTGTCCATTACGCCGATAAGCGGGTAAAACATACCACCATAGTCTCTGTGGTTGAAAGATTCAATGACTTACGAGCAAGATATGGAAAAACTCCAGAAGCTTTGGCCTGGTTAAATCAATTGCAGGAAACGACGGCTGCCATAGAAAAAAGAATTTTTCAGAAGATAGGCGGAGATCCGCAATCAATCTCCTTGCTCGGACAAAATCTTCCGACCCTTGACGATAATGATTCTGTCTACGGAGAGAATCCACGATAAGTGCACTTGCCATAGATATTACCCAAAAAGGGGAGATCTTTGACCATACCAGAGATGGGCGTAAGTCTTTTATCGAACCAGATTTCTATCTCCACTTTTTTCTTGCCCCACATTTCCCGATTAAGAATAATATGGACTAAAAAATCCTTCTTTTCTTTGCTTTTTTCTTCTGCTCGTCTTGCTTCCGTCTCTTCTGCTGTGGCCACCCGAATTAAGATTACTTCTTCTCCCTTTTCCGGAATAGTCCGCAAAATGAATTCCTTCCCTTGCTCTACTCGTCCATAAACTCCATGACGGAAATTATAGAAGGCCGTAACTGGATCATCATAAAGAAAGCCCGCGGGAATTTCTTTTTCCTGTACACTTTTGTTTTCGAGCGTCTCGCGGAAGATAGTTATTTTTCTCTGGTTATAGTCATAAATCGTTTTTTTAGTTCTAACTCTCCCCCAACTAATAATCTCTTCTTCAAACCTAAGGGGTATTAAACGCCGCCCTTCATTAGTAGTCGTCATAAAGGATTTATAAATTTCTTGGCGGTGTCCCGTAAGCCAGCCCACAAAACCAAACGTTCGGCCTTCATGCCAGACTTTATATTTTCCCAAACCAGCTTCTTGAAAACTTGCTATTCCTTGGGCCACGGGGAATAAAAACCAAAAACCGATTTCGTATTTTAATACTTCTCCCCTAAATACTTCTCCGATTTGTGCTCCTGATTCTTTTCCATCGCCAATAGTACCAGCCGCCAATTCTCCAAGAAAAAATAAGCTAAAAATGAATAAGTATTTATACCGGATATTCATTTTATATCTGCTGATAAAGGAAAAGTGCCCACTACTTCACGACATATTTCATCCATGGCCCTCATCATATTGATTGGCCGTAAAGCAAAACCAACTTGAAATAAGCCTACGAAAAGCCCCAATGGATCTAATACAACCCGTACCGTATGGTCACGCCTGGCGTCTTTTACGCGCCAAAGAATTTCGCCACTTTCGGCTTCCACCATTTGCATGGATAATCCCACGGCCAACTGGGCATAAAGAAAACCATAGTAATAGTCAAAATGAGTAACTTGCCCAAATATCAACGCATCTGCTCCTAAAATGTTCCCCAAATGATGGGGCGGGGTAGCCCGGATTTTCTCCCAAGAATCCAGTCCTTCTTTTTTAAGCAAATTGTCCACCTGCGCTAATCTGAGCAGATCAAATTCTAATTGGGCAAATTGCCCTAAAAAAGCGCGCCGCATTTTCTCGGCCATGGACGAATTTGGGAGAGCTTTTTCTTTTCCCGCTAAAAGATTGTATAAGAAGCGGCTTCCTTCGATCCTTCCTTCACCAACTAAACTCTGGAAGGGAAGGATAGCAATTTTCTTGGGTATTTTTTCGCGTAACTTGGGAGAGACATAAATCTTCCCCTTGGGGTCAAGCTCATAAATCCGATCTAAGGCAGTCTTGGTTTTAACCGGCTGGCAACCCAATGAAGAAAGCAAAAATCCAGCGATAAAAATGGATAAAAATTGCCTTAATAAAATTTGCTTCTTGGCCATTGCCTATCAAAAATAATGGTAATGGATTTTTCTGAAATTTTTTATTATCATAGGAAAGTTTTTAAGTCAAAGGGAGAGAAAATTTGTTTATGCCGAATTACTTAATCATCGGTAATGGAGTGGCGGGAAACTCAGCTGCCGAAAGCATTCGGCGTCTTGATACTCAAGGGAATATATTAATATTCTCCAAAGAGAAGCATTTCTTCTATTACACCCCTGCCTTTCCAGAATACCTGGAGGGGCAAAAACAAATAAAAGATATTATTATCCATGATGAAAAATGGTACGCGAAACATAAAATTGATTTACATTTAGATGAGGAAATTGGGGAAATTGATCTGTCTAAAAAAACCGCTCTCTCAACAAAGGGCATGAGCTATGTTTACGCCAAGCTTCTTCTCGCTTGCGGGAGCAATAGCTTTCTTCCTCCTATTCCCGGGGTATCAACTGCTGGCGTATTCACTTTGCGTCGCCTCGATGATGCTGAAAGGATTCGCCAGGCTGCTAAAGAAGCCCGGCAAGCGGTAATTATCGGGGGTGGGCTTTTGGGTTTAGAGGCCGGGAATGCTCTAAGGAAAATGGGGCTAAAAGTTGCGGTCGTAGAATTCTTTCCGCGTTTACTTCCACGGCAATTGGATATAACAGGCGCCCAGATCCTTTATGAAAAAATGGCCCAAATGGGGTTTCAGTTTTACCTGGGAGCTAAAACGCAAGCCATTGAAAATTCTACTTCAGGCCTTTGGGTTATTCTGGAAAGGGGAGAAAAAATCCCTACCCAATTGGTCCTCATTTCCGCAGGAGTGCGCCCAGAAGTTTCTTTGGGGAAGAAATTAAATTTAGCCATTAACAAAGGAATAATCGTGGATGAAAGACTAAAAACAAGTTGGCCTGATGTTTATGCTGCTGGGGATATAGCTGAATATAATGGACAAGTATACGGGATTTGGCCCGCGGCCATGGAGCAAGGTAAAATCGCCGGTCTCAATATGGTCGGTGAGAGCGCAATATATCAAGGTACTGTTCCGGCTAACACCCTTAAGGTTGCTGGAATTGATTTGCTAAGCGCCGGAGATATTGATCCTGAGGAAAAAATGGAGGCCATAATATATAAAGATGAACAGGCCAAAATTTATCGCAGATTAGTTATTCAGGATAATATTCTTATTGGTGCCATTTTGTTGGGAGATATCAGAGGAGCAAAAGAGATTCAAAAAGCTATTGCGTTAAAGCGCGATGTTTCCCTTTTTAAAGATAAACTTAAAGATTTAAATTTTAACTTCGCTGCCCTCGTATAAATTTTTATGGATCTTCTCCAATTTAGTTGTCGTATATTGTTAATGAGAGCATCAAATGTTTTACTCTTTTTCATAGAAAAGCTGTCATGGCGAGCCCGAAGGGCGTGGCCATCTCGCTTTGAGATTGCGTCATCACTTAGTTCTTGACCCTGCCCTATGGGTTATAGTGTAAAATATAATTTGTTCCCATTGGCAATAATTGGTCTCTGTATTACATACTTGTAAGCTCTTTAAATTTTGTTAAGCAGCTCCTAATCTCCTTTGGCAAGATTAAGAAAGTATATGCTAGATTAATTTATTATACGCCCTGGATGGCAGTCCCTGGGTGATTAAGGATAAAACGTAGGGCAAGCCTTTAGGGCTTGCCGAAAATGCGGCCAGGGATGAACCCTTGCCTTAAAATTTCCACTCTCCACTTGACAAGGGGGGATAGTGGGATTAAATAGTTTGGTTGCGGCTCTGCCGCGCTTTGCAGCAAGAATTAATTCGTTAAAGAGAAGGAGGATTATTCTATGAAAGTAGTGGCGTTTAATGGAAGCCCGCGCCCGGAAGGCAACACCTACCTTTTGCTTAATATGGTCTTAGAGGAAATAAAAAAAGAGGGTATAGAAACCGAATTAATCAATTTGGCATCAAAGCAAATTCGGGGTTGTGTAGCCTGTTATAAATGCTTCCAAAATAAAGATTTTAAATGTGCGGTGCATACTGATGCTTTAAACGAATGCTTAAGCAAAATGCGAGAAGCTGATGGCATCCTGATTGGTTCACCTACTTATTTCTCTGATGTAACGGCCAAAGTTAAAGCCTTAATCGAAAGAAGCGGCCTCGTAGCTCGGGCCAATGATTACATGCTTAAACGCAAAGTAGGCGCCGGCGTAATTGCTGTTCGCCGCGCCGGCTCTATTCCGGCTTTCAATTCCATCAATCTCTGGTTACTTTATAATCAAATGATCATTCCTGGGTCAAGTTACTGGAACATAGCCATAGGCAGAAATCCCGGAGAAGTAAAGCATGATAATGAAGGGATGCAGACCATGAAAACCTTAGGCCAAAACCTGGCCTGGCTACTCAAAAAGATACGTTGACACTCTTAAGACAATAAATTAAAATCGGATTTGCTGGGACAAGGATTAAGAAAATGGCAGATTTTTAGATAAGGTGGTTGAGCATTAATTTAAATTCAGGGGCTACCCTGGAAAATCAGCAAGGAGAAAGGAGGGCGTAATTATGTGGATTTTGCGATTAAACATGAACAACCTTAGTTACCAATTGGCAGATGTGCCCGCGGCTTATAAAAATTTAGGCGGCCGCGGAATGACCTCCACCATTGTGAGTGAAGAAGTTCCTCCTTTGTGCCATCCGCTTGGGCCTAATAACAAAATCGTTTTTGCTCCAGGAATTGTGACCGGCACTCCGGCATCAACCTCTGCCCGCATTTCTGTGGGAGCAAAGTCTTGGCTAACTGGAGGCATAAAAGAATCCAACGCGGGGACATCTTGGGCACCCTTCTTAGCCAATATGCGCGTGAAAGCGCTCATTGTGGAAGGCCAACCCAAAGAAAAGAATAAGTATTACTTAGCCTATTTAAGTTGGGATGAAAAACAAGGCAAACCGCAAGTAGAATTTATGCCGGCCGATGAATATGTAGGGAAAGATTTATATGAAGTATTTCCCAAAGTATACGAAAAATTTGGTACTGGAGTGGCTGTGGCGGGTTGTGGCGTAGCTGGCGAATATGGCTATGGCAATTCGGGAGTTGTCTTCAACGACCTCGGCCGCCGCCCCTCAAGATACTCCGGACGTGGCGGCTTAGGAGCAGTTCTGGCCAGCAAAAGACTAAAATTTATCGTGGTTAATAGTAAAGGAGCTCCGGGGGTTCCCATTGAGAATAAGGCTTTATTTGACCAGGGAGCAAAAAAGCTTACAGAGGCTCTCCGGGAGCACGCTATTACCAAACCCAAAGGCGGCCTAAATACTTACGGCACAGCAGTTTTAATTAATATCATGAACGAGGCCGGTGGACTTCCGACTCGGAATTTCTCCAGCGGGCGTTTTGAAGGGGCAGCCAAGATTGCCGGGGAGGCTATTTTTGAAGGGAACAAAAGCAGATTAGGAAGAGAACTTTACAATCACGCCTGCAGCCCCGGCTGTATTATTCAATGCTCGAATACCTGGTACAAACCAGATGGGACAGAACATACCTCTTGCGTAGAGTATGAATCTGATTGGGCTTTAGGCGCTAATTGTGGCATCGATAACCTTGATGATATTGCCGAAATGATTCGGCTCTGCAATGCATATGGCCTGGATACGATTGAAACCGGCACGACCATTGCGGTGGCTATGGAAGCCGGAGTAATTCCTTTTGGCGATGGGAAAAAAGCTATCGAATTGGTACAGGAAATGGGCAAAGGAACGCCTCTGGGCAAGATCTTAGGAAGCGGCACTGAATATGCTGGACGCACTTTTGGTCTGACGCGCGTTCCCACAGTAAAAGGCCAAAGTATGCCGGCTTATGAACCAAGAGCTGTCAAGGGAATTGGCATTACTTATGCCACCAGTACTATGGGAGCTGATCATACTGCAGGATATACCATTGCTCCCGAAATTCTAAGCGTGGGCGGTAAAGCTGATCCTCTGACGCCCGAAGGCAAAGCAGCTCTCAGCCGCGCTTTCCAAGCAACAACTGCTTTTATAGATAGCACCGGCCATTGCCTTTTCATCGCCTTCGCCATCTTAGATATCGCCAGTGGCTTTGAGGGACTGATGGAAGAATGCAATGGCGTATTGGGAACTAATTGGAAGTCCGAAGATGCGGCTAAAATCGGGGCTGAAATTTTACGTAAGGAACGCGCCTTTAACGAGGCTGCAGGCCTTTCCAAAACTGATGATCGTGTGCCCGAGTTTATGAAATATGAACCTCTTCCGCCCCACAACCAAGTTTTTGATGTCCCTGATCAAGCGCTGGATTCAGTTTACGGGGAACTTTAATGCAAACTCATGCCCCTCTCCCCTCCCCACTACCTTCAGGGAGGCTGTGTCGCAATGGGGTGAAAGGGCTGAAGAAGGGCCGGAGGCCTGCCTCTGGCCCTTTCAGCAAAGGGTAGCCATTTATTAATTGCCTCACAGTCTCAATTTGCCCACCCCTTCTAAAATCATCCATCTCGCTCACTATCCTGCTGCCCAATGGAAAAAATTAGACTAGAGGATAAGCAAAATCAAAACTGAGATTTAACAAGTAAAATTCCTACCCTTCAGTGGGGGGTTAAGGATTACTAATTTTTAATCATTGAATAATGCCCAAAGAAAATATATCATTTTATAAATGATCAAAATAAAGATTGACCAACAAGGGCGGCTGCTTTTTTCAGAATTAAACCGCGAATATCTTGATTTATCTTCTGTACCTGAATTCTGGTTGGAGGAAAAGGAAGACGCCTATATTCTGCACCACCGGCTGCCCAATGTGCGTAAGGTTTATTTAGAACCAACTACGGGATGTAATCTTAAATGCCGTACTTGTATCCGCCAAGTTTGGGAAGACACGGAAGCTCAAATGTCAAATTCTACTTTCCAAAAATTTCTCAGCAATCTAACAGATCTGCCGCAGTTAGAACGTATTATCTTTACTGGCTTTGGAGAACCTCTTGCTCACCCTGGAATAATTGATATGATTGCGGCCGTCCGCTCCCGCAACTTGGCTGTGACCATTGGTTCCAATGGGCTTTTATTAGATAAAAAGATGTGCCGAGAGCTCATCAAGCTGAAGGTTGATCGTTTAGTTATATCCGTAGATGGCGTAAGACCAGAAACTTATGCGGCCACCCGCGGAGGATCACTTACTCATTTGTTAAATAATATCCGCCTTTTAAACGAAGCAAAGGCGCAAATGAATTCTCTTCTTCCCGCCCTGGGTATTGAATTTGTGGCTCTGCGGAGTAATGTGGCCGAGCTGGAGGATTTAGTTAAATTGGCTTCCAAATTAGGTTCGACGCGGGTATTAATTACCAATGTTCTTCCTTATACAGAAGAAATGAAAGCAGAAATTTTATATGGGTATGAACCCCGAAAACCACTTGGGGCTGGCAGTTGGCCAGTTAAAGCCGATGCCTGGGTTATGTGGGGAATTCTCGACTTTCCCAGGATGTATTGGGGAGCGGAAAGGCGTTGTCGATTTATAAAGGATCGCGCCACGGTGGTGGGCTGGGATGGTGGAGTTTCTCCTTGTTATGCGCTGGCGCATAATTATACTTATTTCACGGTTGATGGTCGCCAGAAGCAAGTAAAGCGTTACCTGTTAGGAAATATAAATGATCAACCGCTCGGCGAAATTTGGACCAGTGCCGAGTATGTGCGCTTTCGCAGCGAAGTACGCGCTTTTAATTTTCCCTCTTGCCCTAACTGTGATTTGCGAGAAACCTGCGACTTCCGCGAAAGAAACGAAGGATGTTGGGGATGGAATCCTTCATGTGCTGACTGTCTCTGGGCGCAGGATATCATCCGTTGCCCCTGAAGGAAATTAAAATGCATATTCTTGTAAAACTCTTTGCCACCTTGACCCGCCATGTCCCCGATGCTCATTCTGGGACGCCCTTGGAGATTGACATTGCTGCAGGGGCTACCATAGCTGATTTGATAAAAAAATTACGGCTTCCTGCTCAAGAAATTAAAGTCGTCTTTGTTAATG
>JBNAWB010000158.1:0-8783 GCA_049699975.1 Thermodesulfobacteriota bacterium
TATTTTTTCTCTGTGGTCTCTATGGCCAATCCAGAACCTCCTCTCCCCTGGGGGGAGAGGAAAAAGGTGAGGGGGCTTTAAAATCCCTCTGCGCCCAAGGCGTTCTCTGCGTTGAATAATAACCCCACCTACCCTCCCCTTACCTTAAGGGGAGGAAAAGAAAAAATTAAAAAAAATTTTTCCTCTTTGTGCCTTCTGCCCCCTCTGTGGCAAAATTATTTTTAGAATTTCTCTGCGTTCTAAGCGTGCTCTGCGGTAAAACATGACCCGGTTTTAATTTTCACAACTTCGCTCTCCGCAAAATTTTCTTGACATTAATCTTTTGTTTTGTTATTTAAACAATTGTTTTAATATTGAAACAAAATTATGCGCGAACGTTACCAAATTAACTCCATCTTACGGGCAGGAAGCATTTTAAAGTGCCTTGCTAAAGGAAAGGGCACTTATAAAATTAGCGAACTGGCCGCTCTTCTTAAATTGGACCGATCAACAACCTACCGTATTCTGCTTTCCTTAGAAAAATGTCAGCTTGTGGAAAAAAATCAGCGGACGGGAGAATATTCTTTGGGAGTTGGGGCCCTGGAATTAGGAAGTGCTTATTTAAGCCGGGTAGATTTAATTCAAATAGCCAGGCCCATCATGGCTGAGTTAGCCCAGCAAGTACAAGAGACTGTTCATTTAGCAATTCTTAGTGACACAGAAATTTTATATATCGATAAAGTAGACTCTCCCCGCAGTTTGGGGGTAATGTCCAAAGTTGGCCAAAGGAATCCCCTTCATTGCACCGCTTTAGGAAAAGCTTTATTGGCTTTCCAGACTCCAGGAGAGCAGTTGCGGATTTTGAAAAAGATTAAGTTAAAACCATTTACCTCAAGGACCATTACTACTAAATACGCCCTGAAAAAAGAGCTCCAATGGGTTCGCCACAATGAATATGCCTTAGATAGGCGTGAGATTGAAGATGATGTGGAGTGTATTGCTGCTCCTATTCGCGATCATTTAGGTAACGCCGTGGCTGCGCTCAGCATCTCCGGCCCCCAAAAGAAGATCAATACTCCGCAGGAAAAAATATTTGTCCAACAGGTAATGGAAGCGGCTAAATCGATTTCGGCCAAGCTGGGTTTTATCAAGAAATAAAAAATAAAGGAGGTGAGGAGCGTCAGGAAAATATTAGGCGATTAGGCGTGTTCTTAAAAAATAAATTAAAAAAGAAAAAGAAGGGAGGAGATAAATTATGAGAAAAGCAGTTTGGGTTTTAATTTTAGTTTTTATGGCTTTAGTTATGTTGCCCCAGAGTGGACTTGCCCAGAAATTTCCAGCTAAAGACATTACTTTAATCGTTCCCTGGGCTGCTGGCGGAGGTACGGACACTATAGCCCGAGCTTTAGTAAAGAATGCCAAGAAGTATTTTGGGGTAAATGTTAATGTAGTGAACAAAACGGGCGGAATGGGGGCCGTAGGTATGGGCGCAGTGGCCACGGCCGTCCCCGATGGCTATACCGTAGGCGTGATAACCTTTCAATTGAGCACTTACCGCCTCATGGGGCTGGCGGACCTATCTTATCGTGATTTTGCGCTCATTCAGCTACTTAATCGAAGTCCAGCAGCTATTTCGGTAGCCGCAGATTCTAAGTTCAAGACCCTAAAAGATTTAATGGAGTACGCGCGGCAGAATCCAGGAGTAGTGACTGCCGGGCATAGCGGCGCAGGCGGCGGATGGCATTTGGCTCTGGCATCCATTGCCGTGCGTGAAAAGATTAAATTCAACTTTGTGCCCTTTGACGGAGCCGCTCCTACACGCACGGCTGTGGTTGGCGGACATATTGCGGTAGCTACTACGGGAATTGATGAAATGCTACAACTTTATCGAGCTAAACAAGTTAGGATCTTAGCCGTGAATGACACCAAGCGCCATTGGCTCTTTCCGGATGTGCCTACGATTGCCGAGGCAGGCTATCCTAATCCCAATATAATTTACGACTGGCGCGGATTAGGAGCACCTAAAGGAGTTCCCGCGGATAGGATGAAAGTGTTAATCGAAGGCTTCAAAAAATGTTTCGAGGATGAAGAGTTTAAGAAGTTAGCTCACGATTTGGGCTTACCCTTAGATTACAGGGATCCTAAAGGGTTTGAAGAGTTTTTGAAAGAAATGGAAGAAACTCTTCGTCCCGCCTTAGAAAGCGTTGGCCTACTGAAAGAAAAGAAATAAGATAAAAATTAGGGCAGGGGAAAACCTGCCCCTTTTTTGAGGAAGAAATTGAAAAAAGTTGATCTAGGCACGGGTATTGGATTGATTGCTTTGAGCGTTTGGCTTTTTTTATACGTGGGCCAATATAAGCCCAAGGAAATTTATATATACGGGCCAGATTTCTTTCCCCGCGTCTTAGCGACGGTAATGATCTTGCTCAGCATCTGTATGATTATCAACGCGCTGCGGGGAAAATCTCTGCCTATGGGAGAGAGAATTGATCCCCGAGGATTTGGGCGTCTGCTCATCTCTATTGGTATCTGCATAGGCTATCTCTATCTCATAAAAAATTTAGGATTTGCCTCGGCCACTTTTATCTTTCTCTTTGTTTTAATGAGTCTCTTAAGGCAAAAGGGATTGCCTAAGAGAATTTTTAGTGCTCTTTTGACTTCTATTTTGGCTTGGGCAATCATGCGCTATTTCCTCATCATTCCGCTTCCCGAAGGGCTACTTTTGTAAAGGTAAATAAGCTATGCCTTACGATCTCCTCATAGAAGCATTTGCCAAAGTTATTTTCAATCCCATTAATTTCTTTTTTGTATTTATCGGCGTGGTGGCTGGAATAATTGTAGGTGCCTTGCCCGGCCTTACGGCGACCATGGGGGTGGCCCTGCTTATTCCTTTTACTTTTGGTTTGGATCCGGTACATGGCTTAATCATGTTAGTCGGGCTCTTTTCAGGCGGTATCTATGGCGGGTCTATTTCGGCTATTTTGATTGGTGTTCCTGGAACACCATCAGCCGCGGCCACGGTTCTGGATGGCTTTGTTATGGGCAAGAAAGGACTGGCCGGAAAAGCCATTGGCATGGCTACAATTGCCTCATTTGTGGGGGGAACTACCGGTGCCTTGGTCATGACCTTTTGTTCCCCGCAGTTAGCCAAAATTGCCTTGAAATTTGGTCCCCCGGAATTCTTTGCATTGGCCTTCTTTGGTTTAGGGATTATCATCACTATTTCTGGAAAATCTATTTTGAAAGGTCTGATTTCCGGGATATTTGGTCTGATGATTACCATGATAGGTTTTGACCCTCTTTCCGGAGTTCCGCGGTTAACTTTTGGCTCGACTGAACTCTTGGGAGGAATTACCTTCATTCCGGCTTTGATCGGTCTTTTTGGATATTCTCAGGTATTTCAAAGCATTGAAAAAATTTTGACTTTGCCCACCGTAAGATCAGAAGTGAAAAATGTTCTGCCCAGTTTTAAAGAAGTCAAGAGTGTTTTGAAAACCATGGTCAAATCTGCTTTTATCGGTACATTTATTGGAGCGGTGCCGGGAACGGGATGTGATGTTGCCGCGTTTGTCTCCTATGGAGAAGCTCGCCGTTCTTCCAAAAATCCAGAAAAATTTGGCACCGGAATCCTCGAGGGGGTGGCCGCCCCCGAAGCGGGAAATAATGGAGCAACCGGTGGGGCCATGATTCCCATGTTAACTTTAGGTGTACCGGGTGACGCAGTGACGGCCGTATTAATGGGTGCTTTAACTATTCATGGGTTTCAACCCGGGCCACTTCTTTTTCGAGATCATCCGGAAATAGTTTACCCTGTTTTTGCCGGTATGATCTTAGCCCAATTTGTCATGCTCTTAGTAGGTTTGGGAGGTGTGAAGCTTTTCGCGAGTTTAATTAATATCGATCGGCGGATACTGACTCCCATTATATTTTTCCTTTGCGTCGTAGGGTCTTATGTAATGCGCTTCAGCTTCTTTGATGTGGGGGTTTCTTTGGTTATTGGGATAATCGCTTATTTTATGAATTATTATGGATTCCCAGGTTCACCTATCCTTTTAGCTCTCATTTTAGGACCAATGGTGGAGCAGAATCTGCGGCGCTCGCTTTTGATTTCTCATGGCGATCCTATGATCTTTTTCACGCGCCCCATCAGTGCTGCTTTTATTATAGTTGGGGTGCTAATCATCATAACTTCTTATTACCGCATTAAAAAAGCCATGGAGAGAGAAGAGAAAGCCTTAAAAATGGAAAAATAGATAAAACAGGAGGTAAAAATGCCGAAGAATAAATCTAAATATTTTTTTACCATCAAAGATCTTCCCTTGGTGATGCTAACTGAAAAATCAAGGAGCCATATGGTCCTGGGGCAAAATGTCTTGATCAGTTTCATCGAAAATCCACCCGGGTGTGTCTTTCCTATGCATAGCCATGAATCGGAGCAAATTCTCATCATGTTGGAGGGAGAAGAAGATCATATTTGCGGCGAGGAAAGGTTTTTAATGAAGGCCGGAGATATATGCATCCATCCGCCAAATGTAATGCATGGCGGGGAGACGAAAACGGGATTTAAGGGGATTGACATATTCGTACCTCCGCGGCCAGATCATGTGGAGAAACTAAAACAAGCCCTCAAAGAGAGGGGAGAAGAAATCTAAAAACGAAAGGAGGTAATAGAAATGAGGTCAAAAAATTTTTCTTTGATGGTGGGTGGGCTTATAGGGGCTTTCCTTTTAGCATTTTGGCTAAGCCCAGCTAATGCTCAATTAACTTTACGTTTCGGTCATTATGCGGAGGAGACTCACCCCGGACATTTAGCAGCGAAGCAGTTCGCTGCTAAAGTTGAGGAAAGGACTAAAGGGCAGATTAAAATCAATATCTACCCAGCTAATGTTCTGGGATCTCCGCCAGAGCAATGCGAGCAAGTGCGTTTAGGCGCTCTGGACATGAATTTGCCGACTCAAGGAGCCTTAGATAAGTATATAAAAGCTTTTTCCGTGGTTATGTTGCCATTTATTTATGATGATTATGATCATGTGCATCGGGTCTTGGACGGTCCATCTTTTCAATGGTTAGCTCCGCTGGCGGAGAAAGAAGGTTTTATTGTGCTGGCCAACTGGGAATGGGGATTCCGCAACCTCACCAATAACAAACGCCCCATCAATAAGCCGGATGATGTGAAAGGCTTAAAAATTCGCACCCCTCCGGAAATCCAACTCCAAGCGGCCATGGAAGCCTTGGGGGCGGTAGTTACTAAGATTGCCTTTCCTGAAGTCTATATGGCTTTAGCCCAAGGAGTAGTGGATGGCCAGGAAAACCCTATCCCAGTTATTTATCACAATAAATTTTATGAAGTGCAGAAGTATTTGGCTCTAACGCGGCATGTCTATAATAACATGGTCCATGTGGTAAGCACCAAAACCTGGGCGAAGCTTACTCCAGAACAAAAGCAGATCTTCCGCGAAGAAAGTAAGAAAGCCGGAGATTTTATGCGGAAAGCTATTATGTCTGAAGAAGAGTCTTTGATCGCCAAGATGGAAAAGGCTGGATTAAAAGTTACCCGCCCTGATTTAGCTCCTTTCCGGGCCGCGATGAAACCAGCCTATGAGCGCATTGGCAAATACGCTGGCGAAGAGAACGTGAAGATCTTTATGAAATATGTAGAAGAAGCACGGAAGAAATAAAAGCATTAACGATAATTTCCTTAAGAAAATTGGCTTAAAGAGTCAATTACTACCTCTTCCCCTTGAGATTGGGTCATAATCTACTTTTTGTAATGGTGAGTGATCGCGGGGAACGTGGATTACATCGACCTTTGATAGCCATGCTGACTCGTAATAAAATTGCGACACTCCCTCTTGGAGGAGAGGACTTGCCCTGTGGAATAAATTTTAATACTCTACAGCGCGGCAGAGCCGCAACCAAAAAATTTATTTCTCGCGGAGCCCGCAAAGAACACAGAGGAAAATAAATTTTTTAAAAATATTATCCAGTTCTTTCTCTGTGTGCTCTGCGCGCTCTGGGAGAGTTGCTCTTTTTCTTAATAAAAATTAAAGAGTCTGCAATTATGTTATACGGGGCATAGTGAGGGAAGAAAAGTCATGATGACCGTAGCCATTTTTGCGGTGCTGATCGGCATGATCATGATGGGCTTGCCGATTGCCGTCTCTATGGGTCTTACCTCGGTAATATTTTTTATTATTTTAGGCGAGATCGATACTTTGACCATGATCCCGGCCCGCATGTACTCCAGCACCACTGGATTTCCTCTTTTGGCTATTCCTTTTTTCATTTTAGTCGGCATATTGATGAATACCGGAGGGATGACGCAACGGATTTTTCGCTTGGCGCAATGTATGGTTGGGCATATAAAAGGAGGCTTGGGACATGTCAATGTGGTTAGTAGTATGATTTTTGCGGGCATGTCCGGAGCTGCCGTCGCTGATGCTGCCGGATTAGGGATAATAGAAATTGAAGCCATGACGAAAGCAGGTTTTCCTCGCCGATTCAGCGCGGCCGTGACTGCCGCTTCTTCCACAATAGGGCCCGTAATTCCGCCGAGTATTCCATTTGTGATCTTTGGTAGCCTCACGGGAACCTCGGTGGGTCGTCTTTTTTTAGGCGGTTTTATACCCGGATTAATCATGGGTCTGGGCATGATGATTACTGTTTATATTACTTCGAGCAAACGAGGCTATCCGCGCGAAAAAAGGGCTTCCTTAAAAGAATTTATAGATAGTGCGCTAGATGCATGGTCGGCTATTCTTACGCCTATAATTATTATAGGTGGGATTTTAGTGGGTATTTTTACCCCCACGGAGGCTTCCGTAGTAGCCGCAATTTATGCTTTAATTTTGACTATTGGAGTATATAGAGAACTTAATATAAGAGATCTGCCTCGTATTTTTTGGCAAACTTTAGAGAATAGCGTGCGCGTCCTATTTATAATCTCGGCAGCCGGCATTTTCGGCTGGCTGCTTATTCACCAAAAAATCCCCGAGATGGTCATTAAAAATCTCATGGCCCTAAGTCATAACCCCTGGGTTATTTTAGTTATTCTCAATATAATTTTGTTAATTTTGGGATGCTTCATGGAAGGAATCTCCATCATGCTTTTAACCATACCAATCTTTATGCCCTTGATTAACAAATTGGGGATTGACCCTGTCCATTTTGGGGTTATGATGACTTTAAATCTAATGGTTGGCTTGCTTACCCCGCCCGTGGGCATTGTTCTATATGCTGTGGCTAGCGTTGGTAATGTGCCTATGTGGGAATTAGCTGCGGAATTAAAATGGTATATCGTAGCTATAATTATTTCTCTGGCGCTTATAACCTTCATCCCTGGTTTAGTAACTTTTATACCTAATTTGGTTATGGGACCAGTTAAATAAGCGATAGGGAGAAGATGAATAACAAATTTTTAAGAGCTATCGATAAGATAACAGAAAAATTACTGCGTTGGGGATCAATAATCTGCTTAATTTGCCTTTTTGGATTAGTTACTGGTACAGTCATTTTCCGTTTTTTTCCTGTTCTCTCTATGGGGTGGGCAGATGAGATCATAGAGTTTTTCTTTGCCTGGATGATTTTTTTGTGTACCGCTGCTTTATGGAGGGATAGGAGTCATTTCCGTGTTGAATTGATTCCTAACCGGCTGGCTAACAAAAAAAGTGGTCGAAATTTAGAGATCACCCTTTGTATATTGGCTTTATTCTTCTTTTTCGTTTTTTCGTATGAAGGGGGAATTTTATCGGCTAAGGCTACTGATCGTTCGCCAATTATGGAATGGCCTCGCTATTTATGGTATTTTGTCTTGCCTTTTTCAGGAGGAATCATCATCGTCTATACAATTCGCGATCTTTGGTATTTCATCAAGAAGCGTTTTTGATTAGAACTATTTATTTTGATCTATGACCAAGGAGGGGGAAAATGGCTAATTGCTGGTTATTTCGCCAGACTCATCTGGTAAAGGGAAGGAAGCGTCTTATTGATCAAAACAATACGGATTTAAAATTTTTGCGCTATGGGCGAATTAGATTGGAGAAAGGCGATAACCCCATTAATATCGAAAGCGGCGCAGAGGAAATTGGCTTAATTTGCCTTTATGGGGAAGGTGAAGTGGAAGTAGGTGGCCAAAGTTTTAAGATGACTAAATATGATGCTCTTTACCTGCCAATTCAGAGTCGCTGCCGCATTTCATCTGCTGGTCTATTTGACCTGGCCGAATGCGCTGCTCCAGTATCCAGGGACTATGGCGTGCAATTTGTCTCTTTTGCTGAAGTTTTAAAAGATCCGCAATTAGTTAATCGGGCTGGATTTGAGCCTTATGCCCGTACCATTCATACTCTGATTGGAGAAAAAAATACCAAAGCTGGACGCCTTTTGGCCGGAGTTACGATGAGCAAAGAAGGAAATTGGACGAGCTGGCCGCCTCATGATCATTCGGAAGCGAAAGAAGAGATTTATTTATATACGGATATGCCTGCTCCCCACTTTGCCATTCATTTAAACTATTGGGATTTTAATGAACCTGAGATTGTAGCTCTGGTGCGGGAAGGTGATGCTGTGGCCATAAAGAAAGGATACCATTATAATGTGGCCGCTCCTGGAACAATAACCACCTTTCTCTGGATGATGGCGGCCATCGAAGAAGAAAAGGATCGCGTTTTTACGCAGGTCAAAGTCCAACCCGAATTCGATGGTAAATTTAAATTATTTTAGAATTATTATCTACAGAGAGTAAAGATTCAATAAGAAGGAATAAAATTATTTTATCTTTTAGCCACTGAGGGCACAGAGTTCACGGA
>JBNAWB010000159.1:0-4713 GCA_049699975.1 Thermodesulfobacteriota bacterium
TGGGTGGGGTAATTTTTTTCATCATTTTTACAACCCATCTACAAAGAAAGGTTTTAAAAGATATTTTAAGTCCAGTCTTGAGCGGGCTAAGGGTTACAGCGACCAAATTTGGCAAATGGTCTGTGGTCCTAAGGGAGGCAACTTATCCGACTCCGAGAAAAGGAAAGTTTATTATTATTTTGGCCGCATCTTGCATCTTCTCCAAGATATGGCCGTGCCTTCCCATACCAAAGATGACACCCATGTTTTCAAAAAAGACTTTGAGAGTTATGTAAATAACCATTGGCGAGAAATAGTAAATGCTGATTCTTTTAAAGAGCGACTGACCACCCCAAAATATCTTGAACATAATTTTGGGGCGTTTAATGCTATATATCCTGATTTATTAATGGTCAGGCTGGCCGATAAGGCGCACACCTACCCAGATGAGGAAGAACTTTATGATTCAATTACAGATGCAAATGGGTTCTCTGATTCAATTCTTAATGAAGATAGGCTAAAGAAAAATGTGGAAGACCTCATTCCTGAGGCCATCCATTATACAGGCGCCTATATCAATTCTATTTATGATCTTATGCGCGGGCTTGAGGGAAGCAGCTATGATTGTTCTAAACCCCCTCTTCCGCGTGATCCTGGTGGGGGCCACCCAGATGATCGCTTTGATGTTTCTGATGAGTTCTATTGGGAAAAGGAGTTTAAGATGAGGGAGGATGATTTAATTGATCTTCTTCTTAGGACGGCTATTAAAAAAGGGAAGATTGGTGTCTGGTATAAGAAGAAGTTCATTGAGAAATTTATGGAAGGGAAGAAACTCCCAGTAAATGCCTCCTTAGAAGAAAAGGAGTCGGCTGAAGCAGAGTTTCAGAGGTGGTCTAAGAAGTTAGATGACAGAGTTAACGAAGCGGAAAGCGATTTAAGAGGAGCGCCCGATGTAGCTCTATTCACCAATGGTTTTTATGAGGCATCTATTTCATTACTCCTTAAGATAAAAGAACCAGCCGCTTTTTTAGATTTAACCTTCGATCCTCAGATGGTTAAAGATCATCCTGTAATGCTGGTCCCTTCTGGAGGTTTTTATGGTTTAGAGAAATCATCTTTAATAAAACTTTTACTTGCTGAGTATGTGAAAAATGGAGGTACTCTTATAGTTTTTGCTCAGCAGCATGGCGATGACTGGCAGCTCCTGCCTACTCCAGAAAATCCCGCAACTGGCGAAACTAAGCCGGTAATGGGCTATGGCTATCAGGAGGATCAAAACTGCACTTTTAATTCCGTATATATTGATACTTATCATCCTGTTCTTTCTAATTTTTCTTCCGCCCCCCTCAATATTGGCGTAGATGGGTATTTTACTTCCTATCCTGAGAATAGTTTAGTCCTTTTGCGCCGCACAGCTAATGGCCAGCCGGCCATGATTCTTTACCCTTATGGCCAAGGATATGTTATCGCCACTACTCTTTATACCGATTTTGCTTTAACTCATGGTCAAAGCAACCAAGCAGAGATAAATTTAGTTCATAACCTTATTTCTTGGGGGAAGAAGCCGGTTACTCTTCCGGAGATAAAACCTGGTGAATCTCTTAATTTAGATTTGGCGCTCCATAATTTTACGGACCAGGAAGCTTTCGCTGTAAAATTTACTGTTTTAGATGTTAACCGAAAGGTTGTAGAAGAGAGAATATTGGCTGTTTCTCTTCCTCCTGGCCAAAGTCTGCATGTTCCTTTTATATGCACTTCTACTCCCTCTTCAATTTTGGGTATTTATCATGTAGATTATGCTCTTTTAGACCAAAAAGGGGAGGTAATCCAGCCGCAGGCGGAGATTGATTCTGGGCGCTTTGCGGTGAGTAAACCGGCGCCGATTGGCTCTCCAGATAAACCCTTCTGGTTTTTTATTTCTACTTCTTCTCAGGAAGTCATCTTCGGCGGGACTCTGGATTATGCATTTCACATTATCAACAATACAAATGAAGCCAGGACTCTCACGATTAAAAACAGATTCCGTCATACGCATCGCGAAAGGCAATGGACTGTTGTTGCTGATCCTCAAAAAGAAACTTTGCTTTCGGCCACTGATTTATTTTTGGATACCTGGATGTTTGAAACCATGGAAGCGGTTTTATATGACGAAACAGGGAAAGTCATCGGCCAAAGCGAGCTAAGTTTTAAAGGACTATGGCCTGCGGTTAAGTCTTCTTTGGCCATGGACAAAAACTTGTATCGGCGCCATGAAAAGGTAAGTATTCAGACTCAATTCCATAGCAATCTCCCCTTAGCTTGGGAAGCTACGATCAAAACATTCGTTATTAATTATTTCAACCAAAAGGTCTTTGAAGATAACCCCCAGGTCATCGCTTTTGCTCCCTATGAGAAGAAATCTTATATAATAGATTTTCTGAATCCTGCTTATTTAAACCCGGGGAGTTATTTAGTGCGGGTCGAGATCTGGTTCGCCGATCGCTTAGTTTCCTCGGCTGCGGCTAATTTTGAACTAACAGAAAGCAAGATTAATATAACTTCTACCCTGCCCTCTCCCTTAATTGCCGGAACTAATAATTTTTCTTTTCTTTTGGAAAATGTGGGAAAGATAGATGTCTCTTCGGGGAATTTAGAAGTAAGTCTTAAAGACCCCCATGGCCAAGAGATCTTCTCGCAGACCAGCTCTTTTGCCCTAAAAATTGGCGAAAGTAAAACCATTAATTTGCCCATAACATTATCTATGCTTCAGTTTGGCACTTATACTCTTTCTTTTAGACAAACGGACGAGACCAAAGGAAGCAATGTTTTAACAGGGAATATTTCTATTCCTAATACCGTTATCTTAACTGCCGGATTTGCTAAAACTTATTACCGGGTGCGCGAGGCGGCGATTTTGTCGGCCGGATTAGAAAATCGAGGGAAATTTTTATGGGAGAACGCCGACCTTATTGTTTCCATTCCCGATGCTAACTATTCCACTTCTACACCCATCAATCTTAGCGCAGGAGAGTCAAGGTTAATCCAGATGGATCTTTCTTTGCCTTCTAACCTTTCTCCTGGTTTTCATGACGTTAATGTCTCTTTTAATTTGCCTGGGGGAAGTTCCTCCATGCAGAAGGCTCAATTAGCTATTCGGCCATCATCTTTAGAAGCAAGATATACAGGACCAGAGGATGTAAATGCTGGCGATACACTTAATCTGACCATAGAGAATAAAGGCGGGATCGACACTTCAGTTGATATGCAAATTACGCTTTCTGGCAATGGGGAAGTGATCTTTCAGAAATCTATATTTGACTCAATTCAGGCGGGAAGTTTTATAGATTATTCTGTCCCCGTATCTTCTCAGGCCACAGATGGTTCTTATTTGCTTGTTATGGATTATTTGGATAGGAATACCCAGGAAAGAAAATCTTTATGGCAGGGGTTGCATGTCTCTGGGGTGAAAGCTGATTTGCTTTTGAGGTCAGATAAGGATTTATATTTTGAGGAAGAGTCAGTTACAGCCTTATGCCAGATCGTTAATAAAGAACATGCTCTTGAGCAAGGTATTTTGAATTTAAAGTTAATTAAGCCATGCGTTCAAGCAGCCACTTCGTATCATTTTTTTACTTTTGATAGTGGCAGCTGGGTTGAACGGGGGGTTCTTCATTTTGGAAGTAATTTTGAGACCAAATTAATTGACCTTTCTGGATATCTTTTACCTGATGAATCTGGGATATACAGGTTAAGGATTAAGCATGTAGGCGAAGGCAGGGCGCAGATTGATCATATAGCTTTAATAGCCGAGGGAGTATTTTATGCTCCTAACGAAGCCTTCATAATAGTAAACGGTGATGACCCCTCCAATATCCGCTCAGTTATCTCTCAGGTGGATGGTTGGGCGGCGGATGTTTTGAATGAAGAGATGGAGATTCAATGGACAAATTTGCCCGAAAGCAGCAGCAAAATTATCCTTATGAGTGCTATGGAAGGGCAAACAAACTGGTCTTGTCAGCAATTTATTTACTGGGAAAAAGATTTTCCCGTAACCCAAGTGGCTAATACAAATTTTAATCTCAGTGAGGAAACTTTAAGTCTCTACAGCTCTGGCAATTATCTTCTTAAAGGAACTTTAATCTCCCGGACCGGCCAAAAAATAGCTGAAGCCGAGTATCCTTTTAGTTTAGGCAACCAAGGATTAGGTTTCAGATTTTCAGTTTTGAACCCAGTGGTTAAGTCAAGGGATACGGTTCAGATCTCAGGAGAAATCTTAAACGGGCGCAACGAAGATGTTTCCAGTGTAAGATTAGAGCTGAATAACAATTATGGAGAGTCCACCTCCCAGATAAGTTTTACTAATATCCCTGCTCACTCAAGTGTACCTTTTGCATTTAACCTGAATGTTTCTGAGGTTGGCGAGAAAATATTCAGGATTAGTTTGTACCAGGGCGAAAATTGGCTTATAGGTGATAGGGAGAGGTACGAAGTGGTTAATCCTTCCCTTTCCGTGACTGCTTCTGCACCAGCAATAGTAAATCGTGATCCCTTCCCCTTAGATATTAATTTAGAAAATACAGGCCAAGTTCCCGCCTCCTTGCAATTATCCATTCAAGGCAGCTCTTTATCAGAGCAAAAATCCCTTACTTTATTGCCCAAAGAAAAGAAGCATATAGCTTATATCCAATCTATCACCTCAGATACCATTTATTCTTTGCAGATAACTGGGGATTTAAATCAGGAAATCACCATCCC
>JBNAWB010000159.1:4813-8758 GCA_049699975.1 Thermodesulfobacteriota bacterium
CCAACAAGCACTCAAACAAGTTTTTCCGTGAGGAAGGAAAATAAGTTAGAGATAGCTCTCTTCGCTGATGCTCAGACTGGAGGAGTCTTTCCTGTAAGAACAGAGCTTACCAACCAAGGCTATAATTCCGTTTCCGGATTACTCAGAGTATCCCTTAAGGACCAGCAAAATATTTTCTGGAATGGCGAAGAAATAGTTTCTTCTATTGCCGCAGGTGTATCTCAATCTATTTCTTTGAATCTCGATCCTGCTGGTATTGTCCCGGGCAATTACGCCTTAAAAGCTGAATTTTTAAATCCGGAAGGCCGGCTCTTGGTCGAGAAAATTATTCCGCTGAACATCCAAGGCCCTTCCTTCCAGCTCATCCAAACTCCTCCATTCCAAACTTTTTCCCCTGGCCAGGAAGCTTCTTTTAATTTCCAAGTCAAAAATACAGGGAACCAAGAAGGATCTTTTATTTTCCATTTCAAGTCTTATGACCTGATTGATTTAAAAAGAACTGCATGGCTTAAACCAGGAGAAGAGAAGAATCTGGATTTTAGTTTCCTTCTGCCGCGAGACTTAGAAGAAAAAGACTACGAAGCCACCTATGAGCTGAGTTCAGGGAATTCTTCACTTCAAGGAGAGATTAAATATCATTTAGCCGGGATAAAGATTAATGTTCAAGCTGCTTTGGATAAACCAGCTTACAGAGAAGGAGAAATCGCCCATCTGACTCTGGCAATTTCAGGTGATCAAAATCAAAGCCTTTTTGCTCGCGTTAATTACCCTGGGTTTGAAGCAAAAGAAGCTTTTACTTTGCCAGGAACTAAAGTCCTTGATTTTGATATTCCATTGCCCAAGATCACAGGAGATAAGCTCTTTTATGCCATTTATCAAGAATCAGGCCGCTCCCTCTACCTTAACTCTCTTTACATATACAAGCTCGGCGAGAAGATAAATTTAGTAACTGACAAACAGGTCTATAAGCCTGGAGAACCTGTGGCCGTGACTATAAGCAGCGGCGAACCAGGAATACAAGGCCCCTTAACCATCTCTGCGCCTAATTACGAAGAAACTTTCATCTTTTCCGAAAATATTAGCAAAACTTTCTACCTCCCTTCTTCCATGACGGCGGGTACTTATTATGTGAGCTATAATCTCCTCGGCGGAGATGGAGAAATAATAAGCGGCCGCCATCCTTTTGATGTAGATGGCTTCAAGGTAAAAGTAAAAGAGGCAGCATTAGAGAAAGGCAAGTATAGCCCAGGAGAAATCATTAACCTGAGTTTAAACATAGAGAGCAGCCATGATTTAGAAGCTATTTTGAAGACTTGGATTGTGGACCCAGAGAAGAATCATTCCCCACCCCAAATTCAGAATATTTACCTCCCCAAGAATGAGCTTTCCCTTTTCACCAAATCTTTAACTCTTACCACCCAGAAGCAAGGCCTCCATCAATTAATATACGGCATTTATAGCAAAGAAGGGCTGCTTTTATGCTCTGGCCTGGAAGGATTCGAGGTGGGATCAGGCATGATTCTATCCCTTTCTACAGACAAAGTAGATTATCCTTCAGGTAACGAACCGGTATTAGTCAAAGTAAACCTCTTTACATCTTCACCTGCTACCTTAGATTTAATCCTTAATGGCGAGTTAAAGGGATCTTATCCGCTTTCTACAACTGATTTCTTAAATTTCCAAGTATCGATCAATGCCGAAAAAGCTGGTCTGAACACTTTACAAGCTGTCTTGACCGCGGATGGTTTATCTTCCAGTAAAGAAACATCCTTCACCTATGGCAGTAGCCTGCCTGATCTGGCGGCCTGGATAAATGGAGCAAAAGTAGAAAATGGCCTCATTAAATTGAGCATAACTGTGCTCAATCGGGGCAAATTTGCTTCTTTACCCACACTCCTAAAATTGTATGATGGCCAGATAGATGAAGGAAAACTCTTGGCCATATTCGAAGTTAGAAGTCTATCTCCCAAAGAATCCCTGACCTTTACCTATCAAATACCCATCTCTGGCCGAACTGGGGTAAATGAATTCATTACCTTGGTGGGGCAGGAGCCACAGCTAATTGATTTTAATAAAACAAACAATGAATCAAGAATATCCCTCCAGGTAAAAACAGAAGAAACAGAAAAAGGTTTTATTCTTTCCCCTGATGAGATTTCAAAAAAAATTGAATTAGGCGAAGAGGCAGAATTTAATATCACTCTGACTCCTTTAAACGGATTCACGGGGGATGTCCATCTGACCATCAAAGACTGTCCTCCTGGATTCTCAGCTTCCTTCTCCCCCAATCCAGCACATCTATCAGGAGAACCAGCCCTTGCTCTTCTTAAATTACTACCTACTGCCCAAATCACAAGCGGTATCTATAGTTTTACGGTCACAGCCTCTGCTGAAGGAAAAATCCAAGATCTACCTTTGGGATTGCAAGTAACTGACTTTGAGATAAGCATCACTCCCCAGGTGCAAACTGTAAAACAACTTGCTGAAGCCATTTATTCTATTAATATAATCCCTCTCCATGGGTTTGATAATCCTGCCTCTTTGGAACTAATTGGGCTGCCTAAGGGAATAAGAGCAAGTCTTAGCAGCAAGGAAATTACCTCCTCCTCTGGAGCAAATTTAACTATCAGCACCTCCAAATGGCTGAAACCAGGGACATATAATTTGGCCATTGTTGCTAAAGGAGGAAAACTAATCCGTGAAGACCAAGCCACTTTAATGATCGAAGCTAATCCCCTCCTCCAACCCGGAATCATTACTGCTCCCCTAAAAGAGAAAAACTCCGTTTTAAAAACTTTCCTCCCTGATGGGACGCTAGTTAGCCAGTTTAATCTTTTCCAGGAAAAAGTAGAAATCTTCCTGGCCGCTGGAGATGTGGATGGTGATGGTTTGGATGAGCTTATCGTAGGGGCCGATAAGAAAGGGAAAGGACCTTACCCCTTGGTAAAAGTGTTTAAAAGAGATGGCACTCCTTTAGCCACTCTCGAATCAGAAGGTTGGTATAAATTAGGAGCAACTGTGGCTGCAGGAGATATAGATGGCGACTGGATAGAAGAGATGGCCGTCGGCTATTATGTCATGAGTCCTAAAGAAATAGAAGCATATGATGACCTGGAAGCAGAAGAAATCTACCCGCTCTGCCAGGGGAAGAAGAAAGGAAGAGGAATAGTAAAAATTTATAAATTGATTGAGGGAGAGTTTATCGAAACTGGCCTGTCTTTTGCTCCATACCAAGAAGAGGATTATTGGGGAGCACCTAAAGTAGCCTTGGGAGATGTAGATGGGGATGGCCAATTAGAATTAATTACGGCCCCTGGACCTGACCCAAAAGCTCCAGCCAGAATCAAAGCGTTTAAGATAGATACCAGCAAAGGAATTGGCCAGTGGCAGATAAAGGAAAAAGTTTTAGATTTAAGTGTCTCTTTTGAGGAAGAAAAAGGAAAGAAGAAAATAAAATTAGAGGATGGCTATGGAGCCAATATAGCTGCTGGAGATCTTGATGGAGATGGGAAGGCAGAAATTATTCTCGGGCCTGGCCCTGATCCTAAGAAAGATGGGCGAATTATAATGATCTATCCTGCAGAGGACAAAGTAGAATCATTAATAGCTTATCCAGAGAATAGATTTGGGATAAACATAACCAGTGGTGATTTGGATGGTGATGGAAAAGCAGAAATCATTACTGGCCCAGGATTAAACCCGCACTTTAAAGGAGCCGTGAAGATATTCCAAGGAGATGGTACTCAGATAAAAGAATTTCAGCCTTATCCAGGAGACGCTAAGTTCGGGATCAGTGTAGCTATTGGGCAGATAGGAAAATAAAATATCTCCCAAATAGAACCTATTTAATCCATCCATCCCCCTTTGCTAAGTGAAGAATGGAAAATGTAGGGCAAGAGTTCATCCCTGGGCGCATTTTCGGCAAGCCCTAAAGGCTTGCCCTAC
>JBNAWB010000160.1:0-1013 GCA_049699975.1 Thermodesulfobacteriota bacterium
ATTTTGAATCTTTTGGAATAAGGTTTATGAGATCTCGCCTTTCTTCACCGTAATAATGAAAAGGTTTCACATTTTTATATTCCAACAATCGAAATTGGTCAATTTTCATTCCCCACTTTTTAAGAAATATTTTGTTGTTTTTCTTTTCACTCCATTTTTTATAAAAATTGCCTCTTTTCTTAAGTGTTGTCTTTTCGAAATGGATTAAAACACTTTGGGGGCAAAAAAAGACCCGATATCCTTTGCTGCGCACTTTCAGGCATAAGTCAATATCCTCTGAACCATTCATGTACCTTTCATCAAATCCTCCTACTTTTTCGAAGAGATCCCGACGTATCATTAGGCAAGCTCCAGTAACGGCTTCGCATTCTCTTATTTCTTGAGCTGGAAAGATGTCGGCAGGATATTTTTTATAAATATGCCGGCGATTACCCCGCCAATCAAATGCCACTCCAATGTGTTGAATTGTTCGATCAGGATATAAAAGCTTGCTTCCTACTATGCCGCAGTCAACTCTTTGCAGCATTAACTTGACCATCGGAGTTAACCAATTCTTTTCGGCAATAATATCATTATTCAAAAAAAGCAAAAGATCTCCTTCCGCGCTCTTAGCTGCTAAATTATTACCGCGGGCATAGCCCAGGTTTTTAGGACTAAAAATGATTTTAAAAGGGAGGTTCTTCAAATAATCAGCAGTACCTTTTTCGTTGGATCCATTATCTAAAATTATAATTTCAAAATTAGAATAGGTTGTATTCTCTATTATGGAATTAAGGCATTGTTGCAAAAAGGCCAATTGATTCCAATTCAGAATAATTATGCTTACTTTGGGAAAAATCATTTTTCATTTTCCTCCTGGGCAGGATAACCAAAAAGAAAACCAGCAAGTATAGAAAAAGCTATAGCTTGGCCATGATGGAGAGTATGATCAAAGATTCCTCCCATAAAAATTACACAAAAAGCCCCCAGAGCCGCATATTTTTTAACAAGATCAATCCCTAATATAGGTCGGA
>JBNAWB010000160.1:1023-8664 GCA_049699975.1 Thermodesulfobacteriota bacterium
ATTTTAAGCCAGTGTTTAAGAAACCCATAGATGATTAAAAAGATCGCAACTAGTCCTAAAAGACCCATTTGCGATAAAGTTTGAAAGTAGAGGCTGTGGGCGTCAAAATAGCTTGCGCCAGCATCGACGAAGAAGTTTTTGGGAAAAGTAAAGGAAAAATGATTTAAGCCAACGCCCCAAACTGGGTTTTCGAGAAACAATTGAATAGCGTGTTTCCAAAGCTCAAAGCGGGCATAAAGAGATGAAATTATAAAAATTTTATTGCGCATTGGTTCAACAAAGAATATTGCCAGCAAAAGAATAGAGCAAACAATAATGAAAAATAAGCGAATCCATCTATGGTTTCTAAAATGCCATAGGAGGATTAGCAGATAGATCCCCAGAGCTAAAAATGAAGTACGCATAACAGTCATTACACCCGCTATAATCAAGATAAAAATAAAGCAAGCCAAAATTACACTCGTTATTTTGCTTTTCTGAGTAGAAAACAGGAGTAAACTAATCAAGGTAGTAACCACGATTATCAAAAACATGGCAGTATAATTTTGGTTTCCTAATGATGGAATCTCTAAAGGCCGGTTTAAATAAAGGGACTTTCCTATATAAATTAAAGCTGCCAGAGTTGTGGTTGAGCTGAGAATCCAAAATAAAATTCGGATATTTTTTTCCTTTGGCGGAATACTTTGAGCCACAAAAAAAGGAGCAGTAAAGAAAAGGATATCATTTAAACCATCTAAACTGCGCCGCGGATTTTCTGCGCTCAAAGTTGTCAAGGTAGCAGCCAAAACGAGTAAAAAGAACCCATAATGGGTTAGAGTTAATTTTAATATTTGTTCTCGCCGCCATAATTGAATTAAAAAAACTAAGGAAGCAAGAAAAATAGATATCTCTTTCAATGACTCTGAAAAGGGTAAAGAAGCGAATAATAAAATCATTAAATAAAAATTTTTTTTCTCCAAATTAACCAAAAGAAAAGAAAATACATTTTTCATAAAATTCACTTGAAATCCTCAATACATTTAATCAAAGTTTCTGCCCGATGAACATATGTATGCTGAGCAAGGACACGCCCATAAGCATTTTCAGCAATTCGGCGGGCCTCGCTGATATTACCAATATAATATTTTATTTTTTCTACACAATCTCTAAGATTTTTAAAGGTAACTATTTCATTCCCTAAGGAAAAATCTATATCCGCGCAAACTCTTTCTTCCGATAATAAAAACCCACCGCAGGCAGGTACGCCATAACATCTTTCGGGCAACCCCCAACTTTTTTCTCTTTGCCCATCTGCGGCACAGCCAACATTGAGATTTATGCGACTTCTCTGAATAATTTCTACCTGTTCTTGATAACTCATAAACCGACTATCACAAAACCGATAATTGATCTTTTCTTTTTCTAAAATCTTAGCTAATTTTCTCAGGAAGTTAACTCTTGCTCGATGCTCTGGGTGGGCTGTGTGGTCTAAGTTACCCAAAAAGGATACATCCCAATAATAAAAAGATGGATCCCTCATTTCTTGTAATGAGTGGTCTCCTAAATTATATTTACTTGTCCAGGCGGCATTGGGTAGGTAAATAATTTTCATCTTTGAGCTCTGGAGACCGTGAACATCGTGGGAAGCAAAAATATCTAAAAGGGGGAGTCTTTGCAATGCTTGCATTTTCCAAGCACTCGCCCCTACATTTGGCCAATCCACGCACCAAGTAATTCTAATCACCTTATGGCGCTGCATCCATAAAGAAAGGATTAAAAATTTTATTTCTCTTTTCAAAATCTGCTTAGTTTCAAATACAACTGCCTCAATTTTATGCTCTTTAATTTTTTTCATTTCCCAAATATTCCAGAAAACTTTATGACCCAAAGTTTCAAAAGCTTCCATCAGTCTTTCTGGGGGCCGTTTATAATTTAGCAGAATATTCATAGAGGTTTCTGGTCCATCAAAATTTCTGCTGCTGCCAATACTTCTTCTGAAGTAATTTGTTCCAGGCATTTCGGGTGCGTACACTTTTTGCCTAAACAAAGATGGCAGGTTTTTTGACGGTAGATAACTATGGGCCGCTGATCAAGGTATGGACCACATTGCGCTGGGTCAGTGGCTGCGAAGAGAGCTATTGCAGGAGTGCCTAAGGCAAAGGCAATATGCATGGGGCCGGTATCATTGGTTATAAAAAGATTCAGTCTTTCGATAAGCGCCGCCGTCTCTCTTAAAGAAAATCGGCCAGCCACGGCAATTGCCTGGGGGATATTATTAGCTATTTTGCAGGCTATTTCCTGCTCTTTTCCATTTCCGGTGATAAAAATGATGGCTCTGTACTTCTGCTGCAGGAAAAGGCCCACTTCCACAAATCGTTCCCAAGGCCAACATTTGAAAGGCTTTTGGGCTCCCGGATGCAGGCCAATCAATGGTTGCTTTAAATTAATTCCTTGGCTACGCAAAAAATTTTTAACTGCTTCTCGATCCCTTCCGTTTAAGTATAATTCCAAAGGATAACGGACAGTAGAAAAATGCCGATCAAACTGTTGGAGTAAATACATTCTTTTTTCCACACCATGTAAGCCAGAAGGAGGACAAACAGCCTTAGTAAGCAAAAAATCCAGTCCTTTATTTTCCCCTTTTATACCTATGCGCTCATTGGGCCCCGCTAAATAACAAAAAGGCCAGATAAGGCGATCAGAAGAATGAAAAATGAAGGCCGTATGGAAATTGCTTTGGCGCAAAGAGATCAAAAGCCAAGGCCAGGAAATAACACTTTTTAGCCCTTTGTCAAAAATAAAAAATTTATCTACCCTTGGATTTCCTTGTAATATTTCTAGTCCCAACCGATTAGTTAAAACCCCAATATAACTATGCGGGTAGGCTTCCTTTAAAGCTCTTATGGCTGGGGTTCCCCAAAGAGTATCTCCAATTCCCGTGGTAGTGATGATTAAAAATCTATTAGGCTTACCTGCAGAATATTTCTTAGGGCCCAAACCGATTTTAGGAGCAAAGAGCATACATTTTTTTATAAGAAGATTCTTGAGTCGGGGAACAAGTCTTTCTCGTTTCTTTAAACGACCGGAAAGTAAATCGCCATACAATTCTTCAAGGCGGTCGAGCATTATTTTATGGGAATATTTTTCTTTGATATATTCTCGACCATTTTCTATAAGAATTTGCCGCAATTCGGAATTTTTATAAATTTCTATTACACCTTCAGCAATTTTCTCAGCATCTCGAGGAGGGATTAAAATGCCTGTCCGCCCTTCGATAATAACTTCAGGTATACTCCCTACTCTTGTTGCTACCACAGGCTTTCTCATGGCCAGAGCCTGGAGAATTGTTTGCGGAACACCTTCATGGCCGTAGGAAGGGTGGACTAATATATCCAAGGAAGCGATAATTTCAGGTATATCTTCTCGATGGCCCAAGAGAATAACTTTATTCTGCAATCTAAGTTCTTCAATGGCGTTCTTAATGTTGTTTAATTGTGGACCGTCGCCGACAATATAAAACTGGGCATCCGGAATTTCCTGTAAAATCAGGGGAACAGCTCTTAAAAAGTACTGGTGGCCTTTCCAGCTCCGCAAAACTCCGACCATGCCCACTGCCAAACCTTTATGGGGCAAAGAGGGTTTAATTTTTTCAGGATCAAATTCCTCTAAATCAATTCCTGTGGGAATAGAAAAAATTTTATCTCCATCAAAATTGTTTTCTAAAATCATCTGCCGGCGAATCTCCTCGCCCGTAGTGATTACGGCATCCGGTAAAATGTCATAAATCAATCGGCTCCATAAATTCTTGCTAATTGGTGTGGAAAGGTGCCGGGTGCGAATAATTAGCGGTTTTCTCCCAGATATTTGGGCAGCCAGAATGCCCAACCAGCTATCAGATGAGCTATGGGTATTTAAAATATCTATTTCTTTCTTGTCTAAGATGGAGACCATTTGCCTGAAGACCCAGGGATATTGGGGTGCCAATTCTAGGGGGATTATTTCCAGACCGGCTTTTTCAGCTCGGGGAAGGAGAAGACTCTTGGGCGGAGCAGCGACGAGCACTCGATAACCCCGCGCTTTCATCCCCAAAGATTCCTGCAGGATCCGAATTTCTTGTCCCCCCCAGCCGAGGGAAGATTCTGTATGCAATATGGTTAACATCTTTTAATTAATCAATGCTTTTTCTCTTAGAATCTATAATTTCTTTGTATAGGCCGATCAAGTCTTGGACATTAGACTCAATTGTGGTTAAAGGAGAAATTTCTCTAACCCTTTGGCGATAGTCACCTCTTCCCCAGATTTTTATTGCTTCTTGCAATTTATCATTTATTTCCCAAATATTAGTCGGGTCATCGATCAGGAGGCCATTTTCTCCTGCTCTGATCAGTTCCGCTGCTCCGTTGATTTTAGAAGTAATCACTGGTAAACCAGAAGCTAATGCTTCAACGCAGGCATTGCTAAAGGGCTCATAAATTGAGGGCAGCACGAAAAAATCGCTAATTCCATAAAAATAATCTACTTCCATTTGTGGCCCGGCAAAAAGAACCCTTTCGGCCACGCCCAATTTTCGCGAGTATTCTTTATATCTTTGGATTCCATTTTTGCCCACTACTAATAATTTTAAATTTTTTTTATCGAAAAATGAAAGGGCATTTAAAAGAAACGGTAATCCTTTACGCTCAAATCCTGAACCGACAAAAAGAAATACAACATCGTCATCTTCTATTCCCCATCTCCCTCTCCAAATCTGCCGATTCTGCTGCACACGCCTAGGATGAAATCGCTTTAGATCAACACCATTATAAAGCACCCTAATTTTCCCTTCAGCCAATCCGTAATAGTGGATAATTTCTTTTTTACCACGCTGAGAATTGGCAATTACATATTTTAGATAAGGTGAATTTAGAAGCCGCTTTTCTAAATAGAGAATAACTAAATGCTTTGGATTAACAGAATAAGTAGGCCTTTTAAACCAAGGGGCGATTTTTTTCCGCTGCTTTAACCACTCTCGATGACAGCCATCTCCGGCCCGGTATAAATCTTGGAAAAAAGTGCGCTCAAAACTATGAATAACATCAAATTCTTCTTGCTGAAGGACTTGCAAGGTGGCCCTGGCAAAAGTTAAAGAATCCAGAAAGGATAAAGTGGAAAAAACTTTTATTTGCCGAAAATAAAATTGAGGGCTAAGGTGAACTGGTTTTTCCCATTTCTGGGCTAATATATGCACTTCATGGCCCTGACGGCAAAGCTCTTCAATCAGGCGGGAAAGGTATCTTTCGGCACCTCCATAGGCGGTATAATTTTTGCGAATTAGAGCGATCTTCATAATCATTCAAGGTTAATAAATAATAATCCGCAATGATTGGCCACGATTATAAAGTTATTCTTCCTAAGATTGCCCAAACCGCCTCTAAAACCTCTGCGGCGGTGATCTCTTCCAGACATCGGCTCTTTTTGCTTCCTCCACAACCATCTTTACCGCATGGACGGCAAGGCATATCTTTTTTTATTACTATATGGCCCTCTCCCCATGGTCCCCAATTATTTTCACCCGAGGGGCCAAAAAGAGCTACGACAGGGGTGCCTACCGCAGCGGCAATGTGCATAGGAGCAGTATCAACTCCGATAAATAACTGACACCGATGGCTCAGAGCCGCCATCTGTTTGAGAGTCAATTGGCCGGCCAGGTTAATAGGACGACTACGGCATAAATTTATAATATTGTTAGCCTTCTGCAACTCTCTTTGGTCTGGTCCGCTGGTTAAAACCACGCGCAGCCCACTTCTTTCCTGTAAAGTATCGATTACTTCTGCTACTCCCTCATCTCGCCAGCACTTAAAAAGCCAATGGGAAGTGGGGTGAATTTGAACTAAAATATCATGCTTTTGTATTCCTGCACTTTCTAAGATTTGATTTATTCTGGCTTCATCTTCTGTATCATAAAAGATTTCTAACTTTTTATCCTGGATTTCTATACCTAAACTTCGCGGGATTTCTAAAAGTTGTTCAATTACATGACCTTTAACTTTACCCAAATCAATAAGTTGATGGAAAATAATTTTTTTCCACCAAAAAGAACTATCTTTCCTCAACACCCCAACTTTCAAAGGGGCTCCGCTGGCTAAGCAGAGGAATGCTCCCCGGTCGCCTTCCGTAAAGTTAATAGCTAAGTCAAATCGACGCTGGCGGATTCTCCAGATAAATTCCCATTCCTTTTTTATTCTTTGCTTAAAGGGTAATTTCTTCCATAATGGATCAAATATAAGAATCTCATCTAAAAAAGGATTTCCGGATAACATCGATTCCGTCCCCGCGTTGACCAAGGCGGCAATATATGCTTTGGGAAATTTCTGGCGGAAGGCTTTAATCGCTGGAACCATGAGCAAGACATCGCCTATCTTCCGCAGGCGGATTAACAAGATCCGCTGGATGTCTTTATCCTGCAAATGGGAAAGCATCTTCACGCATCAGCTCTTTTAATTTGCTGTATTTGACGAAAGTATAATAGGAATATAGTCTGGCTAAAAGAAAACCATAATAGCCGTCTAAGAATCCTGCGCGGAGGATGTACATCTGAAGAAAAGTCCAAGAAGGCCGGAATAAAATATCATAAAAACGATACTTCTTCCCTTCATTCAACATTTCTTGCGCGGCCAGGTCGGAGTAAAGTTCCTGGCGCTGCAGAAATTCCTTGATGGAATTGTAGGTACGATGTTCTAAAGGGTTTTTTAAGTACCCCACTTTTCCCTCTAAAATCACTTTTTCATGAACTTGTCGTTCTTGAAAACGTCCTTTGCTTTTGCGAAAAAGGCGGAGATTATAATCAGGATACCATCCTCCGTGACGAATCCAACGCGAACCAAAAAAATTTTTCCGGGGAATATAGAAGCCATCCAGCTCCAGTTTCCCGTCCAAGGTTTCAGCAATCTCTGCGGCCAATTCTGGGGTGACTCTTTCATCAGCGTCTAAATTCAAAACCCATTCGTTTTTAGTTTTTTCTATAGCTTTATTCTTTTGCCGGCCAAACCCTTGCCATTCCTCTACAAAAACTTTCGCTCCATATTCGGCACATATTTGCTTAGTTTTATCTTGGCTTCCCGCATCAATTACTATAATTTCATCTGCCCATTGGACACTTTCCAAACAGGCACGAATATTCTTTTCCTCCTCTTTGGTAATGATCGCTACCGAAACCTTTTCCATATCTTTTTCATTTAGCCACAGAGGACACGGAGCACACAGAGAAGGTTCCTTAACTAAAAAATTTATTAATGATAAATCTCTGGGCCCTCATTTTGCTCTGTGGCAAAAATTTTTTAACCATCTTGCAGGGGAATGGCTTCGTCGATGAGCATTATCGGAATATCATCTTCGATGCGATAGACCAGCCGACAGTGATGGCAAATTAGTTGATTTTCCGCCTCGCGGTATTCTAATTCACCAGTACATCCTGGTTCCCGCACACATTTAGGACACGCCAAAATCTCCAACAAATCTTTGCTTAACGCCATTTTATTTTCTCCTCTCTTTCCCCTCACCTTCCCCCTCTCCTCAATGAGAATGTGCCATAATTAATTAAATAGCTCACTTTTGATGAAGGGGCCAGAGGCAGGCATTCATTCAGAATCATGAGGCAGTGATTCTTCTATGGAACGAGGCGGC
>JBNAWB010000161.1:0-8651 GCA_049699975.1 Thermodesulfobacteriota bacterium
CACCGTAGTGACGGCTAAAATTCAATTTTTCACACCTTCCTTAATTTAAGGGGAGATTAGGCGGGGTTAAAGAATTTGCCAGGTGGAGAGTGGGAATTGTAGGGCAAGGGCTTGTCCCTTGCCTCATTTTCGCCAAGCCCTAAATGCTTCCCCAAAGGATTGAGAGGGATGTTTAATCCACCTGCCCTTAAAAGTTAGTCTCGAAAATTTTAACCGTTAATCAATCTTTTTATAGTTTTTTTCTTTTAGATCTTTTTTTAAATTGCCGATAAATTCAAGCAGAAGTGGGTAGAAATAATGCGCAAAATTTGACACCCCCTTGAACCTAATATATTGAAAAAACTCATTTTTTAGGAGCAAAAGGATGAGCGGTCGGCTCGGCGAACTATTAGTAAGCAAAGGTTTGATCACCCCTAAACAATTGGAGGATGCCCTCCAGGAGCAAAAGATTTCGGGAGCTAAATTAGGGTCTGCTTTAGTAAAACTTGGCTATATCACAGAGAAAAATTTAGTTTCTTTTTTAAGTCGCCATTATGGTGTCCCAGCCATTGACTTGGCAGAAGTGCAGATCGACCAAGAAGTCATTAAAATGATTCCTCCAGATGTAGTTTTTAAATACCAAGTTATTCCTTTCAAAAGGGTCGGCTCTACCCTGCGGGTGGCCATGAGTGATCCATCCAATATTTTGGCCATCGACGACATAAAATTTTTAACCAGTTGCCACGTAGAAGTTTTTGTTTCCACTGAGAGTGCCATCAAAGCGGCCATTGATAAATTTTATGATTCTACGGAATCTCTGGCCGACATTATGGGCACGATGGATGAAATAGAAAAGATGGAGCTCTTAGAGGAATCAGAGGAAGTTGACATACGCGAATTGCAGCAGGCTTCGGAAGATGCTCCGGTAGTGAAGTTAGTTAATTTAATTCTCAATGAAGCCATAAAGCGGAGAGCCAGCGATATTCACTTGGAGCCTTACGAAAAGGTTTTTCGCGTCCGCTTTCGGGTAGATGGCGTTTTGCATGAATTTATGAAGCCCCCCATGAAGTTGAAAAATGCCATCATTTCCCGCGTAAAGATCATGGCTAAACTTGACATCGCCGAAAGGCGGCTGCCTCAGGATGGCCGGATAAAAATGAAATTCGGTAAAGACAAAGAAATGGATTTTCGCGTCTCTGTTCTGCCCACTCTTTTTGGAGAAAAAGTGGTTTTGCGCCTTTTAGATAAGTCTAATTTGCAATTGGACATGACCAAGTTGGGTTTTGAAGAAAAATATTTAAAAGAATTTAAAGAAGCTATCCATAAGCCCTACGGCATGGTTTTGGTGACTGGACCAACCGGCAGCGGCAAAACAACCACTTTATATTCCGCTCTGGCTGAACTGAATCAGGTAACAGAAAATATTTCCACGGCTGAAGACCCGGTGGAATTCAATCTCATGGGGATTAATCAAGTCCAAATTCACGAAGAAATTGGCCTAACTTTTGCATCTTGTTTAAGGTCGTTCTTACGACAGGACCCAGACATAATCATGGTGGGTGAAATCCGGGATTACGAGACGGCGGAAATTGCCATAAAAGCGGCGCTTACTGGACACCTTGTTTTGAGCACTCTACATACTAACGACGCGCCCAGTACTATAACTCGGCTTTTGAATATGGGAATTGAGCCATTTTTAGTAGCTTCTTCAGTTAATTTGATTGCCGCTCAGCGTTTGGCGCGGATGATCTGTGAATATTGTAAACAGCCCGTGCAGGTTTCTCCGCAGATGTTATTAAATTTAGGCGTCACCCCCGAGGAGATTCCTGACTTTGTATGCTATAAAGGGATCGGTTGCCCCCGCTGCAATAATACAGGCTATAAAGGCCGGATAGGTATTTACGAAGTTTTGCCCATGCGGGAGGAAATCAGGGAATTAACTCTGCAAGGTGCTTCCGCTATGGAGATAAAGAAGGAAGCTATGCGCTTGGGGATGAAGACCCTTAGGCAAGCAGCTTTAACAAAATTAAAAGAAGGGATAACTACAGTAGAAGAGGTATTAAAAAGCACTGTAGAAGATTAAGAATAAAGCCTCACTAAAATTTGGAGGAGTGACATGGAAGTTTATGTATGGGAAGGGCGTTCCCGGAAAGGCACAATCGAGCGCGGGGAAATAGAAGCCGCCAATGAAGCAGTAGTGCGTAGTATGCTTCGCCGGCAACAAATACAGGCGATCAAAATTCAGGTGAAACCTAAGGATATTCTAAAAGGAATCACTTTTTTTAAACGGCGCCGGGTAAAAGAAAAAGACATAGTGGTCTTTACCAGGCAATTTGCCACCATGATCGATGCCGGTTTACCGCTGGTGCAATGTTTAGAAATTTTAGCCAGTCAGCAGAATAATGCCACTTTCAAAGAAGTGCTCCTCAAAGTCAAGGGAGATGTGGAAGCAGGCTCCACTTTTGCGGATGCTTTACGGAAGCACCCGCATATCTTTAATGAACTTTTCTGCAATTTAGTGGCTGCTGGAGAGGCTGGTGGCATCTTAGATACGATTTTAAACCGCCTGGCTAATTATATTGAAAAATCTATGAACTTAAAAAAGAAGGTTAAAGGGGCCATGGTTTATCCAACCACAGTGCTGGCCATTGCTTTATTAGTCGCCGCCGGCATGCTCATTTTTGTTATCCCCGTTTTCCAGAAAATGTTTGCGGATATGGGAGGAACTCTGCCGGCTTTCACCCAATTAGTAATCAATTTAAGCGAATTACTACGGCGCTATTTTGTGGTGATTATAGCCGCTCTGATTCTCTTAGTCTTCTTCTTCCGGCGTTATTACAGAACTGAAAGTGGCCGCGAAGCAGTGGACAATACTTTGCTCAAAATCCCTGTTTTTGGGGAATTAATCCGGAAAGTAGCCATTGCTAAATTTACCCGTACTTTAAGTACGATGCTCTCCAGCGGCGTTCCCATCCTGGAAAGCTTGGACATTGTGGCCAGAACTGCGGGCAATAAAATTATTGAAAAAGCCATCTTGAAAACAAAGGTGAGCATTGGGGAAGGGAAAACCATTGCCGAGCCTTTAGCCGCCAGCAACATCTTTCCACCCATGGTAGTCCAGATGATCTCTGTTGGGGAATCAACCGGCGCTCTGGACTCCATGCTGAGTAAAGTGGCGGATTTTTATGATGATGAAGTAGATGCCGCGGTGGCTGCCCTCACCTCCTTACTGGAACCTTTATTAATGGTCTTCTTGGGGGGAACAATTGGCGCCTTAGTAATCGCCATGTACCTGCCTATCTTCCAGATGGCTTCTATTTTGGGTAAATAAATTGTGCTATTATCGGAAAAAACTACCCGAATCCTGCCTGCGCATGGTAAAATTTTTTTACTATGCGCGTAAGAAATTTTGCGGGAGAGGGAGCAAGCTAATTGGCAATTTATTTAGACCATGCGGCTACTTCTTTCCCGAAGCCGCCCTTTGTCTATCAGGCGGTTATGCATGTCCTAAGGCAGGTAGGAGGGAGTCCTGGTCGTTCTGACCATCGCGCGGCGCGGGAAGCCAATCAGATAGTCCAAGAAACCCGAGAGAAAATCGCCCGTCTATTCGCTATTCCGCAAGCGGAACAGATAATTTTTACTCATAATGCCACTGCCGCCATTAACATAGGTCTAAAGGGCCTGCTCAACCCTAAAGACCATGTCCTTACCTCCTCTATGGAACATAATTCCGTAGTCCGCCCCCTGCGGAGCTTAGAGGAGATGGGAGTAAAAATTTCTATAATTCCTTGTTCAAAAGAAGGCTATCTCGATCCTTTGGCCTTTAAAAAAGGATTACAACGCCAGACTAAATTAATTGTTTTAACCCATGCTTCAAACGTTACGGGCACGATCTTTCCCATCGAAGAAATAGGGCATTTGGCCCGCTCCCGAGGGATTTTATTCATGGTCGACGCTGCCCAAACAGCAGGTTTGCTTCCCATCGATGTCCAAAAGATGAAAATAGATTTGTTGGCCTGCCCGGGTCATAAATCGCTTTATGGTCCCCAAGGAACTGGCTTCCTCTATGTTTCCAAGGAAATCAATTTAAAACCTCTCCTCGAAGGCGGCACCGGAACTAACTCTGAATCTGATAAACAGCCCAAAGTAATGCCTTTCTATTTAGAGAGTGGAACCTTGAATACGCCAGGAATTGCCGGATTAGGAGCGGGAATTTCTTTTATTATGAAAGAAGGTCTGGCTAAAATTTGGACCAAAGAGACCCAAATGACCAAACTTTTAATGGAGGGATTGAAAAAAATTTCGGGCCTTAAAATATATGGTTCTTTAAAAGCCGAAGAAAGGGTGCCTGTCATCTCTTTCAATTTAAATTCTATTCATCCCGGTCATTTAGCCTACCTTCTGGATGAAATATACAATATCGGTGTACGGGCGGGCTTACATTGTGCTCCTCATGCCCATCGCACCTTGGGCACATTTCCTTATGGAGCAGTGCGGGCAAGTTTAGGTTTTTTTAATAAAGAAAAAGATGTGGAGGCGCTGCTTAAAGCCCTCAAAGAGATTTCGCGGAGTAAGGTATGAAAATTTTGGGTATTGAAACTTCATGCGATGAGACGGCGGTGGCCTTAATCGAAGATGGCCAAAATATTTTAACCGATATAGTCGCTTCCCAAATATCTCTCCATAGCAAATATGGGGGTGTAGTACCAGAGATTGCTTCCCGAAAGCATGTGGAAGCTATTCTTCCTGTGCTCGAAGAAGCTTTAGCTAAGAGCGGACAGACTCTAAAAGATGTAGAAGCTATAGCAGTAACTCAAGGCCCTGGTCTGGTCGGCTCTTTGCTTACCGGAATTGCCGTAGCCAAATCTTTGGCCTATGTACTCGACATTCCCTGGGTAGGAGTAAACCATATTTACAGCCATATCGAGGCTATTTTCCTCTCCCCAGCCTATCCCCAGAGTTTTCCTTTTATTGCTTTAGTAATTTCTGGCGGCCACACTGTTCTATTCCGAGTGGAAGACCATAATCATATGAAATTATTAGGGCGGACCCGAGATGACGCTGCTGGAGAGGCCTTTGATAAGGTGGCTAAATTTTTAGGGTTGGGGTATCCCGGAGGAGTAATCATCGATCGTTTGGCAAAACAAGGTGACCCCCAGGCCATCAATTTTCCCCGCCCTTTATTAGAAGATGATTCTTTTGATTTCAGTTTTAGTGGTTTGAAAACCGCGGTCTTGCAGTATGTGCGCCAGCTAAACAAAGAGCTTTCCCCTGCCCAGATTAGGGCCATAGCAGCTTCATTTCAAGAAGCAGTGGTGGATACTTTGCTGGCCAAGACTATGCGCGCTGCTAAATGCCATAAGCTTAGCCAAGTGGTTATCGTGGGCGGGGTGGCCTGCAATTCTCGTTTGCGGGAGAAATTTTGGCAAGAAGGCCAAGAAAAAGAAATTTCTGTTTTTTTCCCTCCTCCAAGACTTTGCACGGATAATGCCGCTATGGTGGCTGCGGCAGGTTATCATCTTTTAGTAAAAGGGCAGAGAGCCACCCTTGACTTAAATGCCTTTTCGCGGCTAATCCAGGACCCGGCGCACTTCTCTGGATGCCGGGGATGATTATATTTTTGCCTTCTGTCCCTCGAGGGGCGAATTAAGGAGGATTGTGGCAACCCCTTTTTCATCAAGGGGAGCGAGCCCGTACTTGATGCGGAGAGCGTGGCCATCTCTTTGTTTTTGATATATTGCGAGATCCCCTCGGTCGCTCCGTAGCCTCATTAATCCATCACGACATTATCTCCTCGGGGAGATACAAAGCAGAAGGGGAAGGCAAAAAGAAATAAGGAGGCGATTTAATCAGGAATAGAATTAATCATGAAATTATCAACCAAGATTAGAGATTTGGGAATTTCGCCGCGGAAAAAATGGGGACAGCATTTCGTCATCGATACCCGCATAATCCGCAGAATAGTAAATTCCGCCGAATTACAACCGGATGATATAGTGGTAGAAATTGGCGCTGGTTTGGGTAATCTTACTGCTCCTTTAGCGGAGCAGGTTGGCCATGTCTATGCCATTGAAATTGATCCGCGCTTAGTTGCGGAATTACAAAAAGAATTTCAAGGGAATGAGAAAATAGAGATAGTTCCGGGAGATGCTCTGCAGCTGGATTTTGCCCCATGGTTTAAAAAATGGCAAAGGCGGATGAAAGTGGTAGCTAATTTGCCCTACGAAATTTCTAGTCCGATGATTTTTCGTTTCTTTCAAGAGCGGCAATATTTTTCCCTTTTGGTCTTGATGCTGCAGATGGAAGTCGCCCGCCGGATAGTTGCTTTACCCGGGACAAAGGAATACGGACCCTTGAGTATCTGGTCTGAACTCTATGCCCATACCCAAATTTTATTCACGGTCAGCCCCCAAGCCTTCTTTCCTCCACCGCGGGTGGAATCTGCCGTAGTTAAATTCGAAGTCTTAGCTGATACAGACTTGAAGAAGAAAGATGAAGAATTATTAAATTCCATAATTCGGGCTGCTTTTAACTATCGGCGTAAGACTATTTTAAATGCTTTAAAGATGGCCGGTATATTCTCCTTTTCTCAAGAAGAAATATTGAGCGCCTTAAAAGCTGTAGGAATTTCTCCGCAAGCGCGGGGCGAGGCCCTCACTTTAAAACAATTCCAGGATCTTAGTGAGCAATTGCGGCAAATAAAAGAGCAATGAAGAAAAAGAAACCTATCTTCCTTTTTCTTTCTATTTTGTTGCTCATCATTTTATTAATTTTCCATGGTCAGCGCCTTTTTTGGAGCGCATTAGTCTTAAATGAAATTCTCCATTTTGAGAGACCTGGATTACTTTGGCAGGTTTCTTTGTCCCCTAAAAAAGAAGAAATAACCTTTTCCGGACCGCGGGGAATGATCAAGGCTGATTTATATTTGCCGCAACCCATAATTAAAAGAGCTGGCATCCTCCTTAATCACGGCGTGATCGATACAGGCAAAGATGACCCTCGTTTGCAGCGCTTTGCCGAAATTCTTTGTCGGGCCGGTTTCGTAGTTTTGATCCCGGATTTCCAAGGCATGCGCTCTTTCCGCATCTCTCCTACGGACATTGATGAAATCCAAAGTGCCTTTGAGCATTTTATCCAGATGGAAAATTATGTATTAAAAGAATCTTGCGGCTTATTTGGTTTTAGTTATGGCGCTGGACCTACCATTATAGCGGCCTGTCAGCCGAAGATTAAAGATAAAGTTCGTTTCGTCGTCTCTTTTGGCGGCTATTATGATTTAAAGAATGTTCTTTCCTACATAGGAACAGGTTATTTCGAATTCGGAGGGAAAAAATATTTTCGTCCGCCTCAAGAATATGGGAAATGGGTATTTTTGGCCAACAACCTTGACTTGGTAAGATCGGAGAAAGATCGCTCTATTTTAAAAGAATTGGTTAAAGTCAAACTTAAGGATGAAAAAGCACCAATAGGCCACTACCTAAGTGCCCTGGGCAAAGAAGGGCAAGATATTTTAGCTCTTTTATCCCATGATGATCCCAAACAAACAGAAGCCATAATTAAAAGACTACCTCTTCCCCTGCAACTTGACTTAGAAGCCTTAGCTGTGAGCGCAGCCTTGCCCAATTTAAAAGCTGATATTATTTTAGCCCATGGAGAAGATGATGATTTAATCCCTTTTACAGAGACTCTGCGTTTGGCCCAGGCCGTTCCTGATCCCCAAAGAGCATACTGGAAAATTATCCGCACCTTTACCCATGTAGATCCTGAGCGTTATCCGTTAAATTTTAAAAATCTATTTTATTTTTATCTTCCTGAAGGGTGGAAGATGTTCGCTTTGGTAAATAAGCTAATGCAATATAGAGGATGAGAATTTCAAGGAAGAAGGAGGGGCATGAGTAAACTATATCTTCATCTTCGTAAAAGATTTGAACAGGCGATCCTTAAACATAAAATGTTAGCCCCCGGAGATCGCGTTTTAGTAGGGGTATCAGGAGGAGCCGATAGTTTAACCCTACTTAAACTTCTTACGGGGCCGATGCTCTTCGTCCCCAAACCGGATTTCGTTGTGGCCGTCCACGTGGATTTGGGGTTTGATGGCCGTGATGAAGATTCGGCTGCGGCCTTAGAGCAATATTTTAAAGCCGCGGGATATAATTATCGAATTGAAAAAACGAATATTGGCCAATTGGCGCATAGCGATTTTAACCGCAAAGCCAGCCCCTGCTTTTTATGTTCCCGTCTGCGCCGGAAGAAGCTTTTTGAATTGGCCAGAGATTATAAGTGCAATAAAGTGGCTTTGGCTCATCATAAGGATGATTTGATCGAGACTCTCCTGCTTAATATTTTCTTTGCCCGAGAGATCAGCACCATGCCTCCCTATCAGTCTTTCTTTAAAGGAAATTTTTACTTGATGCGACCGCTGGCTTATATCGAAGAGACACTTCTCAAACGATTTGCACGTGAGGAGGGACTACCGGTTATGAAAGTAAATTGTCCATCGGCCGGGAAGACCAAAAGGCAATACATAAAAGATTTATTAAAAAAATTAGAAGAAGACCATCGGGGAGTGAAAGAGAATATTTTTAAAGCCATGAAGCATGTGAAACCAGATTATTTATTGGTTGAATAATTTCTCCTGCATTATTTTTAATTTCCTTCTTTCCTCCCCTTAA
>JBNAWB010000162.1:0-8541 GCA_049699975.1 Thermodesulfobacteriota bacterium
GAGGCCACAGAGAAAAAATAATTTTAATTTCCTTCTTTCCTCCCCTTAAGGTAAGGGGAGGGTAGGTGGGGTTATTTTTTTAACAGCAGATAACGCCAAGATCACAGAGAAATTTTTGTTTTTAAATGATTTGCCACGGAGGTTTAAGGGGACATAGAGATTTGATGAAATTAGTATATAATTTAATTTTTGAATTCTTGATTATTAATATCTGCGTTGATCTGCGTTCATCTGCGTCCCAAATACTTCACCGTCGAGACCGCAGAGGCCACAGCGCGGCAGAGCGGCAATTAAAAATCACTCTCCACATTTCCCCCCTTTAGTTAGAGGCCGTATCGCAATCCTTTTTTCGTCATGGCGAGCGCAGCGTGGCCATCTCTTTATTTTCAATACATTAAGAGATCGCCACGGTCGCTACGCTCCCTCGCGATGACTTAAAGGAATTGTAGAGCATGGGTTCATCCATGGTTCATCCATGGCCGCATTTTAGGCAAGCCATAAAGGCTTGCCCTACCTTTTATCCTTAATTAGCCAAGGACCCCCATCCAGGGCCTATAAATTTTTTAAAAATATTTTACAATCCTTTCTCTGTGAACTCTGCGCGCTCTGGGAGAGTCGCTCTTTTTCCTATTAAAATTTAAGGAATTTGCGAGTATGTAGTACAGAGATTTTTATAATTCAAATTTTTTTGACTTACCTTTTTTTCTGCGTAAATTCGCCACTGCATCACTTCTCTACTGCAGCACTTCTTTTTGATTTTCGCGCCGCGCTTAGCGCTTTGCCCTAGGCGTTTTGCTTTTTCTCCTTCCGCGCTCCCGCCTTGCGCCTGACGATAAATAATTTCACTCCTTGCTCCCTGCTCCGTGCTCCCTGCTTTTTTCATCTGCCTTCATCTGCGTCCTATAATCTTTTTTTAAAGTGAGATGGGAAAGGATTACAAGATGACCAGGCTACGCATGCGGTTGATGGCGGCGGCGATTTCGTAAATTCTGGGCAGAGCATAATCGCCTCTGCGGAAGGGAGAAATAATGTCCAATCCTTTTTCTTGCACTTCTTTTAATGCTTGCCGCAGGCCATGAGCCAAAGCAACTTTCCCGTTAAAATACCGCGAGGCGGTGAAATGAATTAAATCCCCTATAGCGTTAGTTTGACTTTCATCTACCACTTGCGAAACTTGCGTAAGATCTATAACCGTTCGCCCATAAATAATGGTCTTTAAACCTTTGGCATCAATCTTCACTTCTCTTTTTCCGCGCTGAGGATCAAAACTTTCTGGTAAAGGGATGCGTTCTTTTATTTGGCCAAAAAAAGCTCCTCCTTCTGCTCGGCGCAGAGTTGGAAATTGTTCTCTAATCTCTTTTGCTCTTTTGGTCACATCTTGAGGGAGATAATTCTCCATCATGATAACGCGGTCGGCTACTTCAAAATAATCACCTGAACCACCCATGACTAAGATAGTGGAAACTCCCATTTCTTCGTAAAGCTGGCGCACTTTGTCAATAAAAGGGGTGATGGGCTCTTTTTCTTTAACTACTAAGGCTTGCATGCGCTGATCACGGATCATGAAGTTTGTTGCTGATGTATCTTCATCAATTAAAAGAACCTTGGCTCCCAATTCTAAAGCTTCTATTATATTGGCGGCCTGGGAGGTGCTTCCCGAGGCATTTTCGGTGGAGAAAGGAGAGGTGCTCTTGCCAAAAGGTAAGTTATTAATGAAAGGGCTGATGTCCACTTTTTCCACAAATCTTCCATCTTCGGCCCTTATCTTTACAGCTCCTGGATGAGTCACCACCAACTCTCGGCCATCTCCGGGAATATGCGGGTAAACTCCTTTCTCAATGGCGTTGAGGAGAGTTGACTTCCCGTGAAAACCACCACCCACGATAAGAATAACTCCTTCAGGAATGGCCATCCCTTTAATCCTTCCCTGATTTTTAGTTTCGACTTGGGCGGCGAGCTCGGGAGGAGTTTGCCAGACAACTATTTTATTTTTATTTCCGCTCTCCATCATTAATGGCCGGTCATCCCCGCCACTTTTTCGAGGGAGAATAGATCCATCAGCTAAAAAACAGATCCATTTCTTCTCCACAAGTTGAGCGCGGATATATTCTTGATCTTCCACAACCTCCACATGATGTTTAATTTCTTGGGGAGAATGGTGGTCGTAGTATAGAGTTTTTTCTACTAAATGGGGTAGCTCCCCGAAAAACATTTCTTCAGCCTGCCGTCCCAAAATTGTACGTCCGGCAGCAGGTAGACCTAAAGTAAAGCGTATTTCTACCCAATCTTTATCCACAAAACAGGAGGTTCTCTCCAAGACTTCTTGGCCTGGTAAGTCAATGGAGATGCGGCCACTATGGCCGATTCCTCTGGTTCCTTTGACTATATTTTTAATGGCCCCATGAAATTTTCGGGTTAGATAGTCTCTCAAAGCCAGAGCGCGGACTTTGTTCACAAATAAGTCATGCGGAAATTTAGCTACTTTTTGGGGGACTTTGAGGCGCAGGCGACTGGGGCTGGCAAAAGGGTCGCCTTGGACATGATCGATAAATAATTGAAAATTGCCAAAATCATAAGTTCCTTCAATTTCTTTATACGCCTTGTAGCCCCGCCCATCAAGGCGGGCTAAGATTTTTTTTAATTCTTCTTTAGTGAGCATTTTTGCCTCTCGTTATTTACCCAATAGTTTTGCAATAGTAGTTAATAGAATTATAGCTTCTTTCTACGGTTGGGCAAATATATTAAAATTTACCGCCGAGAGCGCCGAGGAATTTATGAATTTTTTATGCCACAGAGGACACTGAGGCCACAGAGAGAGAAAAAAAATTTTTTTCCTCTTTTCCTCCCCTTAAGGTAAGGGGAGGGGAGGTGGGGTTATTATTCACCGCAGTGAGCGCCAAGGGCGCAGAGGAATTTTAAGGTTCCCTCACCCCTGCCTTGTGATGTATTGAAACTTATTCCACAGGGCAAGTCCTCGCCCACGAGAGACTGTGTGGTAAGGTCATCGCGAGGGAGCGGAGCGACCGTGGCGATCTCGTAAGGCATTGAAATTTAAGAGATGGCCACGCTCCCCCGCAGCAAGCGCGGGGTCGCCTCGACCTACGCTCCCTTGTAATGACCCAAAATTGTAGAGCATGGGTTCATCTATGGTTCATCCCTGGCCGCATTTTCGGCTTGCCCTACGTTTTATCCTTAATCACCCAGGGACCACTATCCAGGGCATGTAATTTTTTAAAAATATTTTACAATCCTTTCTCTGTGAACTCTGCGCGCTCTGGGAGAGTAATCTTTTTCATGCAATAATAAAACAAGAATTTAATCCTTGCCCAGGATTAGTTTTTCTTTTAAAATTTATTCAAGAGAATTAATAAAAAAAAATGGGATAAAAAAGGGGAATGACTCAATGAAAAAGGAAGATTTATTAAAGAGGATTTCAATTGATCCAAATATTTGTTTTGGAAAACCGTGTATCCGAGGGCATAGGATATGGGTTTCTCTTATTTTAGATTTTTTAGCAAGCGGGATGACCATTCAAGAAATCCTTAAAGAATATCCCGGTATAGAAGAAGCCGATATTTTAGCGTGTCTGGCATATGGGGCTGAAATGACTCGCGAACGCTATATTGATGTGCCTCTCGGGAATTAAAAATGAAATTTAAATTAGATGAAAATTTAGGACAAAGAGGGGTTGATTTATTTCGGGAAGCTGGCTATGACACGGCCACAGTGGCAGAAGAAAGACTTTGTTCAGCCACTGATCGAGAACTTCTTGAGCATTGTCAAAAAGAGAAAAGATGCTTAGTAACTCTTGACTTGGATTTTGGCAATCCAATTATTTTTAATCCTAAAGAATATTTTGGTATTGCTGTTATCCGACTCCCTTCAAAACCCACACCTAATGACCTTTATGATACGATTCGCACCATGATAAAAGGGCTGGCGCAAAAAAATCTGCAAGGGTCGCTCTGGATCGTCCAAAAAGGCCGAATCCGCGAATATCTTCCTGAAGAATAAATTTTCATTTCAAATAAAAATACGAATTTTTTACCGCCGAGAGCGCCAAGGGCACAGAAGGATTTTAAAACCCCCTCACCTTTTTCCTCTCCCCCCAGGGGAGAGGAGGTTCTGGATTGGCCATAGAGGCCACAGAGAAAAAATAATTTTAATTTCCTTCTTTCCTCCCCTTAAGGTAAGGGGAGGGTAGGTGGGGTTATTTTTTTAACAGCAGATAACGCCAAGATCACAGAGAAATTTTTGTTTTTAAATGATTTGCCACGGAGGTTTAAGGGGACATAGAGATTTGATGAAATTAGTATATAATTTAATTTTTGAATTCTTGATTATTAATATCTGCGTTGATCTGCGTTCATCTGCGTCCCAAATACTTCACCGTCGAGACCGCAGAGGCCACAGCGCGGCAGAGCGGCAATTAAAAATCACTCTCCACATTTCCCCCCTTTAGTTAGAGGCCGTATCGCAATCCTTTTTTCGTCATGGCGAGCGCAGCGTGGCCATCTCTTTATTTTCAATACATTAAGAGATCGCCACGGTCGCTACGCTCCCTCGCGATGACTTAAAGGAATTGTAGAGCATGGGTTCATCCATGGTTCATCCATGGCCGCATTTTAGGCAAGCCATAAAGGCTTGCCCTACCTTTTATCCTTAATTAGCCAAGGACCCCCATCCAGGGCCTATAAATTTTTTAAAAATATTTTACAATCCTTTCTCTGTGAACTCTGCGCGCTCTGGGAGAGTCGCTCTTTTTCCTATTAAAATTTAAGGAATTTGCGAGTATGTAGTACAGAGATTTTTATAATTCAAATTTTTTTGACTTACCTTTTTTTCTGCGTAAATTCGCCACTGCATCACTTCTCTACTGCAGCACTTCTTTTTGATTTTCGCGCCGCGCTTAGCGCTTTGCCCTAGGCGTTTTGCTTTTTCTCCTTCCGCGCTCCCGCCTTGCGCCTGACGATAAATAATTTCACTCCTTGCTCCCTGCTCCGTGCTCCCTGCTTTTTTCATCTGCCTTCATCTGCGTCCTATAATCTTTTTTTAAAGTGAGATGGGAAAGGATTACAAGATGACCAGGCTACGCATGCGGTTGATGGCGGCGGCGATTTCGTAAATTCTGGGCAGAGCATAATCGCCTCTGCGGAAGGGAGAAATAATGTCCAATCCTTTTTCTTGCACTTCTTTTAATGCTTGCCGCAGGCCATGAGCCAAAGCAACTTTCCCGTTAAAATACCGCGAGGCGGTGAAATGAATTAAATCCCCTATAGCGTTAGTTTGACTTTCATCTACCACTTGCGAAACTTGCGTAAGATCTATAACCGTTCGCCCATAAATAATGGTCTTTAAACCTTTGGCATCAATCTTCACTTCTCTTTTTCCGCGCTGAGGATCAAAACTTTCTGGTAAAGGGATGCGTTCTTTTATTTGGCCAAAAAAAGCTCCTCCTTCTGCTCGGCGCAGAGTTGGAAATTGTTCTCTAATCTCTTTTGCTCTTTTGGTCACATCTTGAGGGAGATAATTCTCCATCATGATAACGCGGTCGGCTACTTCAAAATAATCACCTGAACCACCCATGACTAAGATAGTGGAAACTCCCATTTCTTCGTAAAGCTGGCGCACTTTGTCAATAAAAGGGGTGATGGGCTCTTTTTCTTTAACTACTAAGGCTTGCATGCGCTGATCACGGATCATGAAGTTTGTTGCTGATGTATCTTCATCAATTAAAAGAACCTTGGCTCCCAATTCTAAAGCTTCTATTATATTGGCGGCCTGGGAGGTGCTTCCCGAGGCATTTTCGGTGGAGAAAGGAGAGGTGCTCTTGCCAAAAGGTAAGTTATTAATGAAAGGGCTGATGTCCACTTTTTCCACAAATCTTCCATCTTCGGCCCTTATCTTTACAGCTCCTGGATGAGTCACCACCAACTCTCGGCCATCTCCGGGAATATGCGGGTAAACTCCTTTCTCAATGGCGTTGAGGAGAGTTGACTTCCCGTGAAAACCACCACCCACGATAAGAATAACTCCTTCAGGAATGGCCATCCCTTTAATCCTTCCCTGATTTTTAGTTTCGACTTGGGCGGCGAGCTCGGGAGGAGTTTGCCAGACAACTATTTTATTTTTATTTCCGCTCTCCATCATTAATGGCCGGTCATCCCCGCCACTTTTTCGAGGGAGAATAGATCCATCAGCTAAAAAACAGATCCATTTCTTCTCCACAAGTTGAGCGCGGATATATTCTTGATCTTCCACAACCTCCACATGATGTTTAATTTCTTGGGGAGAATGGTGGTCGTAGTATAGAGTTTTTTCTACTAAATGGGGTAGCTCCCCGAAAAACATTTCTTCAGCCTGCCGTCCCAAAATTGTACGTCCGGCAGCAGGTAGACCTAAAGTAAAGCGTATTTCTACCCAATCTTTATCCACAAAACAGGAGGTTCTCTCCAAGACTTCTTGGCCTGGTAAGTCAATGGAGATGCGGCCACTATGGCCGATTCCTCTGGTTCCTTTGACTATATTTTTAATGGCCCCATGAAATTTTCGGGTTAGATAGTCTCTCAAAGCCAGAGCGCGGACTTTGTTCACAAATAAGTCATGCGGAAATTTAGCTACTTTTTGGGGGACTTTGAGGCGCAGGCGACTGGGGCTGGCAAAAGGGTCGCCTTGGACATGATCGATAAATAATTGAAAATTGCCAAAATCATAAGTTCCTTCAATTTCTTTATACGCCTTGTAGCCCCGCCCATCAAGGCGGGCTAAGATTTTTTTTAATTCTTCTTTAGTGAGCATTTTTGCCTCTCGTTATTTACCCAATAGTTTTGCAATAGTAGTTAATAGAATTATAGCTTCTTTCTACGGTTGGGCAAATATATTAAAATTTACCGCCGAGAGCGCCGAGGAATTTATGAATTTTTTATGCCACAGAGGACACTGAGGCCACAGAGAGAGAAAAAAAATTTTTTTCCTCTTTTCCTCCCCTTAAGGTAAGGGGAGGGGAGGTGGGGTTATTATTCACCGCAGTGAGCGCCAAGGGCGCAGAGGAATTTTAAGGTTCCCTCACCCCTGCCTTGTGATGTATTGAAACTTATTCCACAGGGCAAGTCCTCGCCCACGAGAGACTGTGTGGTAAGGTCATCGCGAGGGAGCGGAGCGACCGTGGCGATCTCGTAAGGCATTGAAATTTAAGAGATGGCCACGCTCCCCCGCAGCAAGCGCGGGGTCGCCTCGACCTACGCTCCCTTGTAATGACCCAAAATTGTAGAGCATGGGTTCATCTATGGTTCATCCCTGGCCGCATTTTCGGCTTGCCCTACGTTTTATCCTTAATCACCCAGGGACCACTATCCAGGGCATGTAATTTTTTAAAAATATTTTACAATCCTTTCTCTGTGAACTCTGCGCGCTCTGGGAGAGTAATCTTTTTCATGCAATAATAAAACAAGAATTTAATCCTTGCCCAGGATTAGTTTTTCTTTTAAAATTTATTCAAGAGAATTAATAAAAAAAAATGGGATAAAAAAGGGGAATGACTCAATGAAAAAGGAAGATTTATTAAAGAGGATTTCAATTGATCCAAATATTTGTTTTGGAAAACCGTGTATCCGAGGGCATAGGATATGGGTTTCTCTTATTTTAGATTTTTTAGCAAGCGGGATGACCATTCAAGAAATCCTTAAAGAATATCCCGGTATAGAAGAAGCCGATATTTTAGCGTGTCTGGCATATGGGGCTGAAATGACTCGCGAACGCTATATTGATGTGCCTCTCGGGAATTAAAAATGAAATTTAAATTAGATGAAAATTTAGGACAAAGAGGGGTTGATTTATTTCGGGAAGCTGGCTATGACACGGCCACAGTGGCAGAAGAAAGACTTTGTTCAGCCACTGATCGAGAACTTCTTGAGCATTGTCAAAAAGAGAAAAGATGCTTAGTAACTCTTGACTTGGATTTTGGCAATCCAATTATTTTTAATCCTAAAGAATATTTTGGTATTGCTGTTATCCGACTCCCTTCAAAACCCACACCTAATGACCTTTATGATACGATTCGCACCATGATAAAAGGGCTGGCGCAAAAAAATCTGCAAGGGTCGCTCTGGATCGTCCAAAAAGGCCGAATCCGCGAATATCTTCCTGAAGAATAAATTTTCATTTCAAATAAAAATACGAATTTTTTACCGCCGAGAGCGCCAAGGGCACAGAAGGATTTTAAAACCCCCTCACCTTTTTCCTCTCCCCCCAGGGGAGAGGAGGTTCTGGATTGGCCATAGAGGCCACAGAGAAAAAATAATTTTAATTTCCTTCTTTCCTCCCCTTAAGGTAAGGGGAGGGTAGGTGGGGTTATTTTTTTAACAGCAGATAACGCCAAGATCACAGAGAAATTTTTGTTTTTAAATGATTTGCCACGGAGGTTTAAGGGGACATAGAGATTTGATGAAATTAGTATATAATTTAATTTTTGAATTCTTGATTATTAATATCTGCGTTGATCTGCGTTCATCTGCGTCCCAAATACTTCACCGTCGAGACCGC
>JBNAWB010000163.1:0-8488 GCA_049699975.1 Thermodesulfobacteriota bacterium
TCCCGCCCTGAATTGCCCTGAAATTAAAAAAATCTAAAAAGTGATCAACGGTCAGAAAATAATCTTCTTGACTTGCCCAAAGGGGATGGCATAAAAAATAAAAATAAAATTTGAGGAGGGCAAGTTGGCAAATTGGCAAAAGAAAACCCTGGGACAGGCCTTGGCTGAAATTGTGAGAAGCTATCCACAAAATAACGCTTTAATTTTTAAAGAAAGTAGAATTAATTACCCCCTCCTTTGGCAAGAAGTGCAGGCGTTAGCCAAAGGCCTTTTAGCTTTGGGAATAAATAGGGGTGACAAAGTTGCCGTCTGGGCAGCAAATTGTCCGGAATGGATTTTTATCCAACTGGCCACGGCTTTAATTGGAGCTATTCTTGTTCCCGTGAATACGCGCTTCCGTCTTAGCGAATTGGAATATATCCTTAAACAGTCGGATGCTACTACTTTATTAATAATGGATCGCTTTTTAAATATAGATTTTTTGGGCATGCTGAAAGAATTGTGCCCCGAATTGTCGGCAGCGAGACCTGGTAAATTAGTTAGCCAGCGATTACCCCTGCTGAAAAATATAATTTTATTGGGTGAGTCCAGAGCGGAGGGTACATTTGCTTATGGGGAAGTAATCAATCTTGGAAAAAGTATTAGCGATGAAGAATTAACATCCCGCATGCGTTTGGTCGAACCTGATGATCTGCTCATGTTCCAGTATACTTCGGGGACAACCGCTTTTCCCAAGGGAGTAATGCTAACGCATGATGGAGTGATTCATGATGCCCTGTGTATGAGCCAGAGACAGACACTAAATGCTGCAGACCGGCTCTTTTGCCCACTTCCTTTTTTCCATGTAGGTGGCGCGGTCATTTCTACGCTTAGCGTTCTTCTTTGCGGAGCGGCCATGGCTTTCTTAGAGACTTATGACCCGTTGGAAAGCATGCGGGTAATTTCTAAGGAGAAGTGCACGGCCATGAATGGCATTGAGACTCATTTTTTAATGATTTATCAACATCCTGATTTTTCTCGTTATGATCTTTCTTCTTTAAAGAAAGGTTGGGCTATTGGCCCAGCAGAAATAATTAGAAATATTTATGAGAAAATGGGGATGACGAAGATTCTCAACGTTTACGGTATCTCCGAAGCTTCCCCTAATGTCACTACTACATTTGTGGATGATCCTTTAGATCTGCGTATTAATTTTCACGGCCTACCCCACGAAGGAACAGAGATCAAAATTGTTGACCCGCAAAGCAAGCAGGATTTACCGCCAGGGAAAGAAGGGGAAATATGTGTCCGGGGGTGGAATGTGATGAAGGGCTATTATAAAAAGCCCGAAGAAACAGCGCGGGCCATAGATCACCTGGGTTGGTTGCACACAGGTGATTTAGGATTGATTGATCCGCAGAGTAATTATTTGAAATTTACGGGAAGATTGAAAGACATGCTGCGGGTGGGCGGAGAGAATGTTTCAGCTATGGAAGTAGAGAACTTTTTGCTGAGTCACCCTAAGATTAAACAGGTGCAGTTGATTGGCGTGCCGGATGCACGGCTCACAGAAGTGGGGATGGCCTTCGTGGAACTCAAGGAAGGAGAGACGGCCACTGCAGAAAAAATAATCGCCTATTGCCGGGGCAAGATGGCCAACTTTAAAATCCCGCGCTACGTTGTTTTTGTCCAAGAGTTTCCCATGACCGGCAGCGGCAAAATTCAAAAATATAAGCTGAAAGAAAAAGCCAACGAAATATTAGCCAAGAAAAATGGATAATAAGAATTTGGACCTTCATCGTCTTTTTTATCCCCGGTTTATTGCGGTAATCGGCGCTTCCCCAGATGAGAGTAGCTTAGGAAGTTTGCCGATCCGTTTTTTACTTCGCCACGGATATACGGGCAAGATATTTCCGGTTAACCCCAAGTATAAGGAGATAATGGGGCTTCCTTGTTATGCTTCCTTAAGAGATATTCGGGGAGAGGTTGATTTAGCCCTCATAAGTATTCCTCGTCAATTTGTATTGGGAGCGCTCCAAATCTGTGCTGAAAAAAGGGTCCCTTTTGCCATTCTTTTTAGTGCCGGATTTGCAGAAATGGGTGCGGAAGGGCAGAAGGCCCAAGAAGAGCTCAAAGAATTTGTCAAAAAAACTAATGTGCGCCTAGTAGGCCCCAATTGTATTGGCATTATTAATGCTCATGGTAAGGTAGCTGCCTCTTTTACCAGCGGGTTAGAGATGGACTTTTTGCTTCCGGGAAATATCGGCCTTATAACCCAAAGCGGGGGAATTGGTAATTGTATTCTAACGAGAGCCTATGATCGGGGAATTGGTCTTAGCTATTTTATTTCTTCGGGAAATGAAGTTGATCTGGAGATCGCCGATTTTTTAGAATTTTTCTTGGGGGACGCCAGAACAAAAAGTATCGCTCTTCTCCTGGAAGATTTGAAGAATCCGCGGAAATTTCTGGAGGTGGCTGAAAGAGCTTTACAGGTGGGCAAACCAATAGTTGCTTTAAAGGTGGGGCGTTCAGAGAAAGGGAAAAAGGCTGCTTCTTCCCATACCGGGGCTATGAGTGGGAGTGCTGAGATTTATGAAGGATTTTTCCGCCAAAAAAGGATATGTCGTGTTTTTGATATCGATGAACTTTTGGAGGTGGCCAATCTTTTTGCCGCTTATAAATTTTGCTCAGGGAATCGCGTCGCCATCTTGACTACTTCTGGAGGAAGCGGAGCGCATTTGGCAGACTTGGCTGCAGATAATCAATTAGCACTTCCTGCTCCTGCAACCACGACCAAAGAAAAGCTAAGCGATCTCGTTCCGGCTGTGGCCACCATCAACAACCCTATGGATATTACCACCCAGTTCATGAATGACCCCGATGCTATCGCCAGGTATTTGCTTACTTTTGACCAAGATGAAAACTATGATCTGCTCATCATTAATTTTACTGTTTCCTCTCCGGCCAGAACGAAAAAAGTGGCCGAGAGAATAGCAGACTTAAAAAGCTCTTTATCCAAGCCCCTAATAGTTTGCTGGCCAGTGGGGAATATGGCCCAAGAGGCCTTCCGTTGCTTAGAGAAAGCCGGCATTCCTCTTTTCTTTCATCCAAGCCGCTGTCTTTTTGCCATTGGGCAGTATGGGCGTTATAAAAATTTATCATAATCCCTCACTGAAGGGGGATATTAAACCAGCGATGTTGGGCCGCAATGTCATCGCGAGGGAGCGTAGCGACTGTGGCGATCTCGTGATGTATTAAAAATAAAGAGATGGCCCCGCTCCCCCGCATAAATTGCGGGCTCGTTCGCCATGACAAAAAAGGGATAGTTACATAGTCTCAGCAACGAGAAGGGAGGTTGATGGCCAAAATAAAATGGGCTCCCCAAGAAATCATTCATTTTTCAGTGATGGATTACAATTTCTCGTAAATAAGACTTGACATTTGGGGGCTATAGTTTTATTTATTCGCTAGTGCTTTTGGGCAGATAAATTAATGGCCAGTTCACAGAAATAATAAATTTTTCCCTTATCATGCTCTTTGGCCAATGAGATTCTTTTGGTCAGGGGGAGAAATGCGGCTATTTGGTTAGGAAATGAATTAGCTCTTTTTCACTAACGCCAAGGCGGCGCGCTATGCTCCTCGCCATGACTAAAAAATTAGGGTGGAAGTATAGTCGGCGCTCATTGATAAAAGAAATAATATAATAAGATTGAGAGGAAGTACCATGGGTAAAATAAAAAAATTTCCAAAAGGAGGAGGAGAAAAATGAAGAAAAGTATTTTGGTGAGTAGTGTTGTTATTTTAATTGGGCTTATGGTCTTTATTTGTCCAAGCCCAGCAGCCGATCCTAAAGAATACAAGATTGGCGCCATCTTGGCCATGACAGGTGCTGGAGCATGGTATGGGCAAGTCATGAGCCAGGGGTTTTTAACGGCCATTGATGAAATTAATGCCCAAGGGGGGATCGGAGGAATAAAATTCAAAGTAGTCATTGAAGACCATCAAAGCGGATCTGGGGCGGCAGCAATCAGCGGATTTAATAAATTAGTCAACGTAGATAAAGTGCCCTTTAGCTTCACTTCTTATACCGCGCCGACTCTTTCCGTCATCCCCGTGGCTAATGAAAAACATGTTCTCCTTTTGAATGGTGGGGCAGTGGGGCCGAAACTGGTAAAGGCCAGTCCTTACCTCTTCAACAATCGCATGTTAGCCGTGATGCATGGATTAGGTTTAGCCCAAAGGGCCAAGGAGAGGGGGTTTACTAAAATGGCTGCTCTCTTCTGGAATGATGACGCCGGCATTGGCACGCATAAGTTTGTCGAACCGAGATGGAAAGCAATGGGCGGAACAGTAGTCGCTGCGGAAGCCCATCCCATTGGCACTACGGATTATAAACCTTACCTTTCCAAGATCATGGCTGCTAATCCGGATTTCTTGGCCCTTTGGCAGTGGGGAAAAGATTGGGGAATAGCGGTAAAACAAGCCAGGGAAATGGGCTTCACCAAACCTATTATGGGCATCGAATTCACACCTGATGCCGCCAAAATTGCGGGAGCTACGGCTGATGGGTATGAAGCAGTTACTGATTATTTTGATCCCAAAGGGACTGACCCATGGACCCAAAGATTTGTGGCCAGTTATAAAGCCAAGTATAAGACTGAGCCTGAATTTTATGCGGCTAATTATTATGAAGGGATTTACATATTGGCTGAATTAATTAAAAAAGCCAAAGCAAAAGGAGGAGATTATTGGAATGGCAAGGCTCTCCGCGAAGCCTTAATCGAGATTAAACGGTTCCCTAGCGTTTACGGCGGCTATGTGGAATTTAATCCGGAAGATGGAACATGTAAAAAGAAGACGGCCCTGTTTGTGGTCAAAGGCGGAGAGCGCATTTTCCAGAAGTACATCGAGATTCAGTAAATAAAATAAATGCATAAATTTAAGAGCTAATGAGGGCAGATATCTGTCTGCCCTCATTTTGAGTAAAGGAATTTTATGGATCTTTTTGGGCAATTAGTAATTAATGGCTTATCCCTGGGAAGTATCTATTCTCTTTTGGGAATTAGTTGGGGTCTAATTTTCGCTGTTACGCGCACTTTCCATTTTGCCCATGGCGCCACCTTCGTAGTGGCCGCTTACGGAACTTATCTGGCGCAGCAGATGGGTGCCCCTTTGATTTTAGCAGTCCTGGGGGGAATTCTGGGAGCCGTTTTTTTTGGTCTGGCCATTGAGAAATTTCTTTACCAATACTTACGCCGCGCCTTTGCCACTCCTTTAGTCATTTTTATTGCTGCTTTAGGGACACTCATTACTGTGGAGAACTTCATCGCCATGGGCTTTGGCACAGATGCCAAACCCTTAGAAGGATTTCCGATCAAGGTTATTAAGATTGGTCGGATAGGGTTTAACAATCTGCACGTGGTCATGTTTTGCACGGCAGCTATCCTTTTAATAGGATTGATCTGGTATCTTCGTCATACTAAAAGCGGGAAGGCTCTGCGCGCCGTAATTAGCAATCCAGAAATGGCCGAAGTTATTGGGATTGATGTCTCGAAATACTTCCTTTTGGCTTTTGGCCTGGGTTCTTTCCTCATTGCGCCCGCAGCCGTGCTGGTAACTATAGAAAGAGGGGCCACCCCTGATCTCGGTCACTGGGCGATTCTTTATTCTTTTATGCCGGTAATCATTGGCGGCATAGGAAGCATTCCCGGAGCAGCCTTAGCCGGGATAATAATTGGTTTAGCTGAATCAATTGGCATTTGGAAAATATCTTCCCAGTGGCAGTTGGGCATTGCTTTTATTATTTTAGTAATAGTCTTGATCATCAAACCTACAGGCCTTTTTGGGTTTCGAGTTTATCGAGGGAAAATTTAATGGATTATTTACTGCACATTTTAATCATGATTTTTATTTACGCCATTCTGGGTTTATCCTTTAATCTCATCTTGGGATACACAGGTTTAATCGCCATGTGCCATGCGGCTTTTTTCGCCATTGGCGCCTATACTTCTGCCCTCTTGGGTATCAATTGGGGCATAAATTTTTTAGGGGGTATTTTAGCAGGAATGGTGATCACTGGCTTGGTAAGCCTCTTGGTAGCCCTTCCGGCCATTCGGGTGCGTGATGAGTATCTAATTGTGACCACTTTAGCCTTATTAATGATTGTTTATACCATTTTAATGAACTGGATTGACTTGACGCGTGGCGCTGCCGGTTTGTCTGGTATTCCGCGGCCTTCAATTTGGGGGTATAAGATTGAGTCGCCTTCCTCTTTTGTCCCCCTCTTGGGGGGATTTGCCCTTCTCTGTTTCCTCATTTGCTGGCGAATTGTACATTCGCCTTTCGGACGCGTACTGCGAGCTATTCGCGAAGATGAAATTGCCGCCGAATCATTGGGCAAAAATGTCCGCGCCTTCAAAATATGGGTTTTTGTAGCCGGTGGGGCCTTGGCCGCAATTGCCGGCAGTCTCTTTGCTCATTATATGACTTACATTAGTCCGGCCAATTTTACGATCAATGATACAATTTTAATCTTTGCCATTGTTATTATTGGCGGGGTAGCCAATGCCTGGGGGCCGGTTTTAGGAGCAGTTATTTTGGTCTCAGTGATGGAAGCCTTGCGTTTTTTAGAAATATCGCCCGTCATTGTTGGTTTTACAAGGCAAATAGCTTATGGATTGGTGTTAATCCTTTTTATGTGTTTTCGTCCCCATGGTTTCTTAGGGGAGTTTGTTAATTCCGTCAAGAAAAAAGAAGAAAAAAGAGGTAAATTAAATACCAAGGAAGAAGATGTATGGGCGTCGGCAAAGGAACCGAGAAAAATTGAAAATTTATTCCAGCCGGCAAATGAGTCGGGAGGAGTAGCTACTGTTTTGCGTTTAGAAAGGGTAAGTAAGAGCTTCGGGGGGCTCAAGGCGGTTAACAATTGCACATTAGATTTAAAAAAAGGAGAAATTGTGGGCTTAATTGGGCCTAACGGCGCAGGCAAGACAACGCTTTTCAATGTAATTACCGGTTTTTATGCTCCAGAAGATGGTTCGATAAAATTTATGGGAAAAGAGATTACCAATCTTCCAGCCTACCGAATTACTAACTTAGGGATCGCTCGTTCATTTCAAGATTTACGCCTTTTTGCCCACCTTACTGTTTTAGATAACGTTTTGTTAGCCTGCCCTCGGCAGAGTGGGGAGAATTTGTTTTGGAATTTCTTCCGCCCTGGCCGCATAGCTAAAGAAGAAAAAGAAAATCGTCAAAAAGCTATGGCTTATTTAGAGTTTGTAGGTCTGGCCCAGCGGGCGGATGAATTGGCGATAAACCTTTCTTATGCAGAGCAGAAGCTCTTAAGCCTGGCCCGCCTTCTGGCTACGGAAGCACAATTGATTCTGCTGGACGAACCTGCTTCTGGGTTAGACCCGAAAGTGATGGAGGATCTCTTTCCCTTGGTGAAAAACTTAGTAAAATACGGCAAAACAATTTGCATTGTTGAACATAATATGGAAGTCATCCGGGCCATGGTAGATGAAATTGTTTTTTTAAATGAGGGCCGCGTCATAGCCCGAGGGAGCCCCGAAGAGATTATGAAATCCCCAGAATTAGCGGAGATCTATTTTGGGGTTTAATAATAAGATTGGAAAAGACTGGCACATGAATCAATAATAAATGGAGAAAAGATGATCTTAGAAGTAAGAGACTTAGTCAGTGGCTACCAAAATAAAAAAGTACTCCATGGATTGAGCCTGCAAATGGAAGAAGGAGATGTAATCGGGATAATTGGCCACAATGGAGCTGGCAAGACCACCTTTTTAAAATCTTTATTTGGTCTCCTGGTACCCTGGCAAGGCCAAATTATTTATCAGGGAAGAAATATAGCTGGACGGAAACCGGAAACAAATGTACAAGAAGGAATCGCTTTCATGCCTCAAGGCCAAGGTCTTTTCCCTGATTTAACCATTATGGAAAACTTGGAAATGAGCTCTTTCGGTTTGGATGAGGTCACCTTTAAAAGGCGCGTTAGGAACGTCTTCGAATTATTTCCTATCTTAGAAGAAAGGAAAAAACAGCGGGCAGGTACATTAAGCGGCGGGGAGCAGCGTATGCTCAGCTTAAGTTTGACTCTAATGCGGGAACCAACTTTGTTATTTTTGGATGAACCTTCCTTGGGCTTGGCACCGCGGATTGTGCAATTGGTGATGAGCACCATTGCTGATATCAACCGTCAGTTTCATAATTCTATCATCTTAGTGGAGCAAAATTTTGAACAGGTAAAGAAAGTTGCCCAAAAGATTGTAGTCATCAAATTGGGGAAAATTGTCTTTTCGGGTATTCTCGACCCGAGCATGGATAAACGGGAATTGTGGAAGTATTTTTAATTTTTGGCCACAGAGTACCCAGCGCGGCAGAGCCGCAGCCAAACTATTTAATCTCCTCAATCACCCTTTGGCAAGTAGAGAGGGGAAATTGTAGGGCAAGGGTTCATCCCTGGCCGCATTTTCGGCAAGCCCTAAAGGCT
>JBNAWB010000164.1:0-8468 GCA_049699975.1 Thermodesulfobacteriota bacterium
GGCCATCTCTTTAATTTCAAGGTGTTACGAGATCGCCACGGTCGCTAAGCTCCCTTGCGATGACCTTACGACCCAGTCTTGTTGGGGAGAGGACTTGCCCTGGGGAGTAAGTTTTAATCCTCCACAGAGCTTGAAGTAATATAAATTTCAGCTCCTTTTTGAATTGGGCATTAAATTTTCCGGCAAATTTTAGCAAATAAATTGGAGAAGAATCAGAAGAATTAAATGACTTCTAAGGCTTCCACTCTGAATTCCCGCCCAGAGATAAGTTCCCAATTTTCTTCTCCACAAGCGGGACATTTATTATGCCAGGTGGTCTTATCTAAGGGGAAAACGGTAAGACATTTGGCACATTGGCCTTTAGCGGGAATCCGTTCGATCTTCACCTTGGCTCCGGCTGCGATGGTATCTTTACTAAGAAAGTCAAAATAACGCTGCAGCCATTCATCTTGGAAGTCGCTGATCTCGCCTATCTGCAGGTGGACCTCCAGAATCTTTTGTGCCCCATTCCGCTGCGCATAATCCAGAGCTATCTCTAAGATGCTTTGGGTTATAGATAATTCATGCATTTAAAAACCATTTAATCAAGAATAGGCATGTAGATCAAGGAAATTTTAAATAGAAAAAATTCTTGACGGATCTTTCTTCATTAAATGATAATAAACTTTTGGATTAAGATTTTTTGTCATAAATTGACGGAGGCGAGAACGGAGAAGATGAGTGGGAAGCAAGAATTTCAAATAGGCATTGATATTGGCGGAACCTTCACCGATGTAGTTATTTTAGAGCCGGCTTCAGGGCGGCTCTTATTGGGGAAAAAATTAACTTCTACTGATAATCCGGCCCGAGCGGTTATTGAAGTCATTGATGAAATGCTCAAGCGGGATAGTATCGAGGCTCGATCTGTAAATAAAGCCATCCATGGCTCCACCTTAGTGACTAATTTGATTATCGAGCGCAAAGGGGCGCTAACGGGCTTGTTGACAACCAAGGGGTTTCGCGATGCCTTAGAGATTGGGCGCGAGATGCGCTATGACATTTATGACATTTTTTTGGAACTCCCTCAGCCGCTAGTTCCGCGGAGGCTCAGGCTGGAAGTTAGTGAACGGCTGGATCATCGCGGCCAAGTCTTAATCCCTTTAACTGCCCCAGAAGCGGAACGAGCAGTAGATGAAATTTTATCTCGGGGAGTAGAATCTGTTGCTATATCTCTTCTTCATTCCTTTCGCAATCCCACCCATGAGCAAATGCTTAGGGACGTCATCATGGCCAAACGTCCTGGTTTTCCCGTATCTCTATCTTCCGAGGTGGCTCCAGAAGTGCGGGAATATGAGCGTACTTCGACAACTGTAGCCAATGCTTATGCGATGCCCGCTGTGCGCCGTTATATGGATATCTTAGAAAGAGGTCTTTTAGAGCTCGGTCTGGGGGGCAGGCTTTATATTATTCTTTCTAATGGGGGAATAACTACTCCCGCCACAGCAAGTGCCTACCCCATTCGGATGCTCGAATCTGGACCAGCGGGAGGAGCGTTGGCTGCGGCTTGGGTAGGAAAACAGATTGGGCAAAGCAATGTGATTTCTTTTGATATGGGGGGAACCACGGCTAAAACCTGTATCATTCAAGAGGGCGAGCCTCTGCGCGTGAATGACTTTGAAGTGGCCCGGGTTTACCGCTTTAAGAAAGGAAGTGGTCTGCCGGTCAAGATCCCAGTTATTGAAATGATCGAGATCGGGGCAGGTGGCGGAAGCATCGCCTCCATTGGGCCGTTGGGTCTTTTAAAAGTAGGACCCGAAAGCGCAGGAGCTAATCCTGGGCCAGTCTGTTATGGATTGGGGGGAAAAGAACCAACAGTGACCGATGCCGATTTGATTTTAGGCTACCTAAATCCTGATTTCTTCTTAGGCGGGGAGATGAAACTTGACCAAGAGCGGGCTGAAAAAGCTCTTCGGGAAAAGATTGCTCAACCTTTAGGCTTTTCTTTGGCAAGGGCGGCATGGGGCATTCATGAAGTAGTCAATGAAAATATGGCCAATGCTTCCCGAATTCATGCCGTAGAGAAAGGAGTAGATCCAAGAAGATTTTCCCTCGTCGCTTTTGGAGGAGCCGGGCCAGTTCATGCTTATCAAGTGGCTAAAAAATTGCGGATGGAAACGATCATCATTCCGGCAGCTGCCGGAGTATGTTCGGCCTTTGGGTTTCTTTTGGCGCCCATGTCCTTTGAGTTAAGCCGCAGCTATATTTCTCGCCTGGAAGAGCTTTCTTGGGAGCGATTGAATGCTCTATTCACGGAGATGGAAGAAAAAGGGGAGGAACTCTTGCGCGAAGCCGGTGTTCCGCTGAAGGATATGCAATTTATACGTTCAGCAGATATGCGCTATGCCGGACAAGGATTTGAGATCGGTGTTCCTCTGCCCCGCTGCGCATATGGTCCTAGCCACCGCGAAGAATTTAAATTAGTTTTTGAAAGAGAGTATCAACATATTTATCAGCGTTTGTGCCCAGATATACCTATTGAAGGCGTTAACTGGAGGTTAGTAGCCACCGGACCGCGCCCGGAAATTAGCGCTAATTCTTGGTGGTCACGAGGAGAGAAGATTGAAGAAGCCATCAAAGGAAAGCGGCGCATATTTATTCCCGAAATTGGTGGGTATGAAGAAGTAATGATCTATGATCGTTATCGCTTGCCTCTGGGCGTTAAAATTGAGGGACCGGCAGTGATCGAGGAACGCGAAAGTACTATTGTTATGAACGGACCAGGCACAGCTTGGATGGATTCTTCGGGATGCGTTATCCTTCGTTTACCGGCCCATTGAAGTATGGCCCGCTTCTTCCTTGTTTATGCGAGGAAAGAGCGAGGCGGTGAGAAAGCACAAAATAAACTAAGGGCATGTCCCTAAAGTAAAATTATGAATTTTCCTAATTCAGTCCCTCTCCTCAATGAGATTGTGTCGCCATGCCTTTTTGGTCATGGCGAGCGACCCCGCACTTGATGCGGGGGAGCGTGGCCATCTCTTTAATTTCCAAGCGTTACGGGATCGCCACGGTCGCTCCGCTCCCTCGCGATGACATTATGACACAGTCTCATTGGGAAGAGGAGAAAGTGGGAATCGACTCGTACCGAGGTGAGGGAGAAATTTAATGGGCTAATCACGGAATCTCTCCCTTCTCAGTGATGGATTACTTGACTTAAAGAAAGGAAAGTAAACTTTATATGAAAACCAATGTCTTTGATCCCATAACTCTGGAAGTACTTTGGAATCGCCTCATTTCTATTACTAACGAACAGGCCGCGGCCCTCATGCGGGCCAGCTTTACTACGGTAGTGCGCGAAGCCGGAGATCTCTCAGCAGGCGTCTTCGATGCCGCTGGAAACATGATCGCCCAGGCCGTAACCGGAACGCCAGGCCATATTAATTGCATGGCTACATCGGTGCGTCATTTTCTGAGAGAATATCCCTTGGAATCACTTCAGCCAGGAGATACTTTGGTTACTAATGATCCTTGGCTTGCCTCTGGCCACCTGCATGACCTGACTATAGTTACTCCTGTTTTCCATCAGGGAAAAGCCGTTGGGCTTTTTGCCAACACCTGCCATGTCATGGACATCGGTGGCCGCACATTTGGGGCAGATGCTACTTCCGTGTATGAAGAAGGTTTAGCCATTCCCATCATGAAATTGGTAGATCGCGGAAAACTAAACCAAGACTTGATCAGAATTATTAAGGCTAATGTGCGCGTGCCGCAGACGGTTTTAGGGGATATTTACGCCATGATTTCCGCCAATGAAGTGGGTGGCCGAAAACTGTTAGAGATGATGGAAGATTACGAACTTTCGGACTTGGAAGGATTGTCCGCCGCGATCATCGAGCGCAGCGAACAATCTATGCGTGAGGCTATAAAAGCCATTCCTGATGGAACCTATCGTCATCAAATCTATATGGATGGTTTTGATGAACCAATTGTGGTCAAGCTGGCGATTACCATCGAGGGAGACCGCATGATCGCGGACTACACTGGAACTTCTCCCCAATCGAACCGCGGCATCAATGTGGTTTATAGCTATTGCCATGCCTACACGACTTATCCCATAAAATGCTCTGTTAGCCCGGAAATTCCCAACAACGAAGGAAGTTTTCGGCCCCTTACTGTAATTGCCCCAGAAGGATGTATTCTTAACTGCAAACGTCCTGCGCCAGTTGGGGCCCGGCATATCCTGGGCCATTTCTTATCAGCAGCGGTCTTCGGGGCTTTGAGTTATGTGATTCCGGATAGAGTTATTGCGGAAGGTTCTCAGGGTCTTTGGAATACCCAATTTGACGGCCTCGATGAGCGCGGTGAACCATTCTGCTATGTATTCTTTTCCGCTGGCGGAACTGGGGCCCGGCCTAACAAAGATGGCCTTTCAGCGACCGCTTTTCCCAGCGGCATCCATGGGGTGCCAGTAGAGCTGGTGGAGAATGTTTCTCCTTTGTTTATCGAGTGCCGGGAACTCATTCCAGATACCGGTGGCCCTGGAAAATATCGCGGCGGTTTGGGGCAACGCATGGTATTAAGAGTGCGAGGAAACCATCCGGCCACGCATTCCCCTATGTATGATCGCATTCGTTTTCCAGCCAAAGGATTCGCCGGCGGACTCGATGGGGCTAAAGGTCGGATTTATCTGGACGATGGAACCATGCCCCATCCCAAAACTAAATATATCCTTAAGCCGGGCCAAAAGGTCACCCTGGAGCTTCCTGGGGGAGGTGGTTTTTATCCACCACAAGAGCGAGATCCACAGCTGGTGCGTCGCGATGTAATTGAAGGATTCGTCAGCCTCGAGCAAGCCAAAGAAGTTTACAAAGTCGTCTTGGATCCTGTATCGTTGGCCATCGATTATGCAGCAACTGAAAAGCTTAGGTCTCAGAGATAATAGCTGACCAAAAAGCACTTTAAATAATTACTTTTGAACCCAAGAAGCTATCCTTATAGGTCTGAAGGCGCTAAGAATTTGACGCATAAAAGGGACGGTTCTCTTTAATTTTGGGCGTTTTTATCTTGCAGGATTATTAGTTATTAATCAATTAAACAGAACCGTCCCTTTTATTGTAAGGTGCCACCCAAAAGGGAAAGACATCTTTATATGCTAAGAATATAGAAAATTCATGCCGGTTTATATTAGGAAAATCTTCTACCAATTCGTCGCTAACAGCTATATCTCCTGGAGGGAATTTTAGGAAACAGGACACTTTATCTTTATCTTAGATAGCTTCGTAGGTGGGGACGTTGATGAAAAATATGATTTTTCTACTTCGCGACGCAAGCAATTCGTTAATTTTGCATAGTAGTGTCTGAATAAGGATTTGGAGAGAATGGAAGTAGAAATGTGGTGATAAGATGAAAAGTTATATAATTCATCAACGTCCCTCTTATTTATACGTCCCTCTTATTTATATTAATTTACCGGAATTCTGGAAAAACTAAACTGTTATGGAGGTGTTGTATGAGAAAAAAAATCTACATAACATGTGGATTAATCTTTTCCTTTGCTTTTATCATCGGAATTTATTTTACGATTGCTGACGCCCAAAAATCAACATTCAAAAAAAAATCCCCGAACTCTAAGACAGCGCCCAAGGAGACCTTTCTAAATGTCAAGACCTGCTATGGCTGCCACGATGAGATTAAAGATTTTCATGCAAAGGGCAAACATGCAAAGGTAAATTGTGTGAGCTGTCACGAAGGCCTGGAAAGACACCTCAAAGAGGTGGAATCGAAACCCACCACCCGGTTGGACCATGCCACCTGCGGCAAGTGCCACAAGGAACAATATGAATCTTTTATAGAGGTGAACATTGAGTCCAGGCCAAAAGTGGAAAAGTCGACTGCCACCAGCCGATCACCTCTCTTTGACATTGTGATGAGGCCCCATGGTTTTACAAGAGAGCACGCGGAACCGAGAAGCCATGTCTTCTGCCTGGTTGACCATCTTCTGGTTGATCGGGCCTTCGGCGGAAGGTTTCAGCTTAAGGACTGGACAAAGATGAGCGATGCCAAAGGCGCTGAAAAGTCCGCCTGGGAGATATTAAAGGATTTAGAACCGACATCGAGCGATCAGAAGATCTTTCCGCCTTATACGCCCAGAACGGCAATTACAGCCGCCAACCCGGATTGTCTGAGCTGTAAGACCCAGGATCACATCCTGAAGTGGGCATACATGGGAGACAAAAATCCAAAGGCGAAATGGGACAGGACATCCAAGGTGGTTGAAATGGCAAGGGATGTTCACCGACCCTTCAACTGCTATACCTGCCATGACCCTCATTCAGCAGGCCCGAGGGTGGTAAGAGATGCCCTGATTGATGCGGTCGTTGACAGACGGGAAGGAACCTACCCTTATGATAAGGAAAAGAGCAAGAAGGTTACCATGACGAAGGTGATGTTCAGAGATTTTAGAGCCATCGGAGTATTGAATAAACCCGATTCCAATTTGATGTGCGCCCAGTGCCACGTGGAGTATAACTGTAATCCTGTCATCGATCTTAAGAGGGGCGAGACCATAGGCATGGGCGACCGAAGGACGAATGAGTTCCAGTGGCGAAACGTCTTTGACTACGATGCATGGGTCGAAAGACAGGGATACAGGGATTTTCGAAATGAGGTGACAGGAGCTTTCCTGTCGAAGATACAGCATCCGGAGGTTGAAGTCTTCTGGGGAAGCAAGCATGAAAGGGCAGGGGTGGAGTGCAAGGATTGCCATATGCCGAAGATGAAAAAGGCAGGCAAAACCTTCACCTGGCATGGGCAGAAGAGCGCTAAATATATGAAGAAGGACACCTGCCTGAAGTGCCATCCCTACTGGACAGAGAAAGAGGCTGAGTATCAGATTGAAGGGATTCAGAATTATATCAGGGGGAAGATGCGGAAGGCAGAGTTATGGCTTTCGGAGTTTGTAAAGGCTTATCAGCTTGCCAAATCAGTGGGGGTCTCCGAGGAGATTTTGAGGGAGTCAAGAAAATTTCACACAAAGGCTCATACTAAATTGGAGTGGTGGACGGCTGAAAATTCCGACGGCTTCCATAACCCCGACCAGGCAAAGGCCTCTCTCCTGGAATCGATCCAGACATCCATTGATGGTGTAAAATTCCTCGAAAAGGCGATCGTCGACAAGTTGAAGGCCGGGAAGTAATCGATGGACAGCAAAGCTGGAGAACCATATTGCACTGGCAAGAAAACGTTTAAAACCCCCGTAGGGTTAAAGCGAGTCGAAATAGATTCTTGACTTTTTAAATATGATTAACCTGAATTCAAAGAGAACCGTTTTCTCATTGCCGTTGCTGAAACCTATGATGTGCTCGTTCAGGTTCCGGGCCCCGGTGCCTATGAATTGCGGGCTACCGCCCATGACGGATCGGGGTATGCTTCGGTCTGGATCGGTTCGGGAAAGCGCCACCCGGCTCCTGATGTTCCCAAACCGAACCTCTATCACACCATGGGAGACCTCCGTCTGAAACAAATCTTCTCCCTCACGCCTGCAGGAGCCATGGGCATGCCCGATAGCGATGTTCGTGTAGGCAAGTTCGACCGTCCGGGTATGATGGGTATGGGACCGATGGACATGGAAAAGATGGAAGAGATGGATCACAGCCCCCACGCGCCCGGAAAGCCCGTAGGCAGTATGGATAACTCACCCGGCAGTATAGAAGAAGCCCCTTCCCATACCCTGACGTACCTCTATAGCTGCTCCATAGCCACTCCTCCGGTGCTCTCACCGTTTATACGTGAATTGAATAAGCCCTAAACTCACAACCTTTGCCATCTTCTACGCCCTATCCGGAAGCCTAATCCAGAGTCTTGTCGCCTTGGCATCCTCCCTCCTGCCAGATGCCATCGAGCTTGGACCCGGAAAGCTTCTCTTCTAAAAACAACCCCGGACCTGAGCAAAATTCCGGGACCTTATATCCCGGGTCCCAACTCCCTTTTCTTAGCCATAATCGCCGGAGTAACTCTCCACCTCCTGGCCGACTCCCTCTTTAGTTCAGGGATCCCCCTTTTCGGAAATAACGAAAAGACTGTGCCATAATAAAAAAATGTCATTTCAGAAAGTTTGGAGGTGACAAAATCCTATGAAGAGCGATTTTTCTAAAAAGTCCCTTACGAAGTGTCTAATACCCCCTGTCATCCCGAGGCGTAAGCCAAGGAATCTTAAATAGACCATATCCACCCTTCGTAAGTGGTTATCTGTCAGATTTCCCACCTGCTTTCGCAGGAATGACAGGAATTTTTAAATTTTATTTCAGATAAGCATCCATTTCCATGCAGGTATGACGTTTATTGTAACTTCACCTATCTTCAATTCCCTTTCCTCATCATAGGTGATAAGGAATCCCTCTTTGATATTGATAAATTTGCACGCTTCTTCCAATCCAACAACTTCTCTATCAGTATTCTGCTCATTCAGCTCGTAGGTCACCTGAATGGCCAAG
>JBNAWB010000165.1:0-8378 GCA_049699975.1 Thermodesulfobacteriota bacterium
CTCTCCCCCTCCCGCCTGAAGTAGGTACGAATTTCAAAAGTGATCGACGGTCAGGATTGCTTTCTCTTGGCATTTGTGCTATTTTTTTAAAAAATGTAATAAATATTCTTAACTAAAAATCTTTTAAAAGGCTAAATGAAAACTGGGAATGAAGGGCGGACATTTTTATTCTCGGCCTTGGAGAAAAGGAATGAAGAAGCTTTTCTAATCAGGGCTTACCAGGCCACTTTCCGCAAGAAGATTCTTTTCTTGGCCATTTTAACATTTATGTTAATAGCTTTATCATTTTATGCCCTGGCCGTTGGCTCATACGATCTTTCCCTGCGCCATATTTGGCAAGCAATTGCGCGCCAAAGCAGTGCTGCCGCGCAGACAGTGATTTGGAACATTCGCCTTCCCCGCATAATAGCTGCTATTGTCTCAGGCTGGGGGTTAGCTATTTCGGGCTTAGTTTTACAATCTTTACTCAGAAATCCCTTAGCTTCAGCTTCCACTTTAGGCATAAGTCAAGGAGCGGCTTTTGGGGCAGCCTTAGCTATAGTTGTATTCGGTGCGGGAGGAATGACCGGCGGAGCCTTACGTATGCAGGGAGCCAGTCCTCTCCACATTTACAATCTCTATTTACTTACCATTTTTGCTTTCTTAGGTTCCTTAAGTGCTACTTTAATTATCCTCGGTTTAGCCCATTTGCGCAAACTATCTCCTGAAGCCATCATCTTAGCTGGCGTCGCCCTATCTTCCCTTTACGTTTCGGGCACTATCCTTATCCAATATTTTGCCTCAGAGATGGAAATTGCCGCCGTGGTATTCTGGACCTTCGGCGATGTAGCCAGATCCACCTGGAAAGAAATCGCTCTGCTCACCGGTGCAGCTATCTTAATTACTGGATACTTCAGCTTTAACTGCTGGAATATGAATGCTCTTCTGGCGGGAGAAGATACGGCGAAAGGATTAGGGGTGGAGGTGGAAAAATTTCGTCTTTTCAGCCTAATTTTAGCCACAGTAATTGCTGCTTTAGTAACCTGCTTTCATGGAGTCATCGCCTTCTTAGGCCTCTTAGCCCCCCACATTGCCCGCCGATTAGTGGGCTCTGATCATCGTTTACTTCTCCCCCACTCTTGCCTTATAGGCGCTATACTTTTGCTTTTAGCCGACACTTGGGGGCGGTGGCTAATTGGTTCAGGAACTCTGCCCGTAGGTGTTTTAACCTCCTTTATGGGCGCACCTCTTTTTCTTTATCTGCTCTGGCGAGGATACAAAAGATGACCATTTCCGTTGAGGGATTGAAATTTAATTATGCTCACCAGCCAGTCCTCCAGGGGGTGAGTTTCCACTTAAAGAAAAGCCAAATTTTGGCGGTTTTAGGAGTTAATGGAGCTGGCAAAACTACGCTGCTCAAATGTTTGCATAAAATTCTAACGCCGCAAAAAGGGAGTATTTTTGTAGATGGAAGAGATATCCACCAAATGTCCAGAAACGAAGTGGCCAAGATATTAGCCTATGTTCCGCAGCGCTTTGCTGAAGAATCTCTCAGTGTTTTTGATGCTGTCCTTTTGGGTAGAAAACCTTATATACGCTGGGCCGCGACGGATCGAGATTATCAAGTAGTAGAAAAGGTATTAAAGTTAATGCATTTAGAGGAAATGGCTTTACGCCCCCTCAGTGAATTAAGCGGCGGCGAAGCCCAAAAAGTAGTCATTGCTCGAGCTTTGGCTCAGGAACCGCAGCTTCTTCTTCTGGATGAACCAGTAAGCAACTTGGACCTTAAAAATCAAATAGAGGTTATGGAGCTCATTCAACAAGTAGTCAAAACCCAAAAAATATCGGCCATCATGGCTATTCATGATTTAAATTTGGCTTTGCGTTATGCGGATCTTTTTCTTCTTTTAAAAGATGGAAAAGTACATACTTTTGCCGGCCCCGAAACTATAACACCTCAAGTAATTTATGAGGTCTACGGCGTTAAGGTCACCTTACAAAAATTTAACGGCTACCCCGTGGTCATTGTCCTCGATAAAGTGGCCGAAAAAGAAAGGATTGAAATTTGAAAAGAATCGCGATTTTTATATTATTGGGCTTGCCCATTATTTTTTCTTGCTCTCCTGGGGAAGCCAAAGAAAAAATTATTATCACCGATTTAGAAAAACGGCGGGTAGAAGTTCCTTTAGACCCAGAACGGATTATTTGCTTAGGGCCTGGATCTTTACGATTAATATGTTACTTAGGCCAAACAAAAAAAGTCGTAGGGGTTGAGGCTTTCGAAAAAACGAGGCCCGTTGGCCGTACTTATCTTCATGGCTATCCTGAATTAGCTAAACTTCCTCCTATAGGTCCTGGTGGCCCAGCCGGCATCAATAAAGAACCTGATTTGGAGGCAGTGTTAAAAGTTAACCCCCAATTAATTTTTGCCGCGAATATGGAGACAGGGGTGGCTGAAGGTTTACAAAGTAAATTGGGCATCCCCGTAGTTATTCTCTCTTATGGCGGGTTTGCCACCTTCGACGAAATTGTATTCGATTCCCTCCGCTTGGCAGGAAAAATTTTAAATGCCGAAAGCAGAGCGGAGGAGCTTATTATTTATATTCAAAAAACTCGGCAAGAACTACTAAATAAGACTAAAGGGGCAGTAGAGGAGAACAAGCCCCGGGTATATATTGGCGGAATTGGGTATCGAGGCACTCAAGGAATTGAAAGTACTGACGCCAGTTATTTCCCTCTCGATTGGGTGCGGGCAAATAATTTAGCCAAGGAAGGTGGCAAGAAAGGGCACCTTTTTGTAGAAAAAGAAAAGATTCTCGCCTGGAATCCCGATTTAATTTTTATCGACGGGGGTGGGTGGCGCAATATTCAACAGGATTTTCAGAAGAAGCCCGAGTTTTATCGCCAGCTCCAGGCTTTCCAAAACCAAAAAGTTTTCCTTCTTTTCCCTTATAATTGGTACGTGACTAATATTGATACAGCCCTGGCGGATGCCTATGCGGCAGGGAAGATTCTTTATCCGCAGAGGTTTGCCGATCTTGACCTGCAGAAAAAAGCGGACGAAATTTATTCTTTCCTCTTGGGTAAACCCGTTTACTACCAGATGGAGAAAGAATTTGGCCAGTTAGGTGGTAAGCTAAACTTTGGCCAGAAATAGATCTACTTCTCCCTTTTTATTACTCGGAGCGATTAAATATTTAATTGCTCCGAGTAATAATAAATTTTTTTTAGTTGGCTAAAATTTAAGTGTTCATTCCTAAATTTCTTAAAAGGGCCCCCCAGTCATTTCTGCCCAAAAGAGTAAATAAAATGGCGTATTTAAGCTTACTCCACAGCGCGGGAGAGCAGCAACCAAAATCCTCCCCCACATTCCTCCCTTTAGAGGCCGGATCGCCATCCTCTTTTCGTCATGGCGAGCGCAGCGTGGCCATCTCATTATTTTCCATCAATTACGAGATTACTTCGATCGCTACGCTCCCTCGTAATGACCTAAAATTGTAGGGCAAGGGTCCATCCCTGGTTCATCCCTGGCCGCATTTTCGGCAAGCCGTAAAGGCTTTCCCTACAAATTGATAATAATATCTAAGCCGCCTGCGCTTTGCGGAAAATCGGTTATGAACTTTGAAAATCTTCTTCTCCCGCCGATGCTTCTTCATTCATGCCTGCCTATGGCCTGCCTCGGGCACTTACAAAAATAAAAATTCCTCTAATAATCCCACCCTTCAGTGATGGATTACAAAGATGCAAAAAAAAGTCAGGAAAAAGGAAGGGCTAAATAATTTATTGCGAACTTTTTGAAAAAGGATTATCCTAAGAACTAATAATCCTCCATTTTTATGGCCAGGGAGAGGGCATTTTGGCCTCATCACTTCCTAAAGAAAAATTAATTCAATATTTATTGATGGCCTTGATCATTTGTTTTTTCATAATTCCTTTGGTCGCCCTATGTTTATATGAATGTAAAGTGTTCCCTTATCAAAAAGTTGTTTCTTTTTTCCTCTTTTTTTTCAGGTGAGGGATGAAGAAGATCTTGGTCCTCCATGTTAGCCTATTTCTATTTTTTTTCTTTTTACTTTCCTTTCTTCGCCCCTCCTTCGCTTTTAGCCCAAGTGGATGCGAAAGTGACTGCTTAAAATGCCATTCTTTAAACAATCAGGAAGTAAAAACTTTGTTGAAGGAAATGAAAGTCCCCTACACGGAAATTTTGCAGATTCAGCTCAGCCCCGTGAAAGGGCTTTGGGAAGTTTCTATTGATAATCAGGGAAAGAAAGGATTGTTCTATGTAGATTTTGCTAAGAAATATTTTCTTCCTGGGCCAGTCATCGAGATTAAAACCGGGATGAATAAAACGCTGGAACAGATGAGCACGCTCCGCAAAGTAGATTTTTCTAAGATTCCTTTAAAGACCCCCCTGATCTTGGGGAATCCTGCCGCTTCCCAAAAAGTAGCAGTTTTCACCGACCCAGATTGTCCCTACTGTGGGTATCTGCACCGGGAAATGGATAAGATCATTAAAGAAAGGAAAGATGTTGTTTTTTATATCATCCTCTTTCCTTTGCGCTTTCATAAAGAAGCTTATTGGAAGTCGAAGAGTATTCTATGTCAAAAATCTTTAAAGATGTTAGAAGATGCCTTCGCCCGCAAACAGATTCCTAAACTAGATTGTGATAATAAAGAAGTTGATGAAAATATTAAACTCGCTGAATCCTTGGGAATAACCAGCACACCGACCTTAATATTTATGGATGGAAGAATGGTCACGGGAGCTCTCCCTGCCCAGCAAATAATTGGCCTCCTCCTGAAAGCTAAATAATCACCTTTTTATTACCTAAGCAGCATAATATAATTAACTGGCAAAAATCAAAAGCAGATTTTTCTCCGGCCCAGGAAAAATTTATGGAAGGTAGGAAGATGATTAAAATATTGGATTTTGAATCCAAGTTTAAAAAAAACCATCTAAAACTTATTGATTAGAGATGAAAAAATTTATCCAAAGGAAGAAAGTTTATGGGTAAACTTAAGGAAATCCATATAACCTTTTTAAAAGAAAAATTTGGGCAGCGAGCTAATTTTGAGAAGACGGAATGTAAATTATATGGACATGATATCGCTGCCATGCCCACCCTTTTTAAACCCTTTATTGGGAATCTAACTCCGGAAGGAGTAATTCAGCCCGAATCAGAAGAGGAGTTGAAGGAACTGGTCCTGTGGGCCCAAGAAAATAAAATTCCTTTAACACCGCGCGGTAAAGCTACTTCAGGTTATGGAGGAGCAATACCTCGAGAAAAAGGGCTGGTGATTGATTTTTACCGGATGAATAAAATTATAAATATTGATGCTGACTCTTTGACAGCCACTGCGGAAGCAGGTGTTGTTTGGGAAAAGCTGGATAAAGAATTAGGGAAAAGAGGATTAACCCTTTCCCTCTACCCTACTAGTTATCCCTCTTCTACTGTAGGAGGTTGGCTAGCCCAAGGAGGGGCGGGTATCGGTTCTTATGAAGCAGGCTGGTTCCGAGGCAATGTCCTATCGGCGCGGGTGGTATTGCCTTCTGGAGAAGTCCGGGAATTCCAGGGAGAAGAATTAGATCTCATTGCGGATACAGAAGGAATTATGGGCTTTATCACGCAAGTAACTTTTAAAATTCAGCCTTGGGAAGAGCTCGCCGTAGAAGCTATCGGTTGTCCAAATGCTTACGATCTGCAAACACTGATTGAATCTTTTATAGAGGCGAAGCTACCGATTTGGTCTTTAATGTTTATTAATCCTCGCATGGCGGAATTAAAAAATAGAGCTCCCCTCATGGAGCATTACGGTCATCCAGTGGAAGAACGGGTTCTTCTCCCCGCAGCTTATATAATGACTTTAGCTTTCCGGAAAAAAGACCAACAAGAGATTAAAGAAAAATTGGCCGCCATAACTAAATTATGCCAAGCCGAGATCCTTAGTTCTCGTATTGCTAATCATGAATGGAAGAATAGGTTCAGGCTCATGGTGGTGAAAAGGCTGGGGCCATCTTTAGTTCCAGCAGAAGTGGTCATTCCTTTAAATGAATTAGGGGAAGTAATGGCTGAGATTGAGAAAAAAATTGACCAACCTTTAGTCAAAGAAGGATTGGTGATCCGTCAGGGGAAGGAGGGTCTCCCCGAAGTGGTGATTCTCGGTTTCATCCCTGGCGACCAACGGAAGTTCAGCTATAATTTTGTCTATGGTTTAGTCTTGACCCTTCTAAAAATTGCTGAAAAACATCAGGGCAGACCCTACTCCTCCGGTATGTATTTTACACGCAAAGCAGCAAAAATCTTGGGAGCTGATCGGCTGGCCAGGATAAAAAAATTCAAAGAAGAAGTAGATCCCCAGAACATCATGAATCCGGGTAAAGTTATAAATTCTGGCCTCATAGGGAAAGCTATCAGTTGGGCCAGTTTATTGGAACCTCTGGCTCGGCCTTTGGGAAATACAGTGGTCACCCAGGTTGGCGAGCGGCCGACAGATGGGATTAAAGGAATCCCGGCAGATGTGGCCTGGTATGCCTACAGTTGTTCCCAGTGTGGTTATTGTATTGATGAATGCGACCAGTTTTATGGGCGGGGATGGGAAAGTCAGAGCCCGCGGGGGAAGTGGTATTGGTTGCGAGAATACATAGAGGGGAGAGAAAAGTGGAACCAATTTATGGTGGATACTTTCTTAGTTTGTACCACCTGTGAATTATGCAACCTGCGCTGCTCCGCTGCTTTGCCTATCGAACCTTCGTGGATGAAATTGCGCGGCAAATTAATAAATGAAGATGGAAGGATGACCTTTCCTCCCTTCGAAATGATGGCGGCGGCTTTGCAGGCGGAAGGAGATATTTGGGCGGGGTACCGCCGCGACCGAAGCTCCTGGTTCCCAGAAGACCTTCAAGCTAAACATGGCCCGGGAAGGGAATCACGTAATGTATACTTCGCTGGTTGCACGGCCAGTTATGTAGAACATGATATTGCTATGGCCAGTGTAAGATTGTTGGACGCTGCGGGGGTCGATTTCACTTATTTAGGAACCAAAGAAAATTGTTGTGCCACTCCCATGCTGGTGGCTGGGAAATGGGATCTCTTTAGCGAAATCATGCGGAGAAATATCCAGGCAGTTAAAGAAGTGGGGGCGGATACAGTAATTACTTCTTGCCCTGCCTGTGATATGATGTGGCGCCAGGTTTATCCTCAGTGGGCGCAGAAGCTCGGTATAGATTTTGGAATTAAGGTCCGTCATTACAGCGAGGTAATATCTGAGAAAATTAGAAAAGGTGAGTTTCAATTTCCTCTCCAAGCCAATTTGCCCCAATCTGTTACCTGGCATGACTCCTGCCATATAGGCCGAGTTTCGGGCGTTTATGAGCCTCCGCGAGAATTGATCAAAGCTATCCCCAATGTAAAATTCGTAGAGATGGACCATAATCGCCAGGAAGCGCATTGTTGTGGATCTGTGCTCACTTTGATAAAAGACCCTCCCGTTGCGGCGGAGATCGGCAAAATGCGCCTGCAGGAAGCCGTAGAAGCAGGAGCTCAAAAAGTAATTGCTCTATGCCCCTGCTGTGAGTTTCAATTCCGGGTCACCATCCAGAAAAAGAATCTTCCTTTAGAAGTGGTAGATTTAGCCCGATTCGCTTCCGCCGCCTTGGGTTATGAATTTCCTGATCCTAATCCAGAGGTACAAAGCCAGTGGGCGGTATTCGAAGCTATGATTAATTTAATGACTCCCCAAGGTTTTGCCGAATTGATGGCCTCAATGTGGCCAGAACTCATCGCCGCCATGCCTTTGGGGATGGGTAAAATGATGCGCTTAATGGGCAAGATTCCAGGAATGTTAGAGATGATGAAGCCTTTATTTCCCTTCCTCTTTCCGCGGTTGCTTCCCTTAATGCTGCCCAAAGTAATGCCGGCTATGCTGGCCAAAGTAGACGAGCGGGTACCCATGCCGAATTATATGCGAGAGCAAATGCCAACCTTGATGTCCAAGGTGATGAACAATCTTATGCCCCATATGATTGGGGAAGTTGTTCCTCTTATTTCTCAACCCATGATTGATTATTTAAAGGGAAAGAATGGGAGATAAAATTTATCAATCCCTTCTCTGGAGGCGAAAAGAATCTCGCCTCTACCTTGGGAGAGAAGGAGCTGTTTCTATCCCCCGCGCAGTCCTTTCATCCTTTTGTAAGAAAAGATTACCGAGAAGATAGCCAGTCCATAAAAAAAGAGAGCTAAAGGTGATTGGAAGAGTACGCGCCAATCGCCTTTGGATAATAGCAGAGCGTGCCCGAGTTCATCCTCGGCAATTGGTCCTAAGATGATTCCTAATGTCATCTTACGAAAATGTCAAATTTGTAAAGTTATCCAGTGGAGATACTGTAATAGGCATTATGG
>JBNAWB010000166.1:0-8340 GCA_049699975.1 Thermodesulfobacteriota bacterium
TCGATCAGTTTTAATTTTTCTCACCAGCAGGAGACAGGCGGGAGGGGGAGAGGCTCTCTCCTCTCGCCTGATTTGAGTTGGAATTTAAAAAGTGATCGATGGCCAGAATTCTCTTTGACCATCTTAAAAAACGCATCATCCGCTAACTTTATGATTGGCTAACCTCTCCAAGGCCAGGACCATTGCCGAATGATCAAGCTGGTCACCTTCTTGAGCCACGACGGCATTGAATAGCTCTTGGGCTATGGCCGTGCTCGGTAAACAGACCCCTAATTGCCGAGCTGCTTGCAAAGCTAAATTCAAATCTTTGCGATGTAGTTGAATGCGGAAGCCGGGTTTGAATGACCTATTAATCATTCTTTCTCCGTGGAGGTCGAGAATCCTGCTCTGGGCAAAACCTCCGAGGAGGGCCTGCCGCACCTTTTTCGGATCAGCTCCGGCTTTGGAAGCAAAGACCAAAGCTTCACTTACGGCTTCTATGGTTAAAGCCACTACGATCTGGTTAGCCACTTTGCAAGTTTGCCCGTCCCCATGACCCCCGATATGGACAATGTTTTTGCCCAGCAACTCAAAGATGGGCTTTACTCTTTCAAATATTTCTCCTTTTCCACCTACCATGATAGAAAGAGTGGCATTCTCCGCTCCCACTTGCCCGCCGGAGACAGGAGCATCAAGCATTTCTATTCCTAAATCAGCGAGTTTGCGAGCAAATTCTTTGGTGGCAATGGGAGAAATTGAACTCATATCCACTACTATTGATCCCTTTTTTACGCCTTCAGCTACTCCGGCAGGTCCAAACAATACTTGTTCCACATCTGGTGTATCAGGAACCATTATGATTATTATTTCTGATTTTTCGGCCACTTCTTTACTATTCTGGCATCCTACCGCTCCTTTAGCCACTAATTCCTGGACAGGTGCCGGATTTAGGTCATAGACATAAACTTTGTGGCCAGCCTTTACCAAATGTCCCGCCATGGGTTTCCCCATAATTCCTAAACCGATAAACCCTAAATTAGCCATTTCTTTCTCCTTTCTTTTATTTCCAAATTAATTCTTGGTTTTTTATCATCCTTATAAAAGCCTAAAAGCTTCTTTCTTCTTCTTTTTTCTCCTTTTGGTTGTTCCTACGTAGTCAGTCTTCTATAAATCTTAGGAAGCTCTTGCGGCAGAGCATAAACGTCCTCGATAACCAAATACTTGCCAGGGGGGCAAATTTGACGCAAATAATCATGCCCCCCTTGGTCTATAGTTATGCAAAAAGGATAAATTTTTTTACTCATTGTCTCTTGTAAGGCCTTCATTGTGTCTTGCAAAGCATACTCTTTACTTCCCCGTTCTTCCCCATAATCATAATCTTGGGGATAACCATCACTAATTAAAATAAGGTTTTTAATTTTTGCTTCCCGCCCGCGGATTTTTTCCGCAGCATGTCTAATGGCCGTGCCCATCCTTGTCGAGCGTTGGGGTTTAATGCCCTCTATTCGGCTTTGGATTTCGGCACTGTATTCTTCATCAAAATCTTTAATGGCAAAAAATTCTACATTCATCCGCCCATACCCAGAAAAGCCAAAAATAGCATACTCGTCTCCGATCTCTTGCAAAGCTTCTGCCATAATTACTAAAGTTTCTTTAGCGATATCGATAACCTTTTTCCCTTTGGCCAAATCCAAGCCGGAATCGTTTGCCCCTTTTTTCTTGACCCCTTCTTCTGTGGAAGCGCTCATATCTAAGAGAAAGAGGGTGGATATGTCCCGCTCTTTACGTTTCTTTTCCAAATATATCTTCTCCAGATTAGCAATACCGGCTTGCCGGTCTATGGCCGCTTCAATAAGCGCATCTAAATCTATTTCTTCACCCCTCTCCAAATGATAAATTCTCTGCCATCGCTCAGGCTTGAGCATCTGAAATTGACGCCGTATCTCTTCGATTAGTCGAGAATAATCTTCGAGTATCTGGCTAACAAATTTGGGCGAACCACCTTCAACTTTCTTTTCTCTTAAAAAACACCAACGCGAGCGATAATCTTTAATTAAATAATCCCATTCATCATAAAAGAATATTTTTTCTCCTTCTGTTCTTTCGTCCAATAGAAGAGCTGCCTTCGGCTTATCCCCTTTTGTATTTTCTTTTAATTTTTTTGCTCCATCTTTTGCTTTCCAACCTTCCACATCCGTCAGAAATAGCCCTTGAAAATTTTCTTCCTCTGCCGCACTCGTATTAGTTACCTCTAATTCGATCCCTTTCCTCAGCAACTCTTGCAGTTTTTCCGGAGACAAAGGAAGGGCCTTCGCCATCTCCTTAGTCAATTGTTTCATCTGCCGAGTGGAGATCTTGCTTTTAAGCAACTCTGGCCGCAATTCGCCCCAATGAGGCAAAGGAACTAGCGGTTGATAGAGCTCTTCTCCCGGCATCTTTGGCCGCCCTTCTTCATCGCCTCTGGCAGCCTCAAGGGAAGGTATGGAAAGAAAAGCCTCCTTTCCGCGTATATTAGGTATTGCTCTTAACCAACGGTAGATCATCACCGTAACCCGGGCTACATCCTCCACGGTTGATCCGGGCGCGAGCAAAGGCTCAATCCAGAAGGATAATGCCCCATTTAAAGATGGAAGAATACCAGAAATAGCCTCTGGTATTTTTCCTTCGATACCCAGGTGCAAGATAGTTTCCATTAAAGCTTCTTGCAGCGGCAAAGAAAGGATGGATGGCCTTTTCTTTAAAGCTGCTCTTAAGTGGAAATCCATATCGGCACGTAATCCTCGATATTCTCGGTACAGATATTTATCTATGCGTAATCCTTCCAACAGATGAAAAAGGTCGCGAGCTAAATCTTGCTGAGCAAAAAAACTAAAGAATAGCTCCAAATTATTGGTAGCTTTTCCTTTGGCGGAAAATGCCTGGAAGTTAGCCTGCCAGAGCGGCATGGGAAACAGATCAGCTACTGCTGAGAGACGTAAATTAAAAGTACCCAACTCTATATAGCCTGCCTGGTGAGCAACGGCCAATTTTAAGGCAGTATAATTCTGCGTATGATAAGAAAATTCATTGGCCCTCCATGGTAAATAAATCGTCTCCCCATCCGTATATGGGAAAGGATAAGGAGAATTAACGAACCTGCCGACGTTACTATTTATTGCATGGATCTTCAGTTCCTTTCCAGCCAGGGCTTGGGCAAAAATTTTTAAAGTTCGGGCCACTTCTTCTAAGTAGACAGCAGGATCGTGCTCTTTTATCCTATCTCGAGCGTATTTTGATTCCAGAGCAAAATAAGCTCGAGCTGCCCCAACATTCTTCGGCATGAGCTTTTTACCTTCGGCAAACCAGGTAAATAAGTGGGAGCGGGGAATTTCGGCGTTAATTTTGACTAAATTTGCAAAGTATTTGAATGAAACCGACCAATCTTCTTGCGCTAATTGGCAACCTAAAATAAAGTAAGTGGAGCGGTCATTCTTAGGTAAACCCGCCAGAACAAGGGGAATTTTTTCCAGGAATGTTAAAAGAGTTTCTCGGGAAGCAGAAGCAAAAATTTCTGCCCAAGCGAGGACAGGTTGGCGGCAATCCTGGTCAACTATTACCATCGTTTTGGGGGCTAAGCCCAAAAATATGCCGGCTAATTTACTCGATCTTTCGGCAACTTTTTGGGCCAAATACAAGAGCTGGTTTCTTTCTTCCTTAGCCAAGAGAGGAAGATAAGAAATTGCGTTTTGAAAGTTTTTCTCTATTTTACCAATATCCCAAATCGCTCTTTCTTTTAATTGTTGGGCAAGGCTTTTCCAGGCTTTGATTTCAAATTCATCCATCGTTTTAGCCTAAGTAATTTATTGAGGTGTCCAGCAAATATTTTGCTTGGTTATTAAAAAACCTGTCCTTAATAATTTATTCCTCGGGAAAAATAGAATTCACCACCTCTTGAATTCCCTTTAACAAATCAAGATCATCGGTCAGAGATTGGCCGACGGCCAACTCGCACGCTCGCCGCGGTTTAACTCCCTGATTGATCAGCAATCCGGCATAAATCAAAAGGCGGGTGGAAACACCTTCTTCTAGGCCCTGGCTTTGCAAGTTACGCACTTTTTCCCCCAACTTGGCCAGTTCCATGGCTATTCCCCAATCTACGCCACTTTCTTGGGCTATAATCTTCGCTTCTTTGTCGCGAGGTGGGTAATTAAAATCAATTGCTACAAACCGTTGGCGCGTACTATGTTTCAAGTTTTTTAAAATGCTTTGGTAACCCGGATTATATGATAAAACCAGTAAAAAATTTTCATGGGCTTCGATAACTTGTCCTCTCTTTTCTACTGGAAGAAGGCGTCGGTGATCTGCCAGAGGGTGAATTAAGACAGTCGTGTCTTTGCGAGCTTCCACTATCTCATCGAGGTAGCAAATGGCTCCGCTTTTTACGGCGCGCGTTAAGGGCCCATCTATCCAAATAGTCTCCTCTCCTTTTAACAAATATCTACCCACTAAATCTGAACCAGTTAGATCCTCGTGGCAGGCTACCGTAATTAGCGGGAGAGTAATCTGGAGTTCTTTGCTTAAAAAATAAGTCATATATTCTATGAAGCGCGTTTTACCACAACCAGTAGGCCCTTTTAAGAGCACAGGTAACTTGGCTTTATAGGCTGCTCTAAAAATCTCTACTTCATCGCGAATGGGTAGATAATAAGGCTCGGCGGCGATTATATATTCTTCAAAAGATTTCTCTATACCTTTTTTCATAAAGAAAGATTAACAAAATTTAAGGCCTACTGACAAGGGAAAAGAATACCTGACTGTAACCTTTCATCCCGCCCTCTCCCCAGCGAGGACTGGGTCACAACTCCTTTCGCGTCATGGCGAGCGACTGAAGGGAGCGCGGCCATCTCTTTAATTTCAATGAGCTACGAGATCGCCACGGTCTCTACGCTCCCTCGCGATGACATTACGACACAGGCTCAGCGGGGAGAGGGTTGGTGAGGGGGAAATAAAATGGACTCGCTAAGCAATCTTCCCCTTTTAAGTGAAGGGTTAACCTATCATTCATACAAATATACGAAGGACAACTCTTTGTGGGTTACCCATTCCGGAAAGGGATAAACCCTTGCCCTACGACTTATTTCGTTAATATAAATATACTCCTTTATTCCAAAGGGGCCTTTTTGTTCGGCTAATATAACAAAGTTGTAATATAATCTCTCTTACCCCTCTTTAGAAAAAATGAGCCCTGCTTGCTTTCACCTGAGCCATAGATCGGTTTATCAATCTCAGCTAAGATTCAAATTCAAAAGTGATCGACGGTCAGTTGCTAATTCCCTTGCTTTCTTTACCTTCTTTTGATATTGGAAAGATAGAGGCATAATAAACTTTTAAGGAGAAAAAAATGGCGTGGCGAAGATTTATCATCGAAGTGGGCATGGGCGTAGATCAACATGGTCAAGATGATACGCGCGCGGCTGAAAAAGCAGTCCAGGATGCCATCCACCGTTCCTGTCTTTGTGGCCTTAGGGAAGTGGTGGGGATAAAAAATCCTCAGGATATTTTAGTAGAAGTTATCATCGCCTGCCCTCACCCCGAATCTGTAGATAGAGAAAGGGTGCTTAAAGTTTTGCCCATTGGCCAAAAGAAAATTGAAGTACGCCCAGGTGGTCTTTTAGGCAAAACTCTATTTGCGCCTGAATTTGGAGATAAGACAGAAGAATTAATTGTGGCCAATGCGCTCGTTACGGTATACGTCCCTTAACCGAAAATGTTAGCCATAAGATAAAGGATCAACAAATTTGATAACTGCCCCCAAAGATAAAAAACAAAAAGTTAGCATTATTTTTCAACCATCAGGAAGAAGAGGTGAAGGGCTCAAAGGCCAAACTATTCTGCAAGCGGCGCAGGAATTGGGTGTGGAGATTTCTTCGATCTGCGGAGGGAAACAAAGTTGTGGTAAATGCCTGGTAAAGGTGGAATGGGGTATAGTTAATCCATCTGCTTTAACCGAAGAAGAAAGAAAATTTATTACGCCAGAAGAAGAAGCGGCAGGCTATCGCCTGGCGTGCGCTGCCAAAATTGAAAGTGATTCCCTCATCACAGTTCCTGGGGAAAGTTCGGCCGCTCAACCACTCATTCTTAAAAACTTAATTAATTTTTCGAGCAAAATTAACCCCGCCGTAAAAAATTATTATTTAGAATTGACCACTCCTACTTTACAAGATCCCCGCGGTGATCTGGAACGTTTGCAAGAAAGATTGAAAAACCATTATGGATTGAAAAATTTATCTATCGACTACTCGGCGTTGCCAAATCTTTCCCTAAATTTACGCCAGGGAAACTGGAAAGTAACAGCCTTAGTCAGCTCAAATGGAGAAATCCTCTCTATCCTGCCTGGGAAAATTGAAAATTATTACGGGTTGGCCCTTGATATTGGTACAACCAGCTTAGCCATTTACCTTGGCAATTTGAAAAATGGACAAATCATTGCGGCTAATTCCAGGTTGAATCCGCAAGTTATTTTTGGTGAAGATGTTATGTCCCGCATCCAATATGCCTTAGAAAAAGGGGCCGAAGGGTTAAAGTCCTTAACTATGAAAGTGCGCGGGGCCGTAAACGAATTAATCCAGGAAACAGCTAAAGGTGTCGCCATTTCTTTAACCGAAATCATAGACATGGTGGTAGTAGGTAATACAGCCATGCATCATTTATTTTTAGGCCTAAATCCCCAATATTTAGGGGTGGCCCCTTTTACTCCTGCTCTGCATAATTCTCTGTATATTAAAGCTCGAGAATTAGGCCTTAATATAAACCCAGGAGCTTATGTTTATTTCTTGCCCATCGAAGCCGGGTTTGTGGGTGCAGATAATGTGGGAGTGCTCATTTTTCAAGAACCTTACCTTCAAGAAGAAATATCATTGATTATTGATGTGGGCACCAATGGAGAAATTCTTTTGGGCAATAAAAAAAGGATCCTTTCCGCCTCTTGTGCGACTGGACCTGCCTTTGAAGGGGCCCATATTAAATTTGGCATGAGGGCTGCGCCTGGCGCGATTGAAAGAATTCGCATTGATTCCCAAAATGGCACTGTCAAATACCGAGTAATCGGTTCAGAAAAATGGGTAGGAGCTGGTTCCTCCCCCGAAATTAAAGCGCGCGGAATATGCGGCTCGGGAATTATTGAAGCAGTTGCGGAAATGCGCCAAGCCGGAATAATAGAAAGAAATGGAAGAATAAGGAAAGATCTACCTTCCTTTCGTCAGCGATTTAACGCCCAAGGTGAATTTATCATTGCTCACGCCGAAGAGACCGCCTTTAATAGAGATATAACTATTTCTATCGAAGATATTCGCGCTATCCAATTAGCCAAGGCAGCGTTATATGCAGGCGCCAAAATATTGATGAAGGAATTTGGTATTGAAAAACCGGATAAAGTTATATTAGCCGGCGGGTTCGGGAGCATTATTGACCCTGAAAGAGCTATGGCCATCGGCCTGTTTCCTCCATGCGATTTGCAGCAAGTTCGCGCCGTGGGTAATGCCGCCGGTATGGGGGCGTGCTTAGCGCTATTTGACCAAGAAAAGAGAGCTGAAGCTGAATGTGCGGCTAAGCAAGTTGAATATATCGAGCTTACTACCCACCCTGATTTTCAAGAAGAATTTATTAAGGCTCTCTCTTTCCCAACTTAATAAAGGGATAAAATTTGAGGCAAATTGGAAGGAATTATACGGATTAATTCTTTAAAAAGCATTATTAATTAGCAATGGTTCTTTTCCAATTTAATTGCTAAAATTTGCTGAAGAATTTAATGCCCAATTCAAAAAGGAGCTGAAATTTATATTCCTTCAAGAAAATCGCCCCCCGCACCCCTCCCTCTCCCCCATGGGGAGAGTCGATAAGACCCGACCACGGGGTGAAGTCGGAAGCGACTTGTACCGAGGTGAGGGGCCAAAGGAATATCACGGAATAGACTCTTGAATATTTGATCCCGCAGCGCGGCAGAGCCGCAATCAAAAATCGTCCCCCACCTTCCCCCCTTTAGAGGCCGTATCGCAATCCTCTTTTCGTCATGGCGAGCGCAGCGTGGCCATCTCATTATTTTCAATCAAATTACGAGATTATTTCGATCGCCACGCTCCCTCGTAATGACTTAAAAGAATTTTAGGGCAAAGGTTTATCCCTTAACTGAATAGGCCATCCCCAAGGAGGTGCCCTACATCTAAGTATTCTTATTTATGCTTTATGCTATACAAATATTGACTAATTTTTCTCTCTTTTCTCAAGAAGGATTAGGCCAGATTTAAACAGATCGATAGTCAACTTCATTCTCTGACCGTCGATCACTTTTGAAATTGGTTCCTACTTCAGGCGGGAGGGAGAGAG
>JBNAWB010000167.1:0-8111 GCA_049699975.1 Thermodesulfobacteriota bacterium
GCTATCTCTTTTTCTTTATCTAATTTATATGTATTTTGCCTAATTTGCCCAAGGGGAATCCAAAGAGATCCAGGAATGCGTTTTTCTTTTACCTCTTTTTCCTCCCGAACGTCGAGCAAGACAAATTCATCGGCGGCTCTCTCTAATTTAGTTTTTACTTCCTCAGCGGTAATCCACTCAAAGACCCTTTCTCGCTTATTTTGGAGTACGTGAGCAGCGACAATTACCGGGGATAAAGCTGGACTGAAAGGTGGCGCATAGGCTAAATCGGCGTTTCCTAAGGTGGAGCAATCCAGGCGGGCCATCAAGGCCATAGAGATAACATCGATGAACTTATCCGATGGCCCTTCGCCCACGGCCTGGGCTCCTAAGATGCGCCCACTTTTTTGATCGGCGATAACCTTGAGTACTGACTCTTTCATTCCTGGGTAATAATGAGCACCAGAATATCCCCGCACAATCGCTTGCAGCGGGCTGAACCCCGCTTGCTCAGCTTCCCGCATATTTAATCCTGTTTTGGCTACCTTAAAATCAAAAACCTTGAATATAGCTGTTCCTAAAACTCCAGGAAAAACCGCCGATCCCCCGCTCACATTTATGCCTACGACTCGCCCTTGTTTATTAGCCGTGGATCCCAATGGAATCCAGACTCTTTGGCCCGTCACTAAATGAACGGTCTCTGCACAATCTCCGGCGGCAAAGACATCCTCGGCCGAAGTTTCCATCCGCTCATTAACCCAGATCGCCCCAGTTTCCCCCAAGCGCAGGCCTGCCTGACGCGCCAGTTCCACGCGCGGGCGAATTCCCAAACTTAGCAGCACAGCATCAGCCCGGATTTCTTGATTGTCAGTACGGATCGAAGAGACTCGCCTTTGCTCGCCTCTGATTTCTTGAAGACCTTCGCCGACCAAAACTTGAATTCCTTTCTTCTCCAAATATCTCTGGACCAGGCGGGCCATATCTTGGTCGAAGAGAGTTACGATTTGCGGCATCTTTTCTACGATAGTAACCCTCTTACCAAGTTCACTCAATGACTCAGCCATCTCTAAACCTATGTATCCACCCCCTACTACTACTACGTTTTGGATCTGATCAGATGATAGTTGCTGAACTAGTAAATCGGCATCGAATATGGAACGGAGATAGAAAACTCCCTTTAGATCTGCCCCTGCTACTTGGGGGCGAATTGGAAAAGACCCCGTGGCTAAGACTAATTTGTCATAAGTATCAACAAAATGATCTCCTGTCTCCAAATGAATGCCTTTGATTTTCTTTTCCTTAACATTAATCTCTACCACCCGATGCTGCAGCTTTACTTGAATACCATCTTGAGCAAATTGTTCTTTGGTCCGGGCCAATAGTTGATTTCTTTCTTTTATCTTGCCGCTGACGTAATAAGGAAGGCCACACCCTCCATAGGAAACGGCCCCTTCCTCTTGGTAAATGACCACCTCCAAATCAGGACGACAACGTTTGGCTTTGGCAGCCGCCTTTGGCCCAGCAGCTACGCCGCCAATTACTACCAATTTCTCTTGCACCTTCTACCTCCTTCTAATCAAAAAAATTCATCTCTTTTTCTTTAATTTCTAATTTTAAACTGAATAAAATTGGCCGGCAAATTTCTGACTATTTAACTAACTCTCTAATTCCTGCCTGACGGTGATCGCAATTTTATAAAGGACGGAAAGTATCAGCAAGCCCAAGGCCCAGACTCCTATGGTGATGGCTATCTCCGGGCCGGTGGGATGATATTCTGTTACCTTCTCCAAAGGATTAGGAATAAATCCGGGAATAACCAAACCTAATCCTTTCTCAATCCACAATGAGGAAAATACTGCCGCACAGGCAATAGCTAATAAATTTTCTTTCTGCCGGAAAGGCGGATAAAGTAAAATAACCAAGGCCACGGCAGCGAGAAAAACAGCGCTCCACATCCATGAGACTAAAAAGCGATGGCCTTCTAAGCCAGCAAAGAGGAAGATAAAATGCTGCTTATGTTCTGGTATCTGGCTGTAAAAAACCGTAAAAATTTCCATGGCCACGAAGAATATACTGGCTATTAGGGCATAAGTTACGATCTTGGCCAAAGCTTGGATGGCTTCTTTCCCAGGATCAAAGCGCGTGAATTTCCGCAAAATTAAACAAAAGAGAATTAAAAGAGCTGGCCCAGATGCAAAAGCAGATCCCAAAAAGCGCGGCGCCATGATGGCCGTTAACCAGAAACTCCTTCCGGGAAGTCCTGCATAGATAAAGGCCGTCACGGTATGGATGCTGATCGCCCAAGGAATGGATAAATAGATTAAAGGCTTTATCCATTTAGGGGGAGTAACCATTTTTTTCTCGGCCCCCAGGACCGTCCACCCAATTACTATATTCAGCAACAGATAGCCGCTCAGAACCACCATGTCCCAGAAAAGAATGGAGCTGGGGGTAGGATATAAAAGAACATTGAAGGCTCGGGCAGGCTGGCCTAAATCTATGATTACAAAGGATAAGCACATAATTACCGCAGAAACGGCTAAAAATTCGCCCAAAATCGTGATGCGGCCGAATACTTGGTAATTATGGAGGTAATACGGAAGGACAACCATCACCGCTGAAGCGGCCACTCCCACCAAAAAAGTAAATTGGGCAATATACAACCCCCAAGTTACGTCCCGACTCATCCCCGTGATGCCCAATCCATAATCAAGCTGCTTTAAATAAAAGAAGAAGCCAATGCCTATTCCCAAAAGCAACAGGACGATTAAAAACCAATAACTTCGGCTACCGTGAAAAGCTTTCTCGAACATGGTTAGCTCAGGTAAGATAATAAACTTGTGGTTGAGTCCCCAACTCCGGCCGCCGTCTTATAGGGAAGCGGGTCTTTAAAATTTTGTAAATTTCCGCTTGGGTATCTTTTAGATCTCCAAAAATAATTGCTTTTTCTGGACAGGCGACTACACACGCGGGCAGCAAACCGGCGGCCAGTCTTTCGACACAAAAATTGCATTTTTCCACTACCCCTTTAGTGCGCGTGGGAAAATTTGGATTTATTTTTTTTATAAATGGACGAGGATCTCTATAATTCATAGATCTTGCGCCAAATGGGCAGCCGGCGATGCAAAAGCGACAACCAATACAGCGGTGGTAATCCATCATGACTACGCCATCCTCCCTTTGAAAAGTAGCTTTCGTGGGGCAAACGCGCACACAGGGCGGATTGGCGCAATGGTTGCATAGGACGATTACCGGCCTATTTGCCCAAGGGGAATTGACACTTTCGAGGCCTTGACCAGGGAAAGCATTGGCCAAAGGTTCACGCCAGATCCATTTAATCTCGTCTTTGGGATTCCCAAAATCCGGAACATTATGCGCCAAATGACAAGCATTTATACATTCTTGACAATCTGGTTTACATTTCTTAAGATCTATGGCCATGGCCCAGCGGTTTCCTTTAAGCGCTTGGGGATTGGGGAGAAAATTGGGCGGTTCATTTTTAGCAAAAACTTTTCCAGAAGGTTTAAGGCCTAAACTTAAAAGAAAAAGTCCAGTAGCTTTTAAAAAAAATCGCCGGGCTAAGTTCAAGGTTTAACCTCCCCCGGAACAAGGTGACAAGACCAGCATTTCGGCTTAACTCCAGAAAAGCTGTGGCAAACGTCACAAAATTTATCTTTGTTACTATGACAGCCCAAGCAGGTAAGGGATAGATTCATGGATACTTTTTTCCCTTCTTGGTCTACATAAAAATGTTTTCCCTCCCGTACTACCGCTTCCCGCCAAGAATTCAGCAACTCCATATGACTCGCCCGCATAAATGCTGTTGGTTCAAGGCACTTTTTTACGGTCATTTTCTTTATTTCCGGAGTATCCAGAGAAAGGGGCGGTAGAGAAGCAGTTTTCCCCCTTCCGTACCAAAAGGGAAAAGTGCCTAAAATAAGAAAAATAATTAAACCGCTGAAGATCTTCCCTTTATCGTTCATTATGGTCAACTTTGGTTTTACTAAGCAAGGGTTCTCCGCGCAACCCCACTTCTCTTTCCTTTTCGCCCTTCATGATCAAAGCATTGCCCACCAGTTCATGGAGGCCAGTAACCTCTACCCCGGGTACCCAATAATCCATAAGGGTTTGCAGCGTAGCCCGGTCAATAGCACAGATACAGGCTAACCGGTTAACTCCGTATTTCTCGTGGACATGCTTTACTGCTTTGGCCCGCGGGAATCCCCCTCTTAAGCGCATCTCCATATTTTCATCTGTTCCTAAACCGGCCCCGCCGCCACAACAGAAAGTCTTTTCGCGGATCGTCTCTTCGGGCATCTCGTAAAAATAATTACAAACCTTCTTCAGGATATAGCGAGGCTCCTCAAAAAGACCCATTGCTCGCGCCGGATTGCAGGAATCATGGAAAGTTACCTTCAAATGATCATTACGGCTGGGATCGAGTTTTAGCTTATTATGGCGGATAAGGTCCGCAGTGAATTCGGCGATATGCACCATCTTCGTGGATTGGGCATTTTCAAATTTAGTGCCCGTAAGGGGAGAGACAGGCTCTTCTAAGAAATCCGCCGGACCATTCATCGTATCCATATACTGATGCAGAACCCGCCACATATGCCCGCACTCCCCGCCTAAGATCCATTTTACCTTTAATCTTTTTGCTTCCGCATAGATCTTGGCGTTCAACCTCTTCATTAACTCATGATCCACAAATAGGCCGAAATTCCCACCCTCTGAAGCATAAGTGCTCCAGGTGTAATCTAAGCCGATCTCGTGGAAAAGCATGAGATAGCCCATACAAGTAAAGGTGCCCGGATCAGCAAAAAGATCACCCGAAGGAGTTACGAAAAGAATCTCGGCACCTTTTCTATTGATAGGTACTTCCACGCGCACCCCAGTTCGGTCCGCAATATCATCGGCAAAAAATTCCAAAGAATCTTTAATTCCATGAGGCTGGATGCCCAAATGATTCCCCGTGCGGTAGCAATTAGCTACCGGCTCCATAATCCAATTAATATTGCAGCCCACTAAATTAAGCAGTTCTCTACCCATCATGGTTATTTCTGCTTGATCAATACCATAGGGGCAAAAAACAGAACAACGCCGGCACTCTGTGCACTGGTAAAAATAATAAAACCATTCTTTGAGTACATCTATGGTCAAATCTCGCGCACCGGCCAAGCGTCCTAATAATTTTCCGGAAGTGGTAAAATAACGCCGATAAACAGAACGTAATAATTCCGCCCGCAAGACGGGCATATTTTTAGGGTCTCCAGAGCCGATAAAGTAATGGCACTTATCAGCACAGGCCCCACAACGCACACAAATATCCATAAAAAGTTTAAAAGAACGAAAACGGCTTAGCCTGTCTTTCATGCCCTGCAAAATTATCTCTGGCCAATTGGCGGGCAATTTCCAATCCACATCTGTAGGCTGCCATTCCCGCGGGTTGGGTAAATCCAAAATCTTTAAATTTTTGGGGGCCGCACTGTAGCACCAAGTGCCCGGACGAAACTCTACCGGAGTATCCATCCACCCTTGGCGAGGTGGTTGCAGGTCAACCTTAGCTAAATCTTCCGGTTTGGGCATTTTGGTTAAAGACATGCTTATTCCTTTTCGACAGGAATGCCGGCTGCTTTCATCTTTTCCCGAAATTCATTCTCATATTCTTCATAAGTATGAACTTTTACCGGATAATTCCAGGGATTAATATGCCGGCGCCTGCGGCTGTTGTTCGCCAAATTCCGGGTAGGGCTTAAAAAAACCCCGCCCATGTGCATTAATTTGCTCATGGGGAAATAAACTAATAAAACACATACTAAAAAAAGATGTACATAAAAAATCAAGCCAATTCCCTGGGGAATCTCCGGGCGGAATAAGATTAAACTCAAAATCAAATTTTTTACTTTAGCCAGATCAACTTTATAAAAGTGGCGCATAAAAATTCCCGAAAGGGCGATGCTCAAAATTAATAGGAGCGGGAAATAATCTGCCGGCAAAGAGATATAGCGCACTTGGGTTATATAAACTCTCCTTAAAAAAAGATAGGTCATCGCCGCAATGAAAAGAAGATCAGTTAAATAAAGAGTAGGCACGCCAATTTCAAAAAACCCATCCCAGAAAGAAATTGAGTTAATTAGATCAGGAACAGGTTCCAAGAAAAAACGCATATGCCGAAAGATAATTAAAAGAAAAGACCAGTGGAAAATTAAGCCGCCTAACCAAAGCCACTTTGCTCCGGCAAATATTGGTCTGCCTTCCCTTATCTCCACTTTGTTATTTCGAAAAAGAGAACGGAAGAGAATGATCTCCAAGAACATGCGCCCAATTACGCCTAAGGTATTGTAGGGATTATCAAAAAAGCTAACTTTAATCCAAGGCAAAGATATTTGTTGGCCGCAAGTAGTGGGGATACGAAAAGGAACCGGGGATTTAGCCCATTGCCAAACCCGATAAACAAACCCGCTGAGGAAAAGAAAAAAGGCGAGGTAAGGGAGAATAATTCCCAAGAGGTAAAATAAATTCCCCCACCCTATAGCACTTAAGGGAATAGCTAAGAGAATTAAGATGATTAATAAGGATATTATCAAATTCTCACCTTAATAACATTAATCGCATTTCCGGGGAAGGGGGGCAAAATTACCTCGGCCCCGATCTTAAAGTTATCTCCGCTTACAGCTTTACAATTTTTCGTAATTCTTTAACTTTCAGGTTGAAAATTTTTTCCCGGCAACCCATGTAGATATCAAAAGCTTGCATAGTCAGGTCATCAATAAAAAAAGCAAGATCATGATATTCTTTCTGATAAGATTCCATCAAATTTGCAGCCACCAGCTCCCTTCTGATGACTTGTTTCAAATGGGGCAGAAAAGAAATTGCTTGCGAAGGAGAAAAGTCTTGTACAGCCCGCAAGTGAATTAGATCAGCAAGCGCCTTTTTTATATTACCTAAATTTTTATCCTGAAGAATCTCTGTTAACAACCCTGCTAACCCCTCGTAGATAGTGGAGCCAATAGGATTAGTAAAGGTGGCTTCTTTTTTTAGCAAAAAGGGCCGCGTCTCTGCTGGATAGCTTTGGAGAATATTTTGGAACCATGCTTCCAGGATGGCCGGCTTTCTGTCCCTTAAAAATTTTTCTAAACATGGGCTATTATCCATATTTTCATTTTATAATGGCCACATCGATCTCAGGACATTTCTCTAAAGAATTACGAATTAGACAATTTTGCCCAGCTCGTAAAAAAGCGGCCTCTCTTGGCTCCATATTTGGGGGCATATGGATATCGACCGTAATGTTAGCAATCCTTTTCTTCCCTGCTTCTTCTGCTATGTTGTAAACCAGATTAAGTTCTAAACCAGCGCTAGAAAGACCAACTGTTTTTCCATAGAGAGCCATGTGCATAGCCAGGCAGCTCCCTAAAGCCGAAACCAGCAAATCAGCTGGAGATGGTCCTTTATCTTTTCCGCCAGAATCTTTTGGCATATCTACTATGAACTTATGACCACGTATCTCTACGGAAAAAGCCAACCCTTCTTCATGCTTTATAGTTATCAAATCCATATCCAGCCCCCGTGTTTCTATGCTGGATCTAATTTAAGCAGGAAATAGAAAAAAATTAATCTCCCTTTTGGGGCGGAAAGTAAGTGTCCTTCCGTCCCCCAAAAGTTCATCTATAGCTCAGGATTTTTTACACGCAACCTGTAGGTTTAGCCAAGCCGGCTAATTTACAAGCGCCTTTGGCAGGACCTGACGGAAAGAGTTCATAAATCTTCTTCAGATCGAACCCAGTGTCTTTGCATAATTTGCGAATCATGGGCGCAATACCAAACTTTTTATAATAATCGCGCAAGTAGTTAATCACTTTCCAGTGTTCCTCCGTAAGCGGTCCTTCGATGCCTTCTTCTTTGGCATAGGCCTGGGCAAATTCCTCACTCCACTTATCCAATTCCTGTAAGAAACCATCCTCATCGACTTCGTAAGTTTTTCCAGCCAATTCAATCGTAGGCATTCCTCAAACCTCCTTTATTTAATTTTTTTCATTAATTATTAATGAGAACATTAAATAAATGACCTCTGCTGTTCTTAATCCCTCACCTCGGTACGAGTCGATTCCGACCTAACCCTCTCCCCACGC
>JBNAWB010000168.1:0-7984 GCA_049699975.1 Thermodesulfobacteriota bacterium
GCGTGGGGAGAGGGTTAGGTCGGAATCGACTCGTACCGAGGTGAGGGGTTAAGAACAGCAGATGTCATTTATTTAATGCTCTCATTAATAAAATTACTGACCGTCGAACAGTTTTAAATTTCGCTATTAAATGTGACCGGGCGGGAGGGGGAGAGGCGAAATTAAAATCGGCTGGGATAAGACTATCTTCCTCTTACCCACCTTTTTTCCGCAAAGAACGGCGGGGACAAGCCTGTCTGCTCCAGATAAGCTTAAATAATAACTCCTTTATTTTAAAATAGCTTCTTATCTTCCCCGCCCATCCCTATGCAAAAATAAGTGCCTCATTTTAATGAGCCTCTCCCCCTCCCGCCCTGAATTGCCCTGAAATTAAAAAAATCTAAAAAGTGATCAACGGTCAGCTTCCTTATCTAACCGTCTAACAGTTTTAATATTTCTCGCCAGCAGGAAATAGGCGGGAGGGGAAGGAATTAAGGTTCTGATTCACCGCAGAGAACGCCAAGGGCGCAGAAGAATTTTAAAGCCCCCCTCACCTTTTTCCTCTCCCCCCAGGGGAGAGGAGGTTCTGGATTTGCTACAGAGGGCACTGAGAAAATTATATATAATTTTTTAATCCTAAAAATCTGCGTTTATCTGCGTCCTATAATCTCTCCTCTCCATCTGGAGACTGTGTCACCATCATTTTTTTCGTAGTGGCGAACGCAGCGTGGCCAGCACTTTAATTTCAATGCGTTACGAGATCGCCGCGGTCGCTGCGCTCCCTCGCGATGACATTAGGACACAGGCGAAGAGGAAGCGGGGGTTAAAAGTATTTTTTGCCACAGAGGATAAAGAGATCACCGAGAATTTAAAGGTAACCCCTCCTTCCTCCCCTTAATTTAAGGGGAGGTTAGGTGGGGTTAAAGAATTTGCCAAGTGGAGAGTGGGAATTGTAGGGCAAGGGTTTATTCCTGGCCGCATTTTCGGCAAGCCCTAAAGGCTTGCCCTACATTTCATGCTTAACCACCAAAGGACGCCCATCCAGGGCATATATTTTTTAAAAATATTTTACAGTCCTTTCTTTGAGCGCTCTGCGAGCTCTGGGAGATTTTCTCTTTTTCCTAAATAAAATTTAAAGAATTGGCAAATACGTAGTACAGAGATTTTTATAATTCAAAAATTTTTAACTTGCCTTATTTTTTGCGTAAATGTGCCACTGCATCACTTCCTTACTACATATTACTCGGAGCGATTAAATATTTACACTTATTCCCCTCACCCTCCCCTCTCCCCAGGCGTGGGGAGAGGGAAGGGTCGGAATCGACTCGTTCCGAGGTGAGGGGCTAAGAACAGCAGATGTCATTTATTTAATGCTCTCATTAATAAAACTTAAGAAACGTTTATTTTTCCGGATAGTGACAGCTATAATATTTCAAATTAGCCCGCTGGAGTTTCTCTCTCACATGGGGATACAAGATTACTTCCTCCCGCTCAATCTCACTATGCATTCGCGGATCAATCTTCCAGATGGTAGAATAGAGTAGATCGATATTTTCTCTCTTGGAAAAAGAGATCATCACCGCTGGATGAGCACTTACGCCCGCATTTTTTAAATTGCGTAAAGCTGCTAATTGCCATTGAAAGCCTTTGGGATCAGCTCCAGTTAATAAAGCAAACTCTTCTTCTGTACAGCCTTTAAAAGAGACGCGCACATGCACAAAAGGATATAAAGCTAACTCTCGGGCATAAGATTCATCCGCGCCAAGGAGAATGCCATTTGTCTCTAAAATAAAGCTGATTCTTTTGTTCTGCAAAGTATTGAGAAGCGCAATTAGGTGGGCACGGCCAATAGTCGGTTCCCCCCCACTCAAACGCAATTGCTTTATTCTCTTGGAACGGGCCATTTTCAACAATCTTTCGGCCACGGCTTGCGGCGTTAAAAACTCCCCTTCCCCTTTTCCTAATAAAAGAGAATTTTGGTGCACCCAACAAAATTTACATGTTAACCCGCAGCCAACACAATCAGCCGTAATTACCCCTCCGTACCAGCGATCATAGCGGAATCGGTAATACTTTCTTAAATCTCCACCCACTCTTTTTTGCACAATCAATTTTTCTATTTTTTTATGGTTTTCAACGGGATCGTAACTCAAATTTGCCTATCCCTCGCTAATAATGTCCGGAAGTTCATTTTGGTCATCTTTTTCAATGGGAAAATATGTTTTCAACTTTTCGCCAATTTCTCTTATGCTCCAGCAGAGACCTTCGCAAAATTTCCCATCCCGAAAAAATTTTTGCATTTCATCTTTTATATCTTCCCAATAATTAGGCGGTACAGCTTTATGTATTCCTTCATCACCGATGATCGCAAATTTTCTATGCTGGGGGTTAAGATAAATGAGGACTCCATTCCGATATTTAGTTTTGGTCATGCCCAATTGGTGAAAAACCTTTTTGGCTTTTTCTAAGGCATCCCCCTCTAAATGGTGATCTAAATGCACGCGAATTTCTCCGGAAGTTTTATCTTCTGCCTGGCGAATTTCTGCAATAATCCGCTCTTGTTCTTCTTGATTAAAAAATTTTTTAGGATGCTTTGGCCAAAACATAGCAAAACTATTAATTCTACTTATTTATAATCCTGAAAATCTGCGTTTATCTGCCTCCAATGATTTTTTTTAATTTTTACCAATTTCCGCTCGCTCCTCCGCCACCAAACTCACCTCCACCTCCTGAAAACCCTCCTCCAGAAAAACCTCCACCTGAAAATCCGCCACTACCCCAAATCCCTCCCGAATGCCAACCCCTTGATCCTCCCGAGTAAAAATATCTCCTTCTGCTTAGGCGATGCATGGCAATAACCACGCCAAAAAACAAAATAAAAAACAAAAAAGGCCACCACGAGGAAAAGGTAACCTCTCTTTGGACAGTGGGGCGCCCTTTATATTCTCCTCTGGTGGCTGCCATAAGGGCATTGAGGCCTGCTTCAATTCCTTGGTAAAATTGTCCGGCCTTGAAGCGCGGGGCAATTTCCTGCCGAATAATCAAACCTGCCAATGCATCAGGTAAGACTCCTTCCAATCCATAGCCCACTTCGAGGCGGATTTTGCGGTCATTTTTTACGATTAATAAAATAACGCCATTATTCCTTCCTTTCTGGCCTACTTTCCATTTTTCTGCCAGACGAATGGAGAAGTCTTCTAAGCTATCTCCTTTTAAAGTAGGAATTAACACCACTACAATCTGGTTTGTGGTTTCCCTCTCGAAGGCCATGAGCTTTTTTTCTAAAGCCAAGATCTCCTCCCTCGAAAGGGTTCCTGTAAAATCATTAACCCAACCTATGGGCCGCTCGGGAACTTCCAGCGCCCAAGCTGGGGTCATGATTAAACTCAGGCATAATCCTAAAAAGACGATTACTTTAAATTTCCAAAAATTCAAAATATTTTCCTAAATTGGTAGTTTTAAAATTTAACTGTCGGAACTTTTTTGGCGCTAGCTTCTGCTTCAAATAAGGGCATTCTCTCAAATCCAAATAGATTGGCAAACAAAACCCCAGGGAAAGTCCTTATCTTCTTATTATAATTCATAACTGCCTGGTTATAGCGCCGCCTTTCCACACTGATGCGGTTTTCTGTCCCCTCTAATTGATCTTGGAGCTTTAAGAAATTTTGGTTTGATTTTAATTCGGGGTAACGTTCCACCACTACCATCAGCCTGGATAAAGCGCTCTCTAAACCCTGGGCAGCTTGCAGCGACTTATTAATATCCTTGGCATTCCGCGCCTCGCCCCATTGACTGCGCAGGCGAGTAATCTCTTCTAAAACATCCCTTTCTTGCTTGGCATATCCCTTAACTGTTTCGACCAGATTCGGAATTAAATCCGCCCTCCTTTGGTACTGGTTTTCCACTTGCGCCCAGGCCGTCCGCGCCTCCTCTTGCGCGCTCACCAAAGCATTATAGACTCCAAATGCTCCTACGACTAAAATTCCCACAATTATAAGCGGAATAAGGATAGCCAACGTTTTATTCATGAAGCCCTCCTCTTCCTTTATTTAATAATAATGTAACATGGCCTATTCTTTCTTTCAACTAAGCCCTCCATTTCGGATTCCTGACCATCTAAAATTTTTATCTGACCGTCAATCAGTCTTTTGATAAATAGCTAAATATGGCTTGAACAGAGGCAATGGATCGAAATTGAAAAGGGAAAGGCGAATTATTAATCAGAGCGATTAAATATTTAAACTCATTCCCCTCACTCCCCCCGAAGCTGTGAGAAAATTGATTCAGTTCTTTTTGGGTCATTCCGGCGAAAGCCGGAATCCAGTGTTTTCAAGGCGTTACTAACTACCCGGACTCCGGTTTTCACCGTAGTGACGGCTAAAATTCAATTTTTCACACCTTCCCCTCTCCCCATGGAGGCAGTGTCACAATGGCTAGGAAAAAGCAGAATCAAGCCAGAGGCAGGCATGAATGAAGAAGCATCGGCGGGAGAGGAAGATGTTTAAAATTTACCAACGATTTTCCGCAAAGGGCGGCGGATTGTTAAACTAATCAATATGATTAAGCTTCTAAATCCGCCCGTACCTATGGAAAATCCACTGCCTCATGATTCTGAATGAATGCCTGCCTCTGGCTCTTTCAGCCAAGAATAGTCATTATATAGCTATGACACATTCTCCATGCGGGGGGAGAAGGTTAGGTCGGAATCGACTCGTACCGAGGTGAGGAGTTAAAAATAGCAGATATCATTTATTAATGCTCTTATTAATAATTTATCAATTCATAGTAGGGCAAGCCCTTGTCCTACTACGCATAGCGAAATTATTAATTTATAAGCTTAAAAATAAATCTGCTTTTCTACCCAGAGTAGGTTGTTAATCTTCTCTATCCGTACTTATTAACGAGCCAGTACCTCATTTTAATGAGCCTTACTTGCCTTCGCCTGAGCTCCAGACGGTTTTATCAATTCCAGCTCAAGTTCAAATTTAAGAGTAATTAACGGTCAGAAATTTATACCTTTGACTTCCTAAAGTTATTAGTTTATTTTTATTTAGATCTTGTAAATCTGCGTTCATCTGCGTCCAATTAAGGGGAGGAATATTTATGCGTTCAGATGGTCGGAAATATCTCCAGATGAGGCCGGTCAAAATTACCCGCTCCTTTCTCAAACATGCCGAAGGATCTGCTTTAATCGAGTTAGGGGAGACCAAAGTTATTTGTGCAGCCAGTGTTGAAGAAGACGTGCCTAGGTTCTTAAAAGAAACCAATCAAGGATGGATAACTGCCGAATACGCCATGATTCCGCGGGCAACGCTGACCCGTACAGCCCGCGAGTCAGCTCTCGGCAGAGTTGGGGGACGTACCCATGAAATTCAGCGCTTGATTGGCCGTTCTTTGCGGGCCGTAGTCGATTTGACTTCCTTTGGTAAACGCACTATCTGGATCGATTGCGATGTAATTCAGGCCGATGGGGGAACAAGAACGGCAGCCATTACTGGATCTTTTATAGCCTTAGCTGACGCTTTTTCTTTTCTGCAAAAAAAGAATTTGCTTATTTCTCCTCCTTTGAAAGACACAGTGGCAGCCATTTCTATCGGCCTTATTGATGGCTCAATATACCTGGATTTAAACTATGAAGAAGATTCGCGGGCCGAAGTGGATATGAATATCGTCATGACCGGAAAAGGTAGGATAGTAGAAATTCAAGGGACTGCTGAACGTACCCCTTTTGGGGAGGATGCTTTAGAAAAAATGCTGGCCGCTGCCAAGAAGGCTATTTTTCAATTAACTAAAATGCAGAAAAAAGTTTTAGGACCTACTAAAGGATTGTGGGCTTGATAAAAAAGAAAAATTTCCAAAAGGAAATAGTAATTGCCACCCGAAACAGGGGAAAAATGATGGAAATTGCTTCCATCCTAAAGTCTTCCAAAATTAAATTCCTTTCTATATTAGACTTTCCCCAGATTCCAGAAATCATCGAGGATGGAACAACTTTCGCCGAAAATGCGCAAAAGAAAGCCTCTGTTATTTCGCGATTGACCGGGCATTTAGCCATAGCAGATGACTCGGGTCTATGTGTGGAAGCGCTCCAGGGAAAACCAGGAATTTTTTCTTCCAGGTTTGCTGGGGAAAACGCAAATGACGCGGAGAGATGCCAACAGCTTCTCTCCCAGCTGGAGGGCATTCCTCTTGACCAAAGAAAAGCCATTTTCATCTGCGCCATAGCGATTGCCAGTCCAGAAGGGAAAATGGAAGTAGTTGAGGGAAAATGTTCCGGATTAATTTCCCTTTATCCTCGAGGAACTCATGGATTTGGCTTTGATCCCATTTTTTTCTTGCCCAAATTAGGTAAGACAATGGCCGAATTGAGCCCAGAGGAAAAGAATAAAATTAGCCATCGCTCCCGCGCTCTAAGAAAAATTAAAAAAATACTGCCCGCTTTTTTAACTTCATCTTGCCAGAATAAATGAAACCATGATATAAAAAATTAATCCGTAAGGGCGCATAATTTTTAATCCCCCTTCGTTTCACGCTCTTTAGCCTTACGGAAATCAACGGGGCGTAGCGCAGCCTGGTAGCGCACCTGCCTTGGGCGCAGGGGGTCGGAGGTTCAAATCCTCTCGCCCCGACCAATGATTTCAAGGGGTTACCAAAATTTCCTAATTCTTCTGATTTATCTGGTTGCGCTTCCAGTTGCGGTTTTTATCAAAAAAACCGTAAAGAGGACCCGAAATGGAAGAAAAAAGAGATGAGTATTGTAGTCGTGGTGATTGGCAATGTAACGTATGCAAACTTGTCCAAAATGGTAGGGATTGCCATAACAACCAATTATTAATGGATTGTAAAGGAGAATAAATCCTGTATTGTGACCCATTTTTCAAGATATTTTTTGGCCAAAAAGTGTAGAGGTTTCATGCCGCAATCATTAATCTTCTCTTTTAGACCTTCCGGGACAATTTCCATCTCGAAATCGAGTCGAACCGACTTCTCCTCTGGCGTCCATCTCCTTAATTTCATTTTCTAACCCTCCAGCCTGCCTCTGCTATAAAAGTTTTACCCATTATATGGAAATTCTAACTCGGGAACGAGTCGTACCGACCTCTACACCTTCAGCGTGTCCACTCCCCATGGGTCTCAGTATAAGCTTATAGCTGCGTTTCATATATAGGCAACCTCGCTTAAAATAACACTCCTTAACTCTGGACGGATAGCTTCTTTGCGCACCAAATCTACCTTCTTTTTTAATATTCTCGAAAGATATCTTTCGAGATTAATAAATTTAAGCAAATCAGGTATTTCTTCAAATTCAACAAGTATATCAATATCACTCCCTTTTTTCTGTTCTCCCCTGATAACAGAGCCAAAAACTCCTATCTCAGTAACTTTGTATTTTGCGTAAAGTTCCTGCTTATGGGCTCTGAGGATTTTGTTTATTTCATTTAGCGATTTCATTGTTTATTCCTTTCCAAATTTGAAACTTGGCTGTTTCTCAATTCCTGTTTCTACTTTTTTATAACCTTCTTTTCCATACAAAAATCCCTGGAGCATTTGTTTTTCTTTATCGCTTTCAGGCAAGACATCAGATATAGCCTGGGCTACCTGCCAGAAAGCATTGTTATTAAGGTAAGTAAAGGCCAGAATTTAAAAGAGCATTTATGATTGTTTCCCATGCATCTGTGGATTTATGAGAAGACAATACAAGCAATTCCATCAGATTTTAGAACCCGATAAATTTCTTTAAAAGCTTTTGAAATCATCTCCTCAAAAATTTCTTGCCGCCTTCAAAATCACCATTTCCAAGCGAATAAGCCACTATCTCTTCAGATTTTGGAGCCAGAGAAGTAGCAAAAAGTTCAGGATATAAATCGCCGCTTGTTCTTTTTAGCCAGACATAAAAGAAATCGGAGAGCTAATTATCGACATTTTATTAAAGTTTCAAGAGCCAGTCAACCTGACCGTCGATCACTTTTGAAATTCGTACCTACTTCAGGCGGGAGGGAGAGAG
>JBNAWB010000169.1:0-7962 GCA_049699975.1 Thermodesulfobacteriota bacterium
ACCAGTATTTAATTGTTGCGAAAAAGCATGATTGGTGTGAAATTATTTAATTTTTTAAAAAGAAATGAACTTGAGCAGATATTAAAAAAATCTACGCGCAGGGGTCACAAGAAGTTCCTATTAGTATGGAATCGAGGTTTGGGGGATATCGCCTTGGGAGTTTGGGGAATTGTCCAAAAAATTAAAGAGTCAAATCCTAACGCTGAAATTACTATTTTAACTCGTCCAGATCTGGAAGAAGGCTTTTATCTCTTAGAAAATGTAAAAACAGTCGTAGTTCCAAACTGGAAAAGAGGAAAGCCAATAAATCTAATAGAATCTCTAAGTCTCTGCGGAATGAAAAAAGAGAATTTTGATACAATTTTAGAAAAAGTAAATCCCACTAGTTGGCTGAAAGATGATTTGGGAAATTTTATCCCTAAATTAAAATGGCGAGAAGAATATGATCAGTTATGGAAAAAATTTAATTTGACCCCTACTATTCATCCACATATTGCAGTGCATTTAAATACGGAGACAGAGGAATTTTATGGCTATAATAAAAATTGGCCGCAGAATAAGTTTATAAAATTATTTGATTCTTTATTGCAAGAAATGGAAATACGAATAATTTTTTTGGGGTTGCAAAAAAAACAATTCTGGCAACATCCAGCCATTTTAGATCTGAGAGGGGAAACAACTATTCTGGAAATGCTTTCTATCATAAAAAATTGTTGTCCTCTCTTAATTGCCCCAGATGGGGGCGTGCTATCTTTAATCTATTATCTTGATGTAAATTTCCCTTTAACCATTATTTCATTATGGGGGGATGCTCAGCAGGGGATTTTAAAACAATCCGTACCTTCGCCTAATCCCAGGCTGAAACATATTCCTATTATTGGACCAGATAAAGATATTACGGCCATAACTACCGAAAATGTCTTGGCGGCTTTGCGACATAACCTTAAAGAATCTTTCGAAGCTTCTTTGGCGTCATGGAAAAGTAATATTTAATATTTTCCTTAATTATTAGCTAATTATTTGATATTTTTTAAAAATCTGTCGATAATTTAAAAAAAATTTAAAATTTGGAGTTTTCCATGATTTTAGTCACTGGTGGGGCGGGATTTATTGGGTCGCATTTGGTAGAAGCTTTGATTGCCCGGGGAGAAAAAGTGCGGATTTTAGATAATTTGAGTACGGGAAGGAAAGAAAATTTAGAAGAGATTACTGGTGGCTCATTTCCTGATCTGGAGTCCCTACCAGAAGGAACATTCATTTCTCTGCATGAAAAAGTTGAGTTTTTATTTGGCGATGTGGGCAATTTAGAGACCTGCCGGCAGGCGTGCCAGGGAATAAATGAAATTTTTCATTTAGCGGCCCTGGGCTCGGTTCAGCGGTCTGTAGAAGACCCGATTGCCACTCATTATGCCAATGCCACGGGCACTTTAAATATATTAAAAGCTGCTGGAGAAGAAAAAGTAAAAAGAGTAATTTACGCTTCATCTTCTTCGGTATATGGAAATATTTCTGTCAACCCCGAAGAGGTAATACCTAAATTGGAAAGCTTGCCCCCTCATCCTCAATCTCCTTATGCCGCCACCAAGTTAATGGGTGAGGAATATTGCCGGATTTTCGCTGATCTATATGGCCTGGAAACTGTTTCTTTGCGCTACTTTAACGTATTTGGACCTCGCCAAAATCCCAACTCCATTTATGCTGCCGTAGTGCCCAAATTCATTGTTGCTTTGCTTTCTGGGGAACCTCCGATTATTTTTGGCGATGGCGAACAGAGCAGAGATTTTACTTATGTAACAAACGTGGTGGAAGCTAATTTATTAGCGATGAAAGCTGAACAAGCAAGCGGAACAGTGTTTAATATCGCCTGTGGAAAGCGTACTTCAGTTAACAAATTATTAAATTATTTGCAGGAAATTTCTGGCCGCCAAATTGCTCCTAAATATATGGAAGCACGGAAGGGTGAAGTCCGGCATTCTTTGGCGGATATTAAATTAGCCCAGAAGGAACTGGGTTATCAAGTTAAAGTGGATCTGCGCATAGGCTTGGAAAAAACTTGGGAGTGGTTCCAGAAAAAATGGCCGCGTGCATATTAAATCTTTAATTGGTTGCGATACTTTTACCTTAATCGCTCCCGCTCCCGTGCGAGAGTATGTCGCCATTAATAAATGGCTACCTTTGGCTGAAAGGGCCAGAGGCAGGCATTCATTCAGAATCATGAGGCAGTGATTCTTCCATAGGTACGGGCGGATTTAGAAGCTTAATCATATTGCTTAGTTTAACAATCCGCCCACTCTTTGCGGAAGATCGCTGGTAAATTTTGAATTTCTTTTTCTCCTGCCGATGCTTCTTCATTCATGCCTGCCTCTGGCCTTCTTTCGGACCTTTCACCCCATTGCGACACAGCCTCTGCAGGGAGAGGGGAAGGGTGAGGGGGTACAGATCAGGGGGAATTATTCTTGCTTTTTTATCAATCTTGCCATATAAGATAAAAATGAAAATTGAATATTTACCTCTTTCTTTTCGATATTCTTCATGAAGAGATGTTAAGGAGTATTTATGAATATCTGCGTCATTGGCACTGGTTATGTGGGTTTAGTTACCGGGACCTGTTTTGCTGAATTCGGTCTTCATGTAACTTGCGTGGACAATGACCGAGAAAAAATTGCCCTATTAAGCAGGGGGATATCGCCCATTTTTGAGCCCGGCTTGGAAGAGATGATTAAGAAAAACTTGCGGGAAGGGCGCTTAGTATTTACCACTGAGATGGACAAAGCCGTTGAAAATTCTTTAGTCATTTTTATAGCAGTAGGCACCCCGCCCAAGAAAGATGGCTCAGTAGATATGACCTACATTGATGAGGTGGCCAAAAGTATAGGGGAAAATCTTAATGGCTATAAAGTTATTGTTACGAAGAGCACCGTTCCCGTGGGCACCGGGGAAAGGATCAGGAAAGTCATTCAGCAGTATAGCAAAGGGAAAAAGATAAACTTCGATGTTGTTTCCAACCCCGAATTTTTGCGAGAAGGATCAGCTATCGAAGATTTTATGCGGCCTAATAGAGTAGTGGTGGGAGCAAATAGCGACCAGGCTATCGCTATCATGAAAGATCTTTATAGTCCCCTGTATTTGATTGAGACGCCTTTTGTCATTACAAATGTGGAAACAGCAGAGATGATAAAATATGCTTCTAATGCTTTTTTAGCCACCAAGATTTCTTTTATAAATGAGATTGCTAATATCTGCGAGAAAGTAGGAGCTGATGTAAATGTCGTAGCTAAAGGAATGGGACTTGACCAAAGAATTGGTTCCAAATTTCTTCATGCCGGGCCTGGCTATGGGGGTTCATGTTTTCCTAAAGACACTTTGGCCATTGCCAAAATTGCTGAGAAACATGGTTATCGATTTGAAATCGTCCGCGCCGTAATGAAAGTAAATGAGCGGCAGAAAGCACTCATGGTGGCCAAGGTTAAGAAAGCGGTAGGGGTCTTAAAAGGAAAAACACTCGCCGTCCTGGGGCTTTCTTTTAAACCTAATACGGATGATATGCGGGAAGCCCCCTCTATAACCATTATCCAATCTTTACAGCGCGAAGGGGCGAAGATCAAAGCCTATGATCCTCAGGCCATGGAAACCGCCAAGAAAATATTCAAAAACATAGAATATGGAAGAGACGCTTACGAAGTGGCAAAGGGAAGTGATGCTTTAATCATCATCACCGAATGGAACCAGTTCCGTAATTTGGATTTGAAGAGATTAAAGAACATTATGAAAAGCCCCATCTTCATTGATATGCGCAATATATACGATCCAGCTAAGATGAAAGAGATGGGTTTTAAATACTATGGAGTAGGGAGGTGAAATGCGGGCACTGATTACGGGAGGGGCAGGATTTCTGGGCTCGCATTTATGCGATCGCCTCCTCCAAGAAGGTCTGGAAGTTATCTGTCTGGATAATCTTTTGACCGGTTCTACTGATAATATTGCCCACCTGGCTGGCCATCCTAAGTTCCACTTTGTGCATTATGATGTCACCAATTATATCTTTGTGGAAGGCCCTTTAGATTATGTTTTACATTTTGCTTCTCCAGCCAGCCCTGCTGATTACCTCCAGTATCCCATTCAGACCTTAAAAGTTGGTGCCCTGGGTACCCATAAAGTTTTGGGGTTAGCAAAAGAAAAAAAAGCTCGATTTCTATTGGCATCTACCTCGGAAGTATACGGAGATCCGCTTGTCCACCCTCAACCAGAAACTTACTGGGGGAATGTAAATCCCACTGGTCCACGGGGGGTTTATGATGAAGCTAAGCGGTTTGCTGAAGCCATGACCATGGCCTATCACCGGTATCACGGCCTGGATACTTGTATTGCTCGCATTTTTAACACGTATGGTCCAAGAATGCGCTTGCAAGACGGCCGGGTAGTGCCTAACTTTATTCAACAAGCTTTGCGCGGGGAGGATTTGACGGTTTTTGGAGATGGTTCCCAGACGAGAAGTTTTTGTTATATTGAGGATATGGTAGAGGGAATTATTAAGCTTCTTTTTTCTAAAGAAAATGATCCGGTTAACTTAGGTAATCCCGATGAATTTTCGGTAATGGACTTAGCCCATCTGGTGCTGGAGATTACGGGAAGTAAATCGAAGATTGTTTATCAAGCTTTGCCGATTGACGATCCAAAGGTAAGACAACCAGATATTTCTAAAGCGCGCCAAGTCTTGGGCTGGAATCCGAAAGTCGGTTTAAGAGACGGGGTGAAAAAGACGATACCTTATTTTAAAGAGAAAATGTCATTAAAATAAAATTTAACCGCAGAGGTCGCCAAGGGCGCAGTGGGATTTTTTTAAATTTGCCACAGAGGGCATGGAGAGCGCAGAGAAAAAATTTTTTTCCTCTTTTACTTTCCTTAAGATAAGGGAAGCGGAGGTGGGGTTATTTTATTCACCGCAGATAACGCCAAGATCAAGAGAAATTTTAAAATAATTTGCCACAGATGGTTAAGAGGACGACGTTTTTCCCTCTCCCCTTGGGAGAGAGGGATATGGTGAGGGTGATAAAAAAATATCATGATTTCAGGGGTTAAGATTAAAAAGCTTAAAGTAATTCCTGATGAACGTGGGCGGCTCATGGAGATGCTCCGTGCGGATGATGATTTATTTATCAAATTTGGTCAGATCTATATGACCACTGCTTATCCGGGCGTAGTAAAAGCCTGGCATTATCATAAAAAGCAGATTGATAATTTTGTAGTTGTCAAAGGTATGATGAAAGTGGTGCTCTATGATGGTCGGGAGGACTCACCGACTTATAAAGAAATAAACGAATTTTTTATGGGGGAGCACAATCCGATTCTCCTGCAGATTCCTGCTTTTGTCTATCATGGTTTTAAATGCATAAGTGAAACGGAAGCTATTGTTATAAACTGTCCCACTGAAGTATACTCATATGAAAACCCTGATGAATATCGCCTTCCGCCACACGGAGGAGAAATTCCTTATGACTGGTCCCGCAAAGATGGCTAAAGGACTTTACGCTTTACGGTTTTTTATCTCCCTTTTCCCTGCTCCCAGCTTTTTGCCTTTCGCTCTGCGCTTTGCGCTTTGCACTTTGCTTTTTTTATTTTCCTCCTTCCTCCTTACCCCTCATGCTTTACGTATTTTTATCCCTTTGCTCCTTGCTCCCCGCTCCCTGCCCCGAGCTTTATTGCCCGTTCGCCATCAAGCTCTAACGCCTTACGCCCTTTGTTTTTACTGCAACACCGCAACACTGCAGCACTTTTTTTCGCTTTGCGCTCTGCGCTTTGCCTTTTTCCCCTCGCGTCTTACGCCTTTCGCTTTCTGGAGAATGTTATGAAACTCTTAGTCACCGGTGGTGCTGGATTTATTGGTTCTAATTTCATCCGTTTTCTTATCGGACCGGATAATCCTTGGCGTCCAGATTGGCAAATAATCAACTTAGATAAGCTTACCTATGCCGGTAACCTGGAAAATTTGGCAGATTTAGCTCACCAAAAAAATTATCGATTTGTCAAAGGCGATATCCGTGATGGCCAGCTTATCAAGCAAATCTTGGAAACCGGCATTGATGCTGTTATCAATTTTGCTGCCGAGTCCCATGTAGATCGTAGTCTTTACGAACCTGACATCTTCCTGCAAACCAATGTAATAGGCGTGCAAGTCCTTCTACATGCGGCCATGAGCCATAAAGTACAAAAGTTCATCCAGATTTCTACTGATGAGGTTTATGGCTCATTAAAACCTGAGGCGCCAGCTTTCAGAGAAGATACACCTTTAGCCCCCAACAGCCCCTATTCCGCCAGTAAAGCCGCGGCTGATCTCTTAGTCCGTTCTTATTTTAAGACTTATGGTTTCCCAGCAATTATTACCCGCTGTTCCAACAATTACGGTCCCTACCAATTCCCCGAAAAATTAATACCCTTATTCATCACTAATGCTCTTGAAGATAAGCCTTTACCAGTTTATGGAGATGGATTAAATGTACGTGATTGGATTCACGTTGAAGACCACTGCCGGGCGATCCTTTTTGTTTTAGAGAAAGGGCTGGCAGGGGAAATTTATAATATTGGTGGCCAAGGAGAAAAGACCAACTTAGAAATTACCCAGATGATCCTGGACTTGCTCGAAAAGCCGCGCTCTTTAATCCGTTTCGTGGCCGACCGACCCGGACATGATCGAAGATACGCTATAGATTTTTCCAAAATAAAAAGAGAGCTGGGATGGTCTCCTACCTATCAACTCGCCGATGGACTGCGCCAGACTGTTAACTGGTATTTAAGGCATGAAGACTGGTGGCGCCGAATTAAGAGCGGAGCTTACCGAGATTTCTATCAAAAGCATTATCAGGATAGGCTCAAGTGAAAATCTTAGTATTGGGCGCCCGCGGCATGTTAGGGCAAGATTTAGTTCCCCTTCTTTCCTTAAATTATGAGGCCATAGCCCGCGATATCCAGGATTTTGATATAACAAATGCCCAGCGCGTAGAAGAAGAGATTCTGCGCCTTAAACCGCAAGTTGTGATAAATGCTGCTGCCTATACTGATGTGGACGGGTGCGAATCAAACCGGGAATTGGCTCTCTCTGTAAATGCCAAAGGAGCCGGTAACATTGCCCAAGCCTGCGCTCTTATCCAAGCTAAACTAATTCACCTAAGCACAGATTATGTTTTTGATGGCTCATCTGCTGATCCTTATCAAGAAGATGACCGGCCTAATCCTTTAAATGTATATGGCCTATCTAAATTGCAGGGCGAGCTGGCCATCAAAGAATCTGGCGCGGCATATTTAATAATCCGCACCCAGTGGCTCTATGGAGCGCATGGAAGAAATTTCGTAGATACTATTATTAAAGCAGCACAGAAAGAAAAAGAGTTGCGGGTAGTCAATGATCAGCGGGGTTCGCCAACCTATACTAAAGATTTAAGTAGCGCCATAAAAGAAATCTTAGAAAAGAATGCCCAGGGCATTATTCACGTTGCTAATTCTGGATCTTGCACTTGGTATGAATTTGCCAAAGAAATTCTCCAACAATTAGGCATGAAGCAAATACCTATCAAGCCAATTTCTTCTGCTGAACTTGCTCGGCCAGCCAAAAGGCCGGCGAATTCTGTTCTGAATTGTCAAAAATTTGAGAAGATTAGCGGGCGGAAAATGCGCCCCTGGCAAGAAGCCCTCAGAGATTACCTCACTTCGCGCTATTAAAAATCTCACCGCAGAGAACGCAAAGATCACAAAGAAATTTTAATATTATTAGCCACAGAGGTACGGAGAGCAAAGAGAAAAAAAATAATTTTTTAATCCTGAAGATCTGCGTTAATCTGCGTCCCAAATACTTTTCACCGCCGAGAGCGCCAAGGGGGCAGAGGAATTTTAAACCCCCCTCATCTTTTTCCTCACCCCCCAGGGGAGAGGAGGTTCTGGATTGGCCATAGAGACCACAGAGAAAAAATA
>JBNAWB010000170.1:0-7892 GCA_049699975.1 Thermodesulfobacteriota bacterium
ACTACGTTTGTCCCACCTAATCCAAAAGAATTAACGAGGGCTATGCGGATATTTTTCTTGCGGGGATAATTGGGGACATAATCAAGGTCACAATCTGGGTCGGGAACTTCATAATTGATCGTAGGAGGAAGTATTCCTTCTTTTAAGGCCAGGCAGGCGGCTATGCTTTGCATGGCCGTACCTCCAGCCATGGAGTGACCAACCATCGCCTTTATTGAACTCACCGATAATTCATAAGCGTGATTTCCAAAAACTTCTTTAATTGCTTGAGTTTCTTTCCTATCTAAAACAATTGAGGAATGGGCGTGTCCACAAATATAATCAACCTCTTCTGGTTGTAAATTAGACTGCTTCAAAGCTATTTCAAATGCTTTTATTGTATCCCTTGCTTCTGGACTAAAAACTGTTGAGTCATCCGCATCATTGGTTAATCCCGCTCCGATAATTTCTGCATAAATATGGGCTCCTCTTTTACGAGCATGTTCTAATTCTTCTAAGATTAAAGTTCCAGACCCTTCCCCCAAAATAAATCCGGATCTTCTTTTATCATATGGGCACATTGCTTTCTGGGGTTCTCCATTTACAGTGCTCATAGAATGAGATGCCGAATAAAGTCCAAAAGTTAAAGGATATATGGGAGTATCAACTCCCCCTGTTATAATTATTTCTGCCAACCCATGAGAAACTAAATAATATGCGTTAGCAATGGCCACATTTCCTGAAGAACATCCTGCGGATACGGTGGTATTATAGCCTCTAATATCGAAAGCATCGGCAATAGCACCTATCATCGCATTATGATTCATCATTCCCAAAAAAAATGGATTAACTCTTTTTAGCCCCCGTTCATAAAAAGTAGCCCCAAATTTCTCATAAATATCCATGGGGCCAAGGGCAGTACCATAACATAAACCAACGCGATAAGGGTCCAAATTATTGATCTCTAATCGAGCATCTTCTAAGGCTTTTTGAGTAGCAATAATTGCAAATTGTGTCCCGCGAGACATCCTTCGTGAACTCTTAGGATTGAGATACTCTTGGGGATTAAAATTTTTGATTTCTGCCGCCAATTTACAAGGGAAGGAGGACGTATCAAAATGAGTAATGTAATCAATTCCACATTTACCTGCTAATATGGCTCTCCAAAATTCATCCTTACCAATTCCTATAGGCGAGACTACGCCCACGCCCGTAACGACAACCCTTCTTTTTGAAATTTTATCTCCTTCTAAGAATTGACTAAGAATAAACTCTCGATCGCTGTCCATATTATAGTTAATTATAGTTTTTAGAAGATTTTCCTTTTTTAATTTTCAAGTTTTTAATTTAATAAGATTGTCGCGTATTTAACTATACAATATTTAGAAAAAAAGTCAAGAAAAAATATTTTTCTTCATTAAAATAAACAATTTTAATAACCTTCTCCATGGAATGTATTGACCCCTACACTTTTCCCTACAGGTTTATATAATTTAGGAGATACCCATGGTTCTTCCAGAATTCCGTCTTGGATAGCCCAGCTTCTCCCCCTTACGCTTTTCTCCATTCCTTTTTGGCGAAAAGGTGTTGACCCATCGAGCTTTTGATAGAGTTTCCCTCCTTCCTGGAATTCTCGATCGATTTCTTCCATTTTCTTTTTTCCTTCCAGATAGCCAAAACCATAACGTTCATATTGAATTGCATTATGGTAATACAAAGCTTCTCCTGAAATTATAGAAACCCCTATGCGTGCCGCAAACTTATCCAAAATATTTATGAATTCTTTAAGTAGCCCCAAGCCAGGCCGCACTTGACCTGGCGCTAACCCAGCCTGCATGGCTCTGATCTCTTCAGGAATATTTCGAGAAGCGGTTCCGAATAGCGTATCTCTTCCTTCCTGGTCATAATCTATATTATATCTTTCCCCTCGCGGATCATTGATTAGAATAAATGATAATTCTAAATTATCCATGAAGGGAGTATCAGAAATCTGGAGAAAGAAAATTGAATCACGGTCTTGTAAGTTTCGTTTGACATCAATAGAGGCAAACCCGTGGCTTTCAGGGGTATAAAATTGAACTACTTTTTCACCTTGAGGATTAGTGAAATTCTTGGGATGAATATTGAATATTTTAAAAATAGAATTGGGGATAAGGGAGCTATATATTTTAATCCGCTCTGCTTCAGGTAAGTGATTAATTTCATAAAGGGATCGATAACGCATCTTAGGAGGTATAAATTCCCTGGGCAGGAAAATCATTTTGATTATAGGGCCTTTAAGAAGTTGGTGATCGCCAAGCCTAACAATTCAGGTGCTTCTAACATAAGCATATGACCAGCTTCAGGTATAATCTCTAATTTTGCTCCCCTTATTTTCTTGTGTAAATATTCAGCATACTTGACAGGCGTTAACCGATCTTTTGTTCCGACCACTATGAGAGTTGGCAAGTTAATTTTTTCCACTTCTTCCAGGCGATCAAATTGGTCACATGCTTTAAGATCCATATAACGCACGCGGGGATTGGTCATTATCCATTCTCTTTCCCCTTCAGCCAAAATGTGGGACGGAGTATTTTCAGCAAAAGCCCAAGGCTCAAATTTAGGTTCTATCTCACCTTCCGCCATTTGGCGAAACATTTCCAGAGCCTGAGGATGAACACGGAGACGGGCTCCTGTTCCAATAAGAATAATTCCTTTTAGCTTTTCCGGGTATTTAAGGGCAAAATCAAGCACAATTCCTCCCCCTAAAGAATGCCCGGCTAAAAAAATATTTTGATAACCTTTCATTGCTATGAAATCATTTACAAACTCCCTATATTCAGGAATGCTGGCCATACCTTCTCCTGCCGATGCCCCATGACCCGGAAGAGATACGGCTATGGAACTCCACCCTTTTTGGGCAATTATATCCATAATTTTCTGCCATATCGAGGCATTCCCTCCACTTCCATGGATAAAAATGATCTGGTAACTCGAGGAAGATAGATCTGGGGGATTTTTCTCCAAATAATTAATTTTTAATCCTTTTAAATATAATTCTGCCATTGGCTCTACTCCTTTAATTTTTTAGAAATCTTTTGCAAATTAACATTTAAAACCTTCCTTTTCAAGCAATTATTGAACTGGCCATCGATCAGCTTTTTGATAAACAGATACACAAGGATTTATCAATCCCAGCTCGGGTTCTAATCTTAAAAGTGCTCGATGGTCAGACTGACCGTCGATCACTTTTGAAATTCGTACCTACTTCAGGCGGGAGGGAGAGAGGCTCATTAAAATGAGGCACTGGTTCTTTCATTGGTCCGGGCGGGGAATAAAAATCTCTATTTAAAAATACTGAGCATTATTCAGGTTTTTGTTTTCCAGACAAGTTTATCCCCGCCGTTCATGGCGGAGAAAAGGTGGGTAAGAAGGAAATAAGCAATTCCCGGCCGATTTTAATTTCGCCTCTCCCCCTCCCGCCTGTCTCCTGCTGGTGAGAAAAATTAAAACTGATCGACGGTCAGTTCAAAAGAACCTTGACTTATCTACATTTGGGGAGTTATGATTTTGATATAATAAAAATGAAGAGGGCAAAATTTTTAAGGAGAAAAAATGAAAAAAATATTAATTATTCTCGGCTTCTTATTATTGGCCAGCCCAGTATGGGCTGCGGACGTCGGATTTCAGATCAGCATTGGCGCACCCGGTTTTTACCTTTCAGTGGGTAATTTTTTTGGCTACCCAGAAAGAGAAGTTATTGTAATTAGGGAGCGAGGAATTCCAGACGATGAGCTACCGGTGGTCTTTTTTATCTGCCACCATGCCCATGTACCCCCCGAAGTTATTATAGAATTGCGGGTTCACCGCGGTTGGTCCTGGTCAAGGATATGTGCCTATTATAGAATTCCGCCTGTGGTTTTTTATATTCCGGTCCAGGTTTATGAACGCCCTTATGGTCCTTATTATAGGCACTACCATCACTATCGGCATCCAAAAGACTGGGAAAGAATCAGATTGAATGATCAAATAATCGTCAATCAGGTAAACTTAATTTTTATTTCCAAATATTATAATTACCCGCCGGAAAGAGTAATTAGGATGAGAGAAGAAGGGACCTCATTTGCCACTATTGAGCGGAAGGTTTATCGAGAAAGGGAATACTATGTGCGAGGAGGTATTCCACCCCAGGAAATGCGCAAACCAGGCCCACCAGAAAAGCATGATCCCCAGAGATGGCGTGAAGACCCGGCGCGGGGTGTAAGACCCCCTGAAGCGAGATTCCATGATGTCTATCCTTCTATACCGCCTACCTCCCAAAGACCTGATGTCCGAGGGCGCTATCACATCGATGAAGTGAGAGAAAAACCCGGTCCAGCAATGATAGAGAAACCAATGGCTGGGCCCCGAGAGAAACCCGGCCCCTCCAGAATGGAAAAACCTGGCAGGAGATAATTGGTAGCTCAGGATTTAAGAATTAGAATTTCATCGCCCCAGCAGTGAGTCCTCTAATCAAATACTTCTGGGCAATGAAGACGAAGATGATTCCAGGAAGGGCAGCTAAGAGCGCCCCAGCACACATCTGATTCCAATTGACAAAAATATCCCCTATACAATCGAAACACCCTACAGTTACGGGCTGAGCTTTAGAGGTAGAAGTAAATACGAAAGCATAAATAAATTCATTCCAGGTCCAGAGAAAAGTAATGATAGCGGCTGAGGCAATGCCCGGCGCACCCACGGGAAGAACAATTTTTAACAGAGCGCCTGTACGAGAACAACCATCAACAATAGCCGAGTCAATAAGTTCCTTGGGAAAAGCATCAAAGAAAGATTTCATGATTAGCACGGCAAAAGGATAAGTAAGATAAATGTTGGCAATGATCATGCTGAGCAAATTATCAACTAAGTCTAGCCAAGTTATGACTAAATAAAAAGGAAGAAGCAAAGACAAAGGAGGAATGATCCTGGTGGCCAAAAGAGTATAAATTGTTAAATTGCTTCCCCGAAAGGTATATTGACTTAAGCCATAAGCAGCGAGCATACCGGTAACAGTAACAATAAGAGTAGTGGATACGGTAACAATGATAGAATTCCGAAGATAATCAGCGAAAGGATAAGATTCAAAGAGAAGTTTAAAAGGCGAAAGAGTTGGGTTTTTAGGGAAATAGACCGGAGGGAAAACATAAGTTTCTACATCAGGTTTAAATGAAGTTACTACCGTCCAATAAATAGGCATCATCATAAAAGATAAAAGAATAATAGCCACACTGTATGATAAAGCTCGGCTCTCAATTATCTTATCAAACATTCTTCCTCGCTTTTACTTGCGCATGTAATAAATAAAAATTAAAGCAATAGCTGCTGTTAAGAAGAAGAGGACCACGCTGGCTGCCGCTGCCATTCCAAAATTTAACGTTTTTATTATTTGATCCCAAATATAAAAACCAAAGACATAAGTCGCTCTCCCCGGCCCTCCCGCAGTTAAAGGAATAATAATATCGATTGTGCGGAAGGAAAAGATCGCCGTGATTAATAAGCCCACCAAAAGAGGGCCTTTGATTAAAGGAAGGGTTACATAAAAAAAACGATTTGTCGAACTAGCGCCATCCACCTTAGCAGCTTCGTGAAGTTCTGTGGGAATGCTTAATAAAGCTGCCAAGAGAATGATACCCATAAAAGGAATGCGCGTCCAGCTATCAGCTATTATTACACCTACCATAGCCAATCCAGGGTCACCATAGATACTTAACGGTTTATCAATGAAACCTATTTTCATGAGCAAGTCGCTAATGACCCCGAAATCAGGACTAAACATCCACTTCCATATAATACCCGAAACAACTGCCGGTACGGCCCAAGGCACAATCATTAAAGAGCGTAGAATTCCTCCTCCTCGGGCAATTCCGCTCAAAGCTAAGGCAATGATTAGTCCCCCAAAGAAAGTAAGCGCCGTAGTCCCGACGCTAAAGACTAAAATTCGCTCCAGGCCGACCCAAAAGAGACGGTCGTTCAATAATTGTTTATAGTTGGCTAAGCCGGTAAAAATTATTGGGCGGACATTGTCATAACGGAGGAAACTGGTCAGAAAGAGAATTAAAGCTGGAATAAAGACCCAAAGGATAACCAATAATAGTCCAGGGAGGTTTAAAAGGAAACCATACCGCGAATTGGTAAGTCTCATTTTAAGATAAATTCAATGCTCCTGCTCTATAGGACGAGCAGGAGCATTGTGAATTAAGATAGATTACTCAGGAACGGCATATTCATCCAAAGCTTTCTGGCACTTCTCTAAAGCTTCCATAGCCTCCATTTTCTTGGTAATCACATTAGCAAAGAATTCCTTGATGATATCGGTGAGCGCCCTTCCAGCAGGAGGGAAAGTTTCCAATACGGCCCGACTCATCGCCGCCTTTCTTCCTTCCAGGGCGGGAACCTTCTTGGCATCGGGGTGGTCATAAACGGCTATAACTGCAGCTTCATTTCCTTCGATGATTAACTCGCGATAGCTGGCTTCATAGCTGCGCATAAAGTCGAGGAAGAGCATCGCTGCCGCTTTCTGATTATCATTGATATATTTGTTTATCATGTAGCCATCAATATCAAAGTAGGAGGCATGGTAGGCATCCGGTTTGGTCTTATCCCATTTGGGGGGAGGGGCCACTGCCCAGTCATTTTGGATCGCCGGTGCTTTTTTGGGATCTTGAAAGCGGTTAGCATCTACGGTGTGGGTCATTACCATGGCCGCCTTTCCCATAGCAAACATATCAGAGGCAGCCATCCAGGAATATTCCAATACTGAGGTGGGAGCTGATTTATCTACTAACACCATATCGGCCAACATCTTCCAAGCATTTTTCCCTTCCGGAGAATTGACAATAACTCTTTGTTTCTTTAAATCTACCATGCGGCCGCCCTGGGAATAAATCATATCCCGTAGAGGATAGATAATATCCATCTCTCCGCCAGCCGAGTAAACAAAGCCCCAAATTTTATCCGTAGTTACTTTTTTGGCAATCTCTTGCAATTCTACCCAAGTGGCGGGAGGTTTAGATACAATTGAAGGTCGGTAGAAGAGCATCATCGTCTTGGTTTGGCCAATGGATCCATAGATCCGTCCATCAGGAGCGGTCAGGCCTTTCTTGGTGGGCGGAGCATAAAGCTTCCAGACTCCTGGATCACTCCAAATAGCGTCAACTGGATGCAACCAACCTCCAGCCACCATCTGCATGTAAGTGGTCGGGTGATCATAGCAAAGCACATCTACAGCTTTACTTTTCGCGGCAAAAATGGAGATGGTTTTGGCCACGATCGGAGGTTCTGCCCAGGCTAAGAGTTCTACTTTTATGCCGGTTAGTTCTTCAAATCTCTTGGCATTTTGCACGGTAGCTGGATCATGTTCTAAAGCACCAAAATTGGATACTTTTATCTTAATAACTCCTTTAGTCGCTTCTTTCCAGCCCTCAGGAAGGACGTATTTTTCTCCGCCAATTCTCTGGCTTATAGGTTGAGGTTTATTCCATTGAATTAGTTCATAAGCCTTCTTGGCCTTTTGGGCCCAGATAACCCCTGGGCAGCATAATGTTAAAATTAGCCCTAAAATAATGATATTCCTTTTTCTCATAAGACATTTCCTCCTTTCTCCTAAGATAAATTTTCTTTGGCGATTAAATTATTTTTTTCTCACCTCCTTGGCGACTAAGAAATGTTTTGAGAAACGGATTTTAAAGGTTAATAGAGAGGATTGAAATTACCACTGGATTCCTTTTCTTTTTCCTACAACCTACAAAAAATTACAGTATCTTGTCAAGATCAAAAATCTGGTCAAGAGTAATCCGTCACTGAAAAGTGGGAGAAGTATGGCCAGAGGCAGGCCTGAATTCAGAATCATGAGGCAGTGGTTTCTTCCATGGAACGAGGCGGCATGTAGTAGG
>JBNAWB010000171.1:0-7873 GCA_049699975.1 Thermodesulfobacteriota bacterium
GGTACGAGTCGATTCCGACCTAACCCTCTCCCCACGCCTGGGGAGAGGGGAGGGTAAGGGGAATAAATGTAAATATTTAATCGCTCCGAGTAATAATTCTAAGAAACTTCTTGCCAACTCGTAGGATGTGTTATATTGATATTCCATAATTCTCAAGGTCAAATTTTTTTATAGAGAAATAAACAGAAAGGCTTACCAATAACAATGGCTATAAAAACCAACCTTTTATGCCTAATTGCTAAAATAGGTAATCTAAGGCAGAAGGGATTATATTTGAGCATCATGAGGCAATTCTTTAATATAGCAACAAAATTGCTCATCCTAATGGTAATTCCATTTGTTTTATCTGCAGATATTCTGGCGGCCGAGTATAGCCAAGTAATGGGGGAAATAACTTTGATTGAAGAACTTAACCTTGTTGATCGGCTTCCTCCTTCTTCTCCTCCGAATGATAATTCATATTATGCCCAAAATGTTACGGGAACTCCTTATACCCACAAATCAAAAAAGAAAGTTACTTTCCATATTTGTATTAACGGCGATCATTTTCTATTGAGCGACGTCGATCATGATCTAAAAGAATTTCAAGAAATGGACCAAAAAAGCCAGTACCTGAAAACTGATTGCAGCGCTCGAAGAAAGCGAGATATTCGCCGCCCTGGCAGCTATACCACCGATGCGCAAAACATTAAACAAATCTTTTTGCCCCCAGATAAAGCGAATAAGCTCTATAATTTAAATCTAACACCACATTTAAAAGTCATACCCCAAGAAAAAGGTAAATATAAAATTGAAGTATCGACTACATATCTTAAAGCGCCGAGCGGCTACATGAAGCATGAAATTCATAATATTTGTAACGGAAAAGTCACGGGCTATCTTAATCAGTATCTCCCCGAGGATTTTGGCAAAAAAGAATCCGGGTCAATCCATCAAGAGGAAGGGCATATGAGAACGATATATTTTGTCCCTTTTAAATTAGAAATGCTGCGGGGTGAATGGCAAATCAATTATGATCCCAAAGGATGCCATGGTTCCTCGGTCATTAAATCCCAGTCCGCAAAAGATCCCCAAGGCAGAACTTACGAATTAATTCTAACGGCGCATTGGACATTCAAACCTAACGACCCCTGCTCTCACTTAATCGAAGCCATCAAACAAGATCTTGCTTACGCAGAAGCCTATTTGGATCAAGCAACCAGAGAAAAAACTGCTGATCCGGAAAAATATAAATGCTTTGTCGACCGCAAAGCCTACGAGATATTGCATAGTTCTCCTCCTCCCCGCTGTATTCTGGAGTGCGAAGGAATGCCTGCTGATTGCCAAGTTAAAAAGGGGGAAGGAGGAGTAGGGGATGAAATAGGTGTCGATGGAGATTGCCACCTCGTAAACGAGGAAATTTACCGGGAAAAAGCGCGCCGTAACTGTACACCTAATGAAGTCGTCGAAGGTATCTTAGCTCATGAAAAAACCCATGTATCCCAGTGTAAAGGGGATAAAGCCCGATTTAATGCTAAAGACACAACCATTAGAGGTAACATGGAAGTAGCGGCCCATTTGATTGGCATAGACCACATGCTTAAAAGCCTCAAGCGACTTTGCCCCGATTACGACCCTAGTCTTTTAGAAGAAAAGATTAAAGATATAAACCGCTCTCGCCTTAAACCGTGAAATAGAGCAGGCCTCAGTCGGCAATTTTTTTGTACTTCTGCCGCACAGCAGGAAAAATCATTATAACCAGAAGAAAGATCGTAACTATTAGAAAGGAAAGACTAATGGGACGGGTAATGAATATTGAAGGATCTCCATCGGAGATTTGCAATGCCCTCCTCAAATTCTCCTCGACTAAAGGGCCCAAAACAAAACCAAGCATCAAGGGGACAGGGCTGAATTCAAGAATACGAAACAAAACTCCCAGAATGCCAAAGATCACTAAAAGATATATTTCAAAAGTACTCATGTTTACGCTGTATATGCCGATAGAACAAAAAACCATTATCGCCGGGAAAAGCAAGCGATAAGGTACTTTGAGTAAGCTTACCCACAATCCGATAAGGGGTAGATTGAGCACAATTAACATCAAATTGCCAGTCCACATGCTGGCTACCAATCCCCAAAAAAGATCAGGTTTTTGCACCATTACCTGGGGACCAGGAGTAATCCCATGAATCATAAGGGCCCCTAACATCAAGGCCATAACTCCACTTGCTGGAATACCCAAAGTCAACATGGGTATAAACTTGCATTGCGCATCCGCATTATTGGCCGACTCCGGGCCCGCTACCCCTTCAATTGCGCCAAGACCAAACCGCGAAGGGTCTTTTGCTATTTTCTTCTCTAACATGTAAGAGGAAAAAGCAGCGATGGACGGAGTAGTCCCCGGCAAAATGCCAAAAAAAGCTCCTAAGGCAGTACCTCTTAAAATCGCCCCAAAAGATTGACGCAAATCCTCTTTGGTTGGAAATAGATTTTTTACTTTTGAAGTATAGATTTCCCGTTTTTCAGACTCGCTTAAGTTGCTAACTATCTCCGCCACGGCAAATAGACCTACCGCAATTATCACCACCCCTATGCCATCTGCTAATTCATAAAAGCCAAACCAAAATCGTTTTACCCCCGTTTCCACGTCAGACCCGACAATTCCTAATAGCAAACCTAAAACTACCATGGCTAAAGATTTGACCATGTCCCCGTGAGCAAGAACTGCGGCCGCCACCAACCCCATCAACATTAAAGAGAAATATTCTGGCGACCCAAAATCCAGAGCAAATTCAGCAAGCGGGGGACCAAATAAAGCAATAAATAAGGTACAAACACAGCCGGCAAAAAAAGAACCGATGGCGGCAATTGCTAAAGCAGGCCCCGCTCGCCCCTGACGGGCCATTTGATAGCCATCTATACAGGTAACAACGGAAGCAGTCTCTCCAGGAAGGTTTACCAATATTGAGGTAGTTGAACCGCCATACATAGCGCCGTAATAAATTCCGGCCAGCATAATTATGGCAGCAACGGGCGGGATGTTATAAGTAATCGGTAAGAGCATAGCAATAGTAGCTAATGGACCTATACCGGGCAAAACGCCGATCAAAGTTCCAACCAATACCCCAATAAAACAATAAAGTAGATTCTGCAAAGAAACAGCTACACTAAAACCAAGAAGAAGGTTACTAAATAAATCCACTTTCTCCCCTCTAATTCCAAAAGCTTTTTATTAAAGTAAAAGGCAAACCAAGTCCCCAAATAAACAAACTTACCGAAATTAAAATAAGTACCCCAATTAACAGAAAAACTTCTAAAAGCTTAAACTCCCTGCTGGCGTAAGCTGAGCAAAAAATTAAAGCAGCTAATGCGGGAATCAACCCCGCTCGCTCGATTAAAATACCAAAAAAAATTAGCGAAAATGACAATAGGATTAGAGCACGCCAAGATACAAAGCCCCGCATCTGCTCTCCTTTAATTAGGCCTCTAATCATGATGGTCAACCCGAATAAAATAAGAATTACTCCCAAAATGGTGGGGAAAAAACCGGGACCCATGTGGAGAACACTTCCAAAATGGTAGTCCCTGGCGATGATTACTGCTCCAGCACCTATCACTAAGAGCATTACACCGCCCCAAAAATCTTTATTTTTTGACATAATTTTCTGGAAATCTCCCCAGTGATTTTATTAATTTTCAGAGGGATTTTCTTCCCCTTAATACCCTTCTATTGCCGAGGGGCACTAAGGGGAAGTCAGCATATAAGACTAAAATTAATTAAAAGTTGCCTAAGCCAAACTTAATCCCCTACTCTACTTTAATTTTGCGTACTTCGATAACTTTTTTCCATTTGGCGGATTCAGCTTCCAGAAATTTCTTAAAGTCATCATGAATTAGGCCCATGGGCTCCGTTCCTTGAGTATCAAATGTCTTTAGCACGTCTTCCATTTTGCAAATGGCCGCAACTTCTTTTGCTAACTTCTCTACAATTTCGGATGGAGTACCGGCTGGAGCAAATAGAGCCAGCATAATAGCTGATTCGTAACCAGGTAATCCGGATTCAGCAATCGTCGGTACATCAGGCATAAGTTTGCTACGTTTATTCCAACCATAACCAAGAGCCCTAAGCCTTCCCGCTTTAGCATGAGGCGAAATCATGGTAATAGAACCAAACACTACATGAGAATGGCCGCCGATGACGTCGGTCATGGCAGGCGCACCACCTTTAAACTGAATGCTCTTGAATTCTGCTCCACTCATCATTTCAAAAAGTTCGGCAGAGAGATGGGTAAAAGAACCCGGTCCCGCGTTAGCATTGATCCACTTGCCCGGCTCTTTTTTAGCTAAATCAATCAACTCCTTTATCGATTTAGCCGGAACGCTCGGATGGACTGCCAGAACCACAGGGGAGATACCAGCTAAGGCTATGGGAGAAAAGGCCTTTTCCGGATCATATCCCAGCTTGTAAAGATATTTGGCAGTTACAAAGCCAGTTGAATGAAATAATAATGTGTATCCATCTGGGGCGGCCTTGGCCACCACTTCCATGCCTATTGTTCCCCCAGCCCCTGTGCGGTTTTCGACTACAAACTGTTTCCCCAAACGCTCACTTAATTTTGTGGCAATTATCCGGCCAACAATGTCTGTAGCTCCTCCGGGAGCAAAGGGAATAATAATCCTAACAGGTTTAGCTGGGTAAGTAGAAGCGCAGACAAAACTCGCCGATACCCAAAAAGCAAATTGGAATATGATAAAAGCTCCTAGCATGCATAATAATCCCCATTTCGTAGTTTTCATTTTTACCCTCCGTTATTTTTTATTAATAAATTTACTTTGCCCCATATAAAAAATCAAGGAAATTTAAAAAACAGCATTACCTTCAATCAAAAACGCGTGAAGATCATTAATTTTCTCTTCTGGGAAAGAAAAGATTATCTACCTGATTGCCAAAATAACAAAGGAAAAATTCCCGATTCTTTTGGTGAAAAAAAGAATAGTGAATTTTTTATTTTAACTCATCGGTAACAATCGGGAGAGCGCTTTATTTTGTTCCAACATCCTGGTTCATGGCCGGGAAAAAGAGTTGCTTTTTCTCTATTGGCTAATTGGATTAAGCGATTCATGCTATCCATAGCCAAACTGGCATTCCAGGTAACTCCTCCTGGTACTTTCAATTCAATATTCATCCAAGTATTTATAGCATCAAAGGCTAATAAGATTTTCCCAGATTCCGGCAGAGAAACAAGAACCGATTGATGACCTGGAGTATGACCGGGGGTGAAAATTAACCATACACCGGGAACAACTTCTGCGTCTCCTTCGCGGAGGTCGAGATTCGCTATTCCCTCATATAAGCTGCGCAGATAGGGCTTGCGAAAGGGACTATCCGGGAAAAGGGCAAAACGATATTCAGCCCGCTGGATAACGAAAGTGGCCTGCGAGAAAAACTTGCATCCCCCAGCATGATCCCAATGCATATGAGATAGGATGACCATGCGGATATCTGCAGGTTTAAGGCCAATCTCCTGCAAACGGTAGCGGATATCATCCTCTTCCTTCAAAAATAACTTCACATCTCGCGCCCGCTCTCCAGCGGCCGCATAAGGATCTTTTAAACCATCAGGATTTACTCCTGTCTCAATGAGTATAGGGCCATCATCAGTATCCAGCAAGCAAGCGCTAAATGGCGATATTACTTTCTCGCCCGGCCGCAGCAAAGCAACCAGTACTCCATAATCAAATTCACCACCGCCACAATCCATCAAATAAAGCGCCCTTACACCCATTTCTCCTCCTTCCTCAGCCAATCTTGATATCCAAAGTAAGATAATTTAAAAATTTTTTGCCAAACTACTTCAGATTTCTACTCCAACATTAAAACCTTCATGAATAGCCTCAAAAAGCTTGCGCGGCGACAAAGCATCGCCGATAAAACGGACGGGAATCCTTAATCTTCCTAAACCTGGGATATTTGGCTTTTCGGATTCTGTTCCCACGGCAATGACAATAGAATCTGCTCCTTTAATCTTTTCCTTCAACCCGCCTCGTTCGAAGATTACGTCTCCCCTCTCTAAGGCGAGAGCTTTAGCTTCGGTAATAATCTCCACCGCTCCTTGAATTAATTTTTCCAAGACCATCTTCCTGGCCCGGCCGCTCATATCTAAACCAACTTGCTTCAGCATTTCCAAAATAATGATTTCTTTTCCCCGGGCCAATAAAAAATGCGCCGTTTCTAAACCAACCTGCCCTCCTCCTATGATCAAAACCTTTTTCCCTACGTCCTTCTTACCCATGAGTACATCCCACGCATCCACCACTTTGGAATCATCAAAACCCTCGCCCTCCATCGACTTTGGCCTTCCGCCCACAGCCACTATTAACCAATCAGGGTTCATTTTCTTTAGCTCTGCGGCAGTCAATTTTTTATGAATTACTTTGAGCGGCAACTTCTTGATTTCCCGGACCATATATTCTTTAAGCTCTCCAAGTCTCTCTTTCCCAGGTGGAATGGAGGCTATATTTAGCTGTCCGCCTAAATCTTTTTCTTTTTCATATAAGTAAACATTATGCCCTCTGCTGGCCGCAATTTGCGCTGCTTCTAATCCTGCCGGACCTCCGCCGATGACAATTACCTTCTTTTTCTTGGCAGCAACTTGGATCGAGAAAGTTGCTTCTCTGCCAACCAACGGGTTAACTGTACAGCTTATATCCCTTTGCCAATACATTCGATCCGCACACCCCTGATTACAAGAAAGACATGGTCTAATCGTTTCTGCCTTACCTTCTTGCGCTTTCTTCGGCCATTCCGGATCAGCAACAAGACCCCGGCCTACGGCAATTAAATCAGCTTTACCTTCTTGCAGAATTTGTTCAGCTACTTCGGGGGTATGAATTCTTCCTACTATTCCTACAGGAATACTTACTTCTTTTTTAATGGCTGCCGAAAGAGGCGACAAAAATCCCATTGGGTAATAAGGAGGAGCGGTTATCATATATCCTGTTTCATGAGTCCCGGCCGAAATCTCTAAAAAATTAGCTCCATTAGCTGCTAACATTTTGGCTACCCGCACGCTTTGACTAAGATCAAACCCGCCTTTGATAAACTCATCTCCACAGAGCCGGCAAGATATAGGATAATCATCCCCCATTTCTTTCCGAATTCCTTGCAAGACTTCGAGAGGGAATTTGGCCCGTCCTTCTAAATCTCCTCCATATTCGTCTTTTCTTTTGTTACTAAATGGAGAAAGAAATTGCTGAAGAAGATATCCATGGGCCATGTGCAACATAACCCCATCAAATCCAGCTTTTTTGGCTCTGCGAGCGGCCAAAATAAAGGCTTGGATTAATTCTTCAATTTCTCCTTTGCTGAGCTCATGAGGAACTTCTCCATTTAACCTGGGAATAGAAGAAGGTGCCACTGGGGCTGTTCCGGTGATATCAGAATGTACTCTCCTCCCTCCATGGGCAAGTTGAATAAAAATCTTTGTTCCTTCTTTATGTACCGATTCAGTTAATTTTTGCAGTCCAGGGATAAGTTTATCATCATAAATGCCCAACATATGCTCAAAAACTTTGCCATCCGGACGCACATAGGCAAACTCCCCATTGATCAATCCCACTCCGCCTATAGCTCGCGCGGCATAATAATCTATCATACGTTCAGTTACCGCTCCCCCAATAGTAGCATAATTAGTGCACATAGGCGGCATGACTACACGGTTCTTGATGGTTATCGTATGAATGATAATGGGCGAGAATAATCGAGGGTATAAATTCATGGTCATGTTTATTTCCAAATTTGCTTCGTAAAATTTATTCTAAAGAGTAGAATATTATTCTAATTTACCTCTTTTTATCAAGAATAAATTTTTATGTCAAGAAAAATTTTGGCTGC
>JBNAWB010000172.1:0-7869 GCA_049699975.1 Thermodesulfobacteriota bacterium
TCTCTCCCTCCCGCCTGAAGTAGGTACGAATTTCAAAAGTGATCGACGGTCAGTTTGTTATTGTATTGACATTGGTGCCTATCTAAGATATTTTTTAATCGCTTTCTTTTATTTTTTTAGTCCTGGGAGCGGAAAAAAGGACTTTTCTAAAAGGTTTAAATTATGAAGACCGAGAAACTGTGGGGCAAAAGATTTTCTAAACTTCCGTCGCCCTTAGCTGAAGCGTTCACCTCGGGCAGGGATGTGCGGGGAATCCCTCCGGCCGACGAACGCCTCATTCCTTACGATCTTTGGGGAAGCAGGGCGCACGTAGTCATGCTTAATCAGCAAAAAATACTTAGCCGCCAAGAAGCACGCACTCTTATTCGCGGCCTCAAAGAAATCGAAAGCGCGTGGAAGAAGGGACAATTCTCTCTTGATCCGCGTAAAGAAGATGTCCATAGCAATATGGAAAGCTGGCTTATAGAAAAATATGGGATAGAGATTGGAGGTAAACTACATACCGCCCGGAGTCGAAATGATCAGGTAGCTCTGGATATGCGCCTTTATTTGCGCGATGCGGTTATTGGTTTTGTAAAAGAGATTCTTTCTCTCCTCCAGCTTCTTATTACCCAAGCCAATAAGCATAAAACTCTTCCTTTTCCCGGATACACGCATCATCAGCCTGCGCAGGTTACCAGTTTAGGGCAAATTTGGTTGGCCTTTGCCGAGTCCTTGGCCCGGGACCTGGCGCGCTGCCAAGAGTGGTATGAACGATTCAATGAAAATCCTTTGGGTTCCATGACCGGTTATGGCACCTCCTTTCCCATCGATCGTACCTTAACTTCTAAACTCCTCGGCTTTAAGGCCCCTACGCCTAACGCTCTGGAGGCCATCCAAAATCGCTGGGAGATGGAAGCTGAATTGGCTTTTATCATTAATTCCCTGATGAACCATAGCAGTTCCTTAGCCCAGACGATCATTATTTTTAGCACCGGCGAATTCGGGTTATTCCGGCTTGATGAAGCTTATTGTTCTGGAAGTTCGATGATGCCCCAAAAGCGTAACCCAGACCCTTTGGAGATAATCAAGGCCAAGTCAGCTTTAGCGCAGGGGAAACTGCTCAGCCTTTTGGCTATAGGACGCGCGCAATTTCTCGGTTACAACCGCGATACCCAATGGACCAAATATTTAATTATGGATTTAATCGATGAGTGCCTTAATGTTCCGGCCATCCTTAAGGAAATTGTAGCTACGCTTAAATTGGAGGAAGAAAAAATTTCTTTGCTCACCCAGAAAGGATTTATCACTGCTCCAGACTTATTAGAAGCTATAGTCCATAAAGAAAAGATTCCTTTTCGCTTGGCTAAAACTCTGCTGGAGAAAGCGATTAGGTATGCGGAAGCCGAAGGGGCAGAGCAAGTGACCTATGCCTCTTTAAAAAAAGCATTTCAAGAAGAGGGTCAACATCTCTCCTTTGACGTTGATCTTTGGCAAAATTTCCAGGACGCCCATTTTATCATTTCCCAAAGGAAAGCCATCGGCGGTACATCCCTTTCCGCCTTAGAAAAGAACCTTGCCCACCTCCGTCAAAACGTGCAGAGATGTACCGCCTGGCTTAAAAATAAAGAAAGGGAAATCGCTGCTGCTCAAAATCTTTTACAAAAAATGGAAGCCAAAATATAACCCTCGTCTAATTACCTTCAAAAATCAACTTCTCTTAGGCACCCAAATTCCTTTCTTGAATAAGATAATGGACAAAATTGCCAGGCCAAACACCATTATCGGGATAAGAGTCCAGGTGGGCAAGCCAGACCACATGACTAAAGGAATGCCCACGATTATTGTAACCACTGCGTATTGTGGGGCGCGGAGAGTAAATTGCCCAAAAATAGCTCCCCAGAGGCAAGGTAAAAGAAAGTCAAATGCCCCGGTTACGCTTTTGGGCAAATGTTCAATAACTACGGTAACAATTATGGCGGCCGCCAAAGTGGCTATAGTAAGCGCCCATTGGGAGGCCACTATGCCAATGGCCCCGATAATTTCGCCTTCGGGAGAACCCTCGCGCACCCCGGCAACTTCTTGAGAAACCGCGGAGACGGGCAAGCGCATGTTCGAAATATTCCCTGCCAAAAAAGAAATGTATGTGCCCGCAATTCCTAAGATGAGAAAATAAGAAACGGGTTCAATAAACCAATAAGGCCCAGCAATGGCCGCCACGGATAGAAAAGCTTTCCCAATAGTTCCCCATCCCGGCCAAACATCAAAAGCCACGAGGAGGTATAGGGCCGGCAAGAAAATAATGACCGCCTGAATCAAACTAAGAATTAAACCCGCTCTATGTACTTTAGGCCCATATTCATTTTTTATAATCGCTTCTTTTTCTGCAAAAGGAAGCGGACTCATGCCATGATATTTTTCTCTCTTTTCTATCTATGCACCTCCTTTATCCCTGCGTTACTTTCCTATGCTTAGTCTGACCATTTGGGAGATAGCCATGCCCACAATGATGGCAATTAAAATAAAATATTCCTTCATAATGGGCTTCTTCAGCTTATCAGACCAGATCAACCAACCAATTCCTACTAAGAAGGCTACGAGCATACCGATAAAAGGAGGCCAATAGCCTTTATCGATTAAAGGCTTTATGCTATCGGAGATGAGCAGACGTCCGAAGGCAGCCAGCATGATTGCCGCTGAAATAATGGCCATTTGGGTCGGATTACCTTGGCCCATAAAATCCTTCAATTTGGGTAAATAGCGAGTAAAAACGCCGCCGATGAGTACCCAAGCTACTGAACCTGTAGCCATAGCCCAAAGAATCGTGGCCAAGCCGATAGAGTTCATTCCTTCTCGAGTAAGCTTTACGCCCGCGGCTTCAGCCCCAGCCCGGGAAGCGATCAATTCAAACATTATTGATCCCACTCCGGCCGATTCCCGGATAAAAGCCACCGCACCTCCCAAGGCTATGACTAAAACAGTCATGCCGACAAAAATGCCCATACAAGGGCCGATGGAAGTAATCAGGGCTGCTTTTAAGCCTTCCCGCATTGCTTCGGCCTTTAAACCCATTTGCAAACCATACTTGCGCGCATGTCGGTAGATAATCAAAGTTAAGAGGAGAGCATTCCCGGCCGTAAGCGCGCCAATAAACCACATCCCAAAGCCTGTGGCTTGTTTGAGCCATTCAGCTTCCATCTTCCTTACCTCCTTTCTTTTTTATTTTCCGAGACCTTTGCAAATTTCATTCTCTTTTTTGCAAATACTCCAAAGCTATGGCTATATGTAGAGCGGTCCCTAAAGGAAGAACATCTTCATCCAATTCAAATTTGGGATGGTGTTGCGGATAAACAATCCCTTTTTCTTTATTGCCTACCCCTAAAAAGACAAAGGTGCCAGGAATCTTTTGGAGATAATAAGAAAAGTCTTCTGAGCCCATCAATGGCTTCATTTCAATAACCTTGTCTTTTCCTAAAAGTTTGCGAGCAACTTCCACCACGAAGGAGGTCATCTTTTCTTCATTAATTAGCGCTGGAAATTTACTCAGCAGATTAAATTCATAAGTCCCGCGCATGCCGGAAACAACGCCGTTCAAGATTTCTTTTATCCTCTGGGGAAGATAGGTGCGCATTTCCGGTTGGTGAGAACGAATCGTCCCCCCAAAAGTTACCGCATCAGGAATGACGTTGTAAGCTCCTTTCCCCGCCTCCATTTTGCATATGCTAATGACCGCGCTTTCTAAGGGATCTACCTCTCTACTTACAATAGTTTGCAATGCGGTTATTGCCTGAGCTGCTATGGCAATTGGATCAATGGCTAAGTGCGGCAACCCTCCATGGCCACCTTTCCCAGTTATTTTCACATCAAAAAAATCACCAGCAGCCAACAAAGGGCCGGCTTTGTAACCTAAAATACCTCCTGGCAAAGAAGAATAGACATGAATAGCGAAAATAGCATCTACGCCTTCCAGGGCCCCTTCTTCGACCATAGGCCGCGCTCCATCCCCAGTCTCTTCAGCCGGCTGAAAAAGGAAAACTATATTTCCCGGGATGGTATCTTTCATTTGGACCAACAGCTTGGCTGCCCCTAAGAGCATGGCCGCATGAGCATCATGACCGCAGGCATGCATAACTCCGGGATTCCTTGATTTATAGGAGACCTCGGTTTCTTCCTGGAGGGGCAGGGCATCTATGTCGGCACGCAGGGCAAAAGTCTGGCCTGGTTTTCCTCCCTTTAAAATGGCTCTGACACCAGTGCCGTTGACCATCATTTTAGTCTCTAAACCCAACTCTTCTAATATCTCCCTTATTCTTTTGGCCGTTTCAAATTCCTTCAAGGCTATTTCCGGACGTTCATGAAAATATCTCCGCCACTCAACAATTGTGGCCTGTAATCCCCGGGCTTTCTCCAAGATAGATGCATATTTGCTCATGGTTCTTCCTCCTTAAAAAATTTAATTTATTGGCTAATCCAACCCTTCCTTGAAACTGGATCACAGCCCCTTTTTAGTCATGGCGAGTGACCCCGCACTTGATGCGGAGAGCGTGGGTCGCATCGACCTGCGCTCTCCTGCTATGTCTCCCATGGCCGCTTGGTGTGACAAAAAGTAATCTCCCTCTCCCTGATCACCCTGATGGCGCTCTTAGGAATTTGCTGGGTAGTTCTTTTCGCAAGATTTTTTAGTAATAATCTCGGCTAAAATACTTCAGGCTTGGCCATACAGCTCTTTGACTTTTTCTCGGTCAATGCTGCCATCTTCGGTCTTGGGTAAGGTAGAAACGAATTCTACGTATTTGGGCTTCTTGTAACGGGCAATCCGGTTGGCTACAAAATCGATTAATTCTTGTTTGCTTAAAGTACTGCCTGGCTTTAATACACATACAGCTTTAATGGCTTCTCCCCATTCCAAGTCTCGAACTCCAATTACGGAAACTTCCAGCACGTGCGGATTTTCCAGAATAACTTTCTCTACTTCGGCTGGATATACATTCTCTCCCCCTGGTTTAATAAGTTCCTTTTCCGCTTTTCTTTTTACATACCAAAGGTAACCTTGTTCATCGAGTCGGCCAATGTCTCCAGTATGATGCCATCCTTCTCGAAAAGTATAGCGGTTATCCTCTTCTAAATTCCAATAGCCTAAAAAAACCAACGGTCCACGCACGCAAATTTCTCCTGGTTGACCAACCGGTACTTCGCGATCATAGTCATCAACTAATTTTATTTTGGCCAGGGGGCCTTCTTTTCCGGCTGATCTGGGTTTCTCCGAGTAAGCACAGGCCGTAACCATTCCTGAGGTCTCGGTCTGCCCAAAACCGATCCAAAACTCAGCCGGAGCTTTCTGTTTCAATTTAGCTATGTTCTCTGGATGATCGATTCCGGAAACATGCTTTAAAGAAGAAATATCATAATTTTTTCCCTCCATTTTTTCCAAAAGCATATTCAGCATGGGCGGGAATTCCCCAATAATGGTAATTTTTTCCTTCTCGATGAGCTGTAAAGCGAGTTCTGGATCAAATCTGGTCATGATCACATTTTTTCCTGCGGCATGCATAACCGAAAAAGATAAAGCTAAATCAGCGATATGAAAAAGCGGCAAAAGATGGAGATAAGCATCGTATTCGCGCAGGCCCATAACTGCTATATGTTGCATATTAGTGGCAATTATATTTCCTTGGGACAAAGTAGCCCCGCGAGGTTTACCAGCCACAGCCGCAGTGTGGATAATCAAGTAAGGATCATCATCTGAAACATCGGCTTCTTTAATTTCTCCCTCTTCTTCTAAAAGGGAGGCGAAGGGGAGCATTCCCGATTCTTCACCTTTCAAACAGAACATCTGTTCCATAAAAGGGAGTTTTCTTTTAAATTCTTGCGCGAGGCTTCCATATTCTTTGCCAAAAAAGAAATAACGAGGTTGGGCATCAGTGAGAATATATTCTATCTCTGGAGGGGTGAGGCGCCAGTTAATGGGGAGCATTATGCCCCCTAATTTGGCCGCTGCTCCGTAGAGAAGCACATACTCATAGCAATTCTGAGAGAGAACCCCTAGGCGGTCCCCCTTTTTAAATCCTAATTTGCTCAGTCCATAAGCTAGGCAGTCAACTCCTTTTCCAAATTCGGCAAAGGAATATCTTCTATTCTCATAAATCCAGGCTTCTTTTTGCGGATAAAGACGGACATTACGGGCAATAACATCATAAACAGTAAAATCTCTTAACCCCATATCCCCCCTCCTTCCATAAAATGTAAAATGCTCTGGCCTATGATAATTTATCTTTTAAAGAATTCCCAATTCTTCACCAACCCATTTTCAAAATAAACATAAGCTCGGGGAAAAGGCTTTTCCCCATAAACCCACTGCTCATGGAGGCCCACAAAAGTTCGCGTTTTATTGATATGATTGGGTTTACCCCAGGCTAAAAGCACTTGTTCAGGTGTAAATCCCACCCTTATATAGCCGCGTAAAATATCATTTTGGATACGTATCGGCCAGAGGGTAGCAGCTAAACTCTTCATTAGCTCCATCATTTCTTCCATATTTTTATCGGCCCGGCGGATACCATTTTGGTCTTCAATCCAACCATATACCCTTTCTATAAACTCCATGTTAACTTCGTAAGTAACTTCAAACAATTGCGGCTTATCGGGTAGAGAAGCTTTCTTCCCGGTATAATGAACCTCTTCCACGGGCAGCTTTAAAGGCTTGAGACTGTTAATTTTATTTATATCTCCCGGGTAAACCCAAGCCAATAATTTGTGTTTAAGCCAGAAAGCTTTTTCTTCAGGACTCCAGCCTACTTTTTTCACTTTTTTTGATACAACTCTTTCACTTAAAAAAATTTGGTGCCACTGATTGCCCGCCTCATCTCTGGTGGTGTTTAAGACATTAAAGAGGTCATATTTCTGCACTTTTACCTGGACGCGGGAAGATTTTTTGGGCATTTCGTAAACCGGGCAGTCCCTCATTACTAAAAAAACCCCGGTTTCAGTAATCTTAAGTGGAGGAGGAACCTCTTTCTCTTTCTCTTCTTCCCGATCTCTTTCTCTGGAGCGGTAATATTTAACTTTCTTTTCTTCTTCTACTCGTTCTATCCTTTTGCGCTGCTCCTCTTCTTGTTTAAGCTGAGCCTCATGTTCTGCGGCTTGCTTTTCTTCCGCTATTTGTTGTTTCTGTATAGCTTCTTTTGCTTTTTCAGCAAGCTCTTTTTCTAACCGTTCTTTTTCATGCAGGAGTTGAGCTTTCTCACTTTCAATCCCTTTTCTTTCTTGAACAATAATCTCTTTCATCCGAGCTAATTGAGTCTGTTCGGCACGTACCTTCTCCTCCCAACATTGCCATATTTTATGGCGGTCCAAAGGAGGAATCTTCTCTTCTACATCGCTTCCCAGAAGGGGATGAAAACTGACCAAGACGGCTTTATTTTCGGCCTCGCTCACGAAATTATATACTTTGTTAGCACAGAGGAAGATTAGGCGCCAGGAATATCCTTCATCATGAAGCAGAAAATAGTCTGCTTTACCTTCCTGGACAACAATCTTTTCGATAAGCGGAGGGATTTGGGGAATTTCTCTTAAAAGAGTACTCGTTTTTGGTTTAGAGGCACAAGCTGCGCCGCCAATGAGAAAAAGTAAACAGAGTAGAAAAAATAAATTTTTTCTCCTCATCGAGTTAAACCTTTGGGCGCCTTCTTTTTAGATACACTTCTCCATGGTTTGCCCCGCATTGTACCTCTTTTGCCGAGTTTTAAATTAAGAAACCGCTGACCTTTTTTCATGATGCCCACATAAAATTTGGCTGGAATATAACAAAAAAAGTAGGGAAAGTCAATTGTTGTTTGGGCTGACCGTCGATCACTTTTGAAATTCGTACCTACTTCAGGCGGGAGGGAGAGA
>JBNAWB010000173.1:0-7843 GCA_049699975.1 Thermodesulfobacteriota bacterium
CAGGCGAGAAAGTCGGAAGCGACTCGTACCGAGGTGAGAGGCCAAAGGAATATCACGGAATAGACTCTTGGATATTTGGTACCATATAGAATTTCAACATTGAACACATTTAATCTTGAGCTAATATAATAAAGATGACTGGGCAAAATAAACGAATAATATCAAAAATTTTTATAATTTTATATTTAGGACAAGAAAACTAAATTGGAGAAAAGCCCAAAATCTAAACTCCGGTTAGATATTGTCGAGACTTGCCAAAATTTTAATTTATGCTAAAAAAGATTTTGGATATCTCAAATTAATAGAGAGGAGAAAACACAAATGAAAAAAGTCGCTGAACAAGAAATCATGGGCCCATCCATAAAACAAATTCCCAACGGAGCTTTTTTAGCCGTCCAAACTAAAAATAAGCGCAATGTGATGACTATTGGTTGGGCTCTATTCGGCTATGTATGGCGCAGGTCCATGCTTATGGTGGCAGTGCGTAACAGCCGTTTTACTCACGGATTGCTGGAAGAGGCAAATAGCTTTGCCGTTAGTGTCCCTTCTGACCCGATGGAAAAAGAGCTAAACTTTTGTGGTTCAAAATCTGGCCGACACTTCGACAAATTTAAAGAATGCGCTCTACAGACCATTGACACCCAAATCGTTGATTCACCTCTTTTAAACATCCCAGGCTATCATTATCAATGTCGGCTCATTTATAAAAGCCCTATGGATCCGCGCTTCCTCGATCAAGATCTAATGCCCATTTATCCGGCCAAAGATTATCATACTCTTTATTTCGGAGAAATTCTGGCGGCTTATTTAATTCCTTGATTTTTGCTATGATTGGCTGTTTTTAAAGGAATTTTTTATATTCAAAGACGTGAACTAAGTACTATTTTTATAATTTCAATTAACGCTTCCAACCCGGATTCTATATGGGAACCCAAATGCACCCGGAGCACGCGCTGGCCATGTCTTCTTAATGCTTCCAGGTCTCCTAAGGCCTGGGCCATCTTCAGGGTGCCAAAAGTATAAGGCCGATAAGGAATTGGAATATCTTCTTTATCCTCGGCGGTCAGCATCATAAATAAACCTTTATTTGGCCCGCCTTTATGGAACTGGCCGGTGGAATGAAGGTAACGCGGTCCAAATCCAAGAGTGGTAGCTAAGCCCAGATGGTCACGCACCAACCGCCGCATCATCTGCATCGCCTCTATTATTATCGCTTCTTCTGGTAGAAAAGCGAGTAGAGAAAAATAATCTCCCGGCTGCCTGGTATCCAAAAAGTTTTGCAACAATTCCTGAGCGCTTTCTCCCGGCCCCATGCCGTAAAACTCCAAAGAGTCTTCTTTTAAGGATGGCTTGGCGGTTGGTAACTTTCCCTCTTTTGGCAGCTCCTTAAGGAGAGAGTTAGTATTTTCTTTGCTCTCTTGTACATTAGGTTGATCAAAGGGATTAATCTGCAAAATAGCTCCGGCGGTGGCCGTGGCTATCTGCCAACGCCACATTTCCGCAAATAGATCGAAATAGTCTCTCATCTGGATCACAACTATAGGATCTTTCCGATCTTCTAAATCGTTCAGCAATTGCTCAAGAGTGCCCTCAAATTCTCCCTGCAGATGATAAGAGATAAATAACCGGTCTTCTTTATAACTCTCCGCCACCCCTAAAGGTTCATTAACAATTGGCAAAATTCCCTTTCCTTCTTTTCCTGTACTTTCCGCCAAAAGCTGCTCCAGCCATAAGCCAAAAGAACTCAAAGGCTGGGGCAGGAAAATAGTGAGTTTATCCCTTCCCTGCCCAGCCATCTCTCCTAAAATTGTTCCCAAGATTATCCCTTCATTTTGCTCAATATCTTTTTCCGCTGAACAGGCCATCATCATTCTATTCGCGGTCTCTAAAATTTTTTCTAAATCTAAGCCCAACAGCGCTGCGGGCACTAAACCAAATGGGGAAAGAGCAGAAAAACGCCCGCCTATATCAGGGAAACCAGCAAAGATTTTTCTGAATTGGCGCTCCCTGGCCACTTTTTCCAGATAACTTCCTGGATCAGTAATGACTACAAAATTCTCCCCCGCCCTTTCGCCTTTAATTTCTTTTAATTTAAAATAAAAATACTCGCCAAAAGCTAACGGTTCAACTGTTGTTCCAGACTTACTGGCATTGATAAAAAGAGTTTTTTCTAAGGGATAGTTCTTTTCTATCTTACGGATAGTAGTTGGATCAGTAGTATCTAAAACTACTAAAGGTAGCCCACTTGCTTTCGGGGAGAATACTTTTTTAAAAGTCAATGGGGCCAGGCTGCTTCCGCCCATGCCCATATGGACCACCTGTTTAAAACCGCTTTTTAATATTTCTTGGGCAAATTGATTAATTTCCCTCACTTTATCTCTAATCTTGCTAACTACATCAAGCCACCCCAAAGATGACGCAATATTCTTCTGCGCCTGGGGATCATCCTTTCCCCATAAAGTGGGGTCTTTGCTCCATAAACGACTAACAAAATTTATCTCATTTAGCTCTTTCATCCTTCTATTTATTAAAGGAAAATAGCTTCCTAATTTTAAACTCATCCCGGGCAAATTATTTTTCAGCAAAGGTCACCTCTTTCTATTTAAAGAACTTGCTCTTTTTTGCCTAAAGTTTGGATAACCAAAGAGCCTGCTCCAATTACTCCGGCCATATTCCCCAATTTTGCGGGCAAAACTTCTAAGGATACCGTCGCTGCCTTTAAAGCTCTTTCTCTAATCCCGTCTTCAATAAACTTCCTTAATTCGGGGAGCCCGGCCATCACCCCTCCGCCTAAGATCAATCTCCGCGGATTGAAAGCATTTACCAGACTAACCGTCCCGGCAATCAGGGCTTCTTTTACCTCCTCGATTATCTGCCGAGCTAAAGGATCTCCTTTTTTAAACCCCTCGGCTACTACTTTGGCATCAACTTCTTCTATCTTACCGCCTGCTATATTTAAGAGGGTAATTCCGGCGACCCGATTATTGATTATCAATTCTTGAGCACGCCGAGCAATGGCCCAGCCACCGGCCAAAGCTTCCAGACAGCCTTTGTTTCCACATCGACAAGGAGGACCATGCCAATCAACAGTAATGTGACCTAATTCTCCGGCACTATTGCTATCGCCAATCAAAATTCTGCCCCCGCTCACCACTCCTCCGCCAATTCCAGTACCTATAAAAAGACATACTAAATCCGCACAACCTTTTCCGGCCCCGTGCCACCATTCACCCAAGGTGGCTGCCCGCACATCATTAATCACCATAACCGGTAATCTTAAAGCCTGAACCAGTTCCTCTTGAAAGGGCTCATTTTGCCATCCCAAATTAGGGGAGAAATGGACCGAACCTCGGTGCGGATCGATTTGGCCAGCCAAACCAACCCCAACGCCTGCGGGTGGCGAGTCCGTTTCCTTCATCATATCTTTTATGCAGGTTATTATTTCTCTCTTTATGGCTGCGGGTCCCCGAGTGGCTATGGTCGGGCGCGTTATCTTTTTATTATAATGACCATCACTATTTACCCGCGCTATCTCTATTTTTGTCCCTCCTAAATCAACGCCGATAGCCCAAATTTCGTCCGGCACTTCCTCTTACCTCCGGCAGCAAATTCCCTTAAACAGGGAATAATGAAGCTATTTCCGTAATCTTTTCTGGCGGACCAACTAAGAGAAGAAGGTCGTTCTCTTTAAATTCAATATCCGGATCAGGATTATAGATTAGCTTATGGTCGCGACGAATAGCCAAGAGCGTTACTTCATATTTTTTTCTCATCTCCGTTTGGGCCAGGGTTTTCCCCAGAAAAGGAGAATTTCTGCTCACGCGCAAAGATCCTATTTCTATATCCGGCAGGCAGTGGCTAAGATTGCGGCAGGTAGCCGCTTCTTTAGAAAGGCTGCGTAACATTTCATATCCTTCAGCCCGAGCTTCGCCGATAAACTTCTCTATTTCATCTTTGGGCAAAAGGTATTTGGCTAATACTCTGGCAAAAATTTCAATCGAAGTTTCGAACTCTTCCGGAATTACCTCATTAGCTCCTAATTTGTATAAAGGTTCCATCTCCCGCAGATACCTGGTGCGCACGATGATATGAATTTTAGAGTTTAAACGGCGTGATAATTCGGTAATGCGGCGCGTGGCCACTGGATCGTTAATTACCACCACTATTATGCGGGCTTCTTTGATTCGCGCATGCTGTAAAATTTCTTCGTGAGTGGCATCCCCAAAGAAGATAGGTTCTCCTTTCTCTCTTTCCTCCCGAACCACTTGCGGATTAATTTCTACAATTACATAAGGAATCCCAGCGGCCCGCGCCGCGCGGGCAATGTTGCGGCCATTAATCCCAAAACCCACGATTATTAAATGATCTTTCTCGTGAATTCTAAGAGTTCCTTTGACTGTATAAGATCCTCTTTTTAGCTTGCGCGAAATGGGCAGTTTTAAGATCAGATCCGCTGCTCTGGGAGCTAAATTTATGATAAATGGGGTCAGCATCATAGTGAGAATTGAGATGGCCAGAAACATTTGGTAGCCCATATCAGTTAATAAGCCATATTTATTTCCGGCCTGGGCAAGAATGAAAGAAAATTCGCCAATCTGGCTTAAGCCCAAGCCAACGATAATAGCTATCCGTAAAGGTAATCCCATAAAAATAACCGCTAAGCAAGCCAAGAGAGCTTTTAAGATCAGTACGCCTATAGCTATAATTCCCAGCCCCCATGGGTTTTGCCAAATGAAATTCAGATTCAACAACATACCTATAGAAACAAAGAAGAAACTGGTAAAGACATCACGAAAAGGAATTATACTGCCTAAAGCTTGATGACCATATTCCGACTCAGAGATAATTAAACCGGCTAAAAAAGCTCCTAAAGCTAAGGAAAGACCAACCAGATGGGTAATCCACGCCACAGCGAGACAGATGACGATTACGCTGAGAGCGAAAAGTTCCCGAATCTTGGTTTCGGCAATCCTAAAAAAAATCCAAGGAACAAGCCACTTGGCCCCGACGAATACTAAGAACGCCATTCCCAGACCTTCCAGGAGAAAAATAGGCAAAGCCCTTCCTAAATCGCCACCTTTTCCAGCCAGCACAGGCATTAAGAGCATCATAGGCACCGTTATTAGGTCCTGGAAAATTAAAATTCCCAAGATAGTATGGCCTTGAATACTCTCCACTTCTCCCCGGTCTTGCAGGATCTTCATCACAATGGCCGTACTACTTAGCGAAATTAAAAATCCGGCAAAAATGGCCTTTTCAATACTCTGGCCTAAAATTTTAGTAATCATTAAAATGGCCAAGAAGGTTAAGAATATTTGGGAGCAAGAAGCTATGAGCAAAGGTTTCCCCAGGCGCCACAAATTAGCTAAAGAAAACTCCAGACCAATAGTAAAGAGGAGTAGAACTACGCCAACTTCCGCCAAAATTTCAATTACTGAAAGTGCTTTAACTAAACCTAACCCAAAAGGACCGGCTAAAATCCCGGTTAGCAAGAATCCAACTACGGGAGGAACGCGCAGCCGGTGGCAAATGTAAAGGGCAATTACGGAGATGCCAAAGATAGTTAAAATATCATTTAATAAGATAAGTTGCATGTTTTGCTAACTCTCGCTCTCCTTTCTATTCAGGCGGGAAAATCTTAGAAATCCTTTTAATATTAAAACAAATCAATTATAGATAATCAACAAGCAAGTATCCTGCCCCTCTTCAATGTTTTGTCAAATAGCCTATTATGAGATCTCTGAAAAACTCATTTTTTCGTCATTCCTGCGGAAGCAGGAATCCAGGAAAATATTAAAATTCTGGACTTATGTCTGTACGATAATAACCATATTTATTTTTTTAAGCACTTTTTCAGAGATCTCTATTATAGCTTAAGGGGAAGCAAGAGGCCTAAAAATAAGACTGGCTATGAATTGATTTTCTCTCCTTCTATCCCGAAAAGATGGCCGCTTTTATTTCATTTTTCAACATCCGGGTTAACACTTGGCCAACTGTTCTTGGCATTTAATCTTTTTTCTCCATAGGTAACGGTTAAAGAACTGAAAAGTACACAGAGGAGGATGGTGTTGAAAAGTTCCACCGTGCGAATCACCTTTTTAAGCCCATAGATGGCTGTGATTAATCTAAAACTCAAGCGGTAGTTAAAGAGAAAAACTCCATACTTGGCTATTTCCTTAGAAAAGATTCTTAAGGGAAGATAGGCACCTACAAATTTTCCGATCAGGGAAGAAACCAGTAAAATCAGAAAAATTCCCACAGTGAAGAAAGTTATTTCGCCAAACCTCATCATTGTTTCGGCACGAAAGAAAAAAATAGGAGCCAATAAGCTGAAGACAAGGGAATTTAACTTTTCTATAATTTCTTCATGATTAGGATCAATTTCTGAATAGTGGAATAACGATTACTTAACATAAGAATTAAATTTTATATCACATATGGGCCAGATAGTGTCAAAAAGTAGTTTAAACGCCAGGATTAAAGAGATAAAAATATAGTAAAAGAGCACGGGGAAGACTAAAAGAAAAAGATGATTAAGAATTTCTTGAAAACCAGTCAATCTTTATTTATGATTGATTATCATGGCATATTCCCCCGGGCATCTTTCACTGGGGAAATTTTTAAAAAAATTTATGTTCTATTATTTTTTTCTAATTATTGGTATCATACTAATTTTTCTCGGGATCTTGGGAAGCATTTTACCGGTCCTCCCTGGTCCTCCTCTCAGTTTCGTTGGCCTTTTTCTCGTGGCCCTTCTGCATGACTTTACTCCTCCCCTCACTTCTAACCTCATCATTTACATGTTGATCCTCACCATAGGTGTAACTTTTGCTGATTATATAATCCCGTTAATAGGAGTCAAGAAATACGGCGCCTCCAGGTGGGGAGTCTGGGGTGCTGTTGGAGGAATGATCTTGGGAATATTTTTTTCGCCCTTGGGGCTGATTCTTGGCGCTTTAATTGGGGCGGCACTAACAGAATGGATAGTATCCAGAAAAGAAAAGCAAGCATTAAAGGCCGCTCTGGGTATTTTTATCGGCTCTCTTCTCGGGATGTTCTTGAAATTAAGCGCTTCCGTAGTTATGGCTTATTATCTCCTGCAGGCTCTTTTTTAACAAAGGGACTCGAGGCAAATTAGTATTTTAAAGGTAGATATTGATCCTTAAATCCTTTAATATTTTAAACAACGGGCCACCCGGACAATGATCGGATGCAGCAATCTTATGAGTTCATGAGGAGACATTTCGCAAAGGAGACCTCTTTTGCCGGCATTGATGAATATGCGAGGCAGATAAAGAATGGTCTCTTCCACATAGACGGGAAGTTTCTTTTTCGTTCCAAAAGGAGAAATCCCTCCTACCATATAACCTGTGTGCTTAAAAGCCTCTTCTGGAGAGCAAGGATTGACCGATTTGACCCCCATAATCCTGGCCAATTCTTTCGTAGAAACTTCTTTGTCGCCGTGCATGAGAACAATTAGGGGCGTTTTCTTTTCATCCTCCATAACCAAAGTCTTAATGGTTAGATGTTCATCAACCCCAAGGGCTCTGGCGGCGGCTTCAGTCCCCCCTTTCTCTTCATATCGGTAAGGATGTTCTATAAAATCCACCCCCTGCTCTCTTAAAAAGCGAATGGCCTTTGTAGCCGGAATTTTCTTAGAAGGCATAAGAGATTTCTCCTGTTAGTTATATTATCTTGCTAAGATGTAATTTAACATATTTTATACCCTAAATTCCAAGTCATGGCAAAAATCATGAAGGCTAAGTTCTACTCCTCCATAGAAAAGGAGAAAGGGGTCAAGTCTGCTCTTGACTCATTTCGAGATTTGATTATTCTATACTGT
>JBNAWB010000174.1:0-7820 GCA_049699975.1 Thermodesulfobacteriota bacterium
GAGAGGGGAGGGTGAGGGGAATAAGTGTAAATATTTAATCGCTCCGAGTAATAATAATTGGCTAACCTTGGATGAAAAGGCCATAAGCAGGCCAGAGGCAAACATCCATTCAGAATCATGAGGCAGTGTTTCTTCCATGGAACAAGGCGGCAGCAGTAGGGCAAGGGCTTGACCCTTGCCGAATTCGGCTTCTCCCGCCGATGCTTCTTCATTCATGCCTGCCTCTGGCCTGCCTCCGGCCCCTTCTCCATTGCGCCCCAGCGTAACTGAGGAGAGGGAAGAGCGCAAGGAAATACTTAATGCCCTCATTGTATATTTTCAACCAATAAAAATGACCATCAACTTACGCGGGCCGTGCATTCCTTTAAAGAGCACTCCTTGAATATCACCGGTCATGCTTGGACCAGTAATGAAAACGAACTGGCTGGGCAGGTTATTTTTATTGGCAAACACTTTATCAATCGCCATTTCATAGGTAGGCACCAAACGTTCCATAGGGACAATGGCAATATGCAGAATGGGAGCAAGAGAGATAAGGCGAGCTTGATCTTTCCGGTGAATTATGCCCAAAGTTCCTGATTCCGCTACCGCAAAATCTGCGCCGGTTATTCCGGCATCTGCTTCCAGAAATACAGCATCTTTGAAAGAATTGCGATCAGCATAATCCAGAGGAGTCATTACTTTTATACCTCTATTTGCCGCCCAGGAAGCCAGGTCAAGTTGCCTTATCACCTCGTCCGTAGAGGTCATGACCTTTTTTAAATTCTCCGCTTGCGCAATTTCAGCAAGCCTTTCTAAAGCTTGCGTATAATTTTTAACCCGATATACGACCCCCGTTTCCTCGACTAAACGCTCCGTAAATCTTTTTACCAATTCTTCCTGGTTCATGGATAATTCGGCTAAAGGGGGCAGGACAGGCCTGGGACCAACTGGCTCTACAGGAGCCTGTTTTAATTTTTGGATTATTTCTTGGCGGGCGCTACTCTGTTCCATCGAAACCTCCGCAACTCTTAATTAGGCGTTGTTAACTAAACTTCTTTTTTTAAATTTTTCCATCTTTCTCGGAAAGTATGCTCAGCCATGGCCGGCAGATCCCGTTGTCGAAACCAATCGGCAAAAGAGCCTTTTATTTGCCGAATTATTCCTTCCCGGGCATTTTTATTGATGAAGGGCCGGGCCATTTTAATTCCTAAATTCCAAAGCCAAGGGCGCTTTATGGCCGAGGCCCAAGCCTTAAAGAAGCGGATTTCTGAAGTTGGACGGGCCTGCCCTCCAAAATAAGGATCAACAGTCACATCTTTATGCCGATAGTATAAGAAGAGACTGGGATGGTCGATCCCCGCTGGACAAACGCTCTTACAAGCAGCGCAAAGGGTCGTGGCGCGGTAAAGATCTTGGGTTTTTTCTAAGCCCAAAAGCAGCGGATTTAAGACTTGGCCCATGGGGCCAGAATAGGCCCAGCCGTAAGCGTAGCCGCCAATTTGGCCATAGACAGGGCAAATATTAAGACAAGCTGCACAACGGATACAACGGAGAACTTGGCGGGCTTTTAAGTCTTGGTAGATCTTGGTTCGCCCGTTATCCAAGATGACGATGAAAAGTTCCTCTGGCCCGTCTATTTCATCTTTCTTCTTGGGTCCACTATCCATTGATACATAAGCAGTTAATTTTTGACCGGTGCAATTGCGGCAAAGGAGGCGGATTAAATGGAGGGCATCTTTCATAGTGGGAATTACCTTTTCAATGCTCATTACCGAAATTTGCGTACGCGGCGACGCCTTGGTATAACGAATGTTCCCTTCATTTTCCACATTAATGATCGTACCCGTTTCAGCCACAGCCATGTTAACGCCCGTAATACCCATCTGCACATGGTGAAATTTGTCACGGAGAAAAAGGCGGGCCGCATAACCAAGCTCTACCGGATCTAAGGTAGGTTCTTTTAGATTGGCCTTGGCCATGAAAATATCCCTTACTTCTTCCACCGGTACATTGATCGCTGGACCTACAATATGGAAAGGGGGAAGATTGAGCTGCTGGGCAATGAATTCGCCCAGATCAGTTTCCCAGGGTTCGATGCCATTCTGACTGAGAACTTCATTTAACCCTGTTTCCTCCGTGACCATGGATTTTCCTTTAGTTACATACTTAACTCCTCGTTCTTTGGCCAACTTCAATATATATTCATTGGCTTCTTTTGCATCTCGGGCCCAGAAAACTTGGGCGCCATTAGCTAAAGCATTTTTCTCAAACTCCTCTAATAATTCGGGGAGTCGAGCTATGGCCTCTTGGCGGATAGCAGCTCCATAAGCTTGCGCCGCCTCAATATCGGTGAAAGTACTAAGGCCTATGCTTCTTTTCATATTCTGGATGGGGGGCATGACTTTTAAGAATTTTTGAGAGCGAGGATTATGCAACTCTCTGGCCACTAATTCTTTGAATTTTTCTGTTCGTGGTTCCATTATGCTTTCTCCCTTCGGTAAGCGGCTAAAAAGCTGGCCAAGTGCATTATTTTCTTTTGCGGATGATTTCGGCTGAGATAGCCGCCGATATTTAAAAGACAACCAGGTTCGCATAGAAGGAGTAAATCGGCACCACTGGCTAAATAATTATCCACTTTATTCTTAACCATGCTCTCCGAAATATCCGCATAATGGTAGGCGAATTCTCCACCAAAACCGCAACAAGTATCAGCAGCATTGAGGGGAACAAGTTCTGCGCCTTTTACGGCTTGGATTAATTTTTTCGGCTGAACAGAAACCTTAAGGCCGCGGAGAATATGGCATGATTCATGGTAAGCTACTTTTCCGGAAAAAGAAGCGCCCACGTCTTCTACGCGTAAAACATCAACGAGATATTGAGAAAATTCGTAGATGCGGGAGGCGACCTCTTCCGCTCGTCGGCGCCACTCCGGGTCATTTTCGAAAAGCTCAGGGTAGTGGTATTTCACCATGCATACACATGAGCCAGAGGGGCTGACAATTATTTCATCTTCGCCGAAGACCTCGAGAAAGTGCTGGGCGGCCTTTTTTGCTTCCTTCTGATAGCCGGCATTCATGGCCGGCTGGCCGCAGCAGGTCTGGTCTTCATGATAAACTAAAGGGACCCCTAAATAGCGGAGAACTTTTACCGTTGCCTCTCCGATATGGGGTAAGAAAAGGTCGACGGTGCACGGTATGAATAAAGAAACTTTAGTCATAGATTTGGCCCTTTCTTGGGGAAAAATATAATTTTCCCTCTTTCGCATGCAAATTCAAATTAACAAAAAGGAAAGAAAAAGGTCAAGGGTAAAAATTTAGCTAAAAGATTAATTTGCCTTATTTGACCTGCGCCATAAAATTATTTTTATTTTTTGCCGATAAAATCAATATTAAGAATAAAACGTAGGGCAAGCTGAAAATGCGGCCAGGGATGAACCTTTGTCCTACAATTCCTTTAGGTCATTACGAGAGAGCGTAGTGATCGAAGTAATCTCGTAATTGATTGAAAATAATGAGATGGCCACGCTGCGCTCGCCATGACGAAAAGAGGATTGCGATACGGCCTCTAAAGGAAAGAATGTGGGGATGATTTTGGGTTGCCGCTCTGCTGCGCTGTAGGCCTCCGTGCCCTCTGTGGCTAAATAAAAATAAAGGGGACGTTGTTGAATTTTTCCACTTTTTAATTTTACTTTATTATGATAAGGATAGGGTATGCCTCGCAAAACAAGATTAGATGTTCCTGGTACTCTTCATCATGTTATTGCTCGGTGCATATCTGAATTAACCCTTTTTAGAGAGGATCAAGATCGTCTATTCTTTCTATCTCGCCTTAAGAGAATCTGCCATGAGACAAAAATGCGCATACTTGCCTGGGCGTTAATGGACAATCATTTCCATCTGCTTTTGTTTAGTATTCCACCGGGAATTTCTAAATTCATGCGCCGGCTATTGACAAGCTATTCTCTTTACTATAACCGAAAATACAAACGTTCCGGCCATGTTTTTCAAAATCGGTTCAAATCAATCATTTGTGATAAAGATGAATACCTCTTAGAATTAATCCGGTATATTCATTTAAATCCCTGGCGTGCTTCCATAGTTAAAAGAATTGAAGAGTTGGACTCGCATCCTTGGTGCGGCCATAAATATTTAATTGGTAAAGAGAAAAATGATTGGCAGGAAGTAGACTATGTATTAGCCCAGTTTGCTGATAAGAGAAAGAAAGCAGTAAAGATTTACCTAAAATTTTTGGAAGAGGGTAAAGACCAAGGAAAAAGAAATGATTTGGTAGGCAAAAGTTCAAAAGGAAGAACAGAAATTTGGTCTCAAGAACGTTCTATAAAAGAAAGAGAAAGAAAGGGGCAGGCAGATCCGCGGATTCTTGGAAGAGAAGATTTCGTGGTTGAGATTTTAAAAGAGGCAGATAGAAAATTAAAAAGACAAATCTCGTTGAAAAAAGAGCATATAAATCCAGTAATCCAAAAATTTTGTATGGAAGAAGGAATGAAAGAAGCGGAGGTCAAGAGCGGAAGTAGACGGAGAAAAGTAGCAGCAGTTAGAACTAAGATCGCATTTTACCTGAGCCATGAAATGGGTATTCCTTTTGCAGAGATAGCCCGCCACTTGGGCGTTAGCACATCTGCAATAGCCAAAGCGGTGCAGGTCTTGGAAAGAAATAAGTAGAAAAATTCAACTACGTCCCCATAGCGGGGGGATGAAAAGATAGAGGCAAAAGGAATTAATCTACAGCATTTTATTAGGTAAATAGGTTATGAATTGTGGAAAGAGGATGAAAACCACGAGGGCAACCATAATTAAAAATACATAAGGAATAACACCGCGGATTATGTCGGCTGTAGTAAGCCCCAATTGTGGATCAGCCGACCCCCGGACATAAAAAATGGCATAAGCAAAAGGAGGCGTCATAAAAGACATTTGCAGATTGATACAGACCATCATGGCAAACCAGAGGGGATCAAATCCGAGTTTTTCGGCGATGGGAGTTATGATAGGTACCATGATAAAGAGAATTCCTAACCAGTCAATAAAGAAGCCCAACATGAAGCAGATAAACATGATAAGGGCAAATATAGCCCATTTGCCACCGGGCATGGCCATGATTAATTCGCCTACCACCTCGTCGCACCCAGCGCGCATAAATATACCGGTAAAAGAAGAAGCCAACATACCGATGAGCAGAACCATGCCACTAACTTTCATGGTGGTGAAGGCTGCTTCAGATAGGAGTTTTTTGTCCAGTCTACGGTTGGCTGCGGCCAAAATAATAGTGGCTAACGAACCAACTCCGGCCGCCTCCGTTGGCGAAGCAATGCCAAAGAAAATGCTACCCAGCACGGCCAGAATAAGGGTAGCGAGGGGGCCTGTGGCGAGGGCGAGCCTATAAGTCCTAACCAAAAAAGAATCTTTAATCTCTTCTGGTGGAATTGGTGGGGCAATTTCGGGGGATATTTTGCATTTTACCAAAATAAAGATACAGTATAAAAGAGAAAGAAAAAGTCCTGGAATAACGGCAGCAATGAGCATTTTGCCTACGGAAAGGTTAGCCATTGGTCCATAAAGAACCAACATGATGCTCGGTGGTATTAAAATACCTAAGCTGCCACCTGCACAAACAGCGCCGGCAGCCAAGCTCTTATCATAGCCTCTCTTGATCATAGAAGGGAGAGCTGTTAATGCTAATAAAGTGACCGAAGCAGCAATAACGCCTACCGTAGCGGCAATAATTGTGCCTAAGACGATAGTAGCTAAAGCAAGACTACCCCTTATTGTTCCAAACCATACATACAGCTCGTCGAAAACGCCCTCGGCTGCTCCAGAGTGTTCTAAGACCGCTCCCATAAGGACAAATCCAGGCACGGCCAGCAAAATATAATTGTTCAACATATCGTAGGAGCGGCTATAGAAAACTTCGAGAGTAACTGTTGGTCCAAAAATTAACATGCCCATAATAAAAGATACACCGCCAATAGCTAAAGCTAAGGGATAGCCAGTTAAGACCACCCCGGCCAGGATTCCGCCAAGCATAATAAAAGAAATAAGTTCAGGACTCATCTCAATCATAGGTTAGTTCCTTTCCCTTTACGATAAAATAAAATTTCTTAACAAAAACTGATATGCCTTGCAGGAGAAAGAGAAGGAGACCTATAAAAACTACCGTTCTGATGGGGGCTATAGGAGCATACCAGAAAGTTTGTTTGTCTGTTTCTCCTGTGGCCCAGGCAAACCACGTCCACCAGGCTCCTTGAATGGTTAATGAACCAATCACCGGAAAGAAAAAGAGGACGCTGAAAATAACATCCATGAGTGCTCTGCCACGCGGGGAAAGCAGGCGGGTAACTACATCTATCCGCACATGGCCATCATGCAGGAAAATATAACCGAGGGAGAGAACATACATCGCGGCAGTCGTCATAGTCACGATGACGGGAAGCTGAATAGTAGGCCGATTCAACACGTATCTCATAAAAACTTCGGCACAAACAAGAGCTACAAAAGCATAAGTAATCCACTTAGCCAATTCGCCTGTTTTTTCATTAATACCGTCAATTTTCTTTAATATTTTATTCACAATTCAATACCCTCCATCTCTATCTTTTGAACCCATAAGGCTCAAGGAGGTTCAAAGTGAAAGAACCTGCTTGAGCCTTATGATTGTTCTCCCAATTTTCGGGATGTCCTTTTTAAAAGGAATTGATCCTGGGGTATTTATTTCCCTATCCCAGGCAAGCCATAAAGCTCTTTCCACATAGCTTCCCACTTGCGCTGAGACGCCAAAACTTCCTTCATCGACTCATGTTTTGCGGCTACTTCATCGAGGTACTTATTTGCTTCCGCAACAAAAACTTTATCAATAGATTCCGGAAGCTTTTCCACAATAACCCCTTTTTCTCTAAAACCTTTTACGGCTTGCTCGTTTTTGGCTAAAAGGCGAGCATGATAAGCCATTTCTGCACCTTTGATGCAGTTTAAAATAATGGTTTTGTCTTCCTCGGAAAGTTTTTCCCATTTATCTTTCCGCACGAGAATTTCATAGATTTCCCAAGGGGCACGGGTAGGGCTCAAATAATAACGTTTACCCACTTCATAAAGCTTCATGTCCCAATCGAAAGCCGGGCAACTGCATTCATAGGCATCGATAATTCCTCTTTTGAAGTTTTCAAATACCTCTCCTAAGGGCATAAAAACCGTGCCTACACCCAGCCGCGACAAAACCACCCCACCGTCACCGGCGGCCCGCATTTTTAATCCCTTGAGATCCTCAGGGCCCTTTAAAGGTTTATCCAAATGAATCCATCCTTCAGGAAGTCCCTGTAGGACGCCAATGTTGATGAATTTGTGGCCTAATTTTTCATACCACTTGTTAATCAACGGGCGTCCTTCTACTTCCAGCCACATATACGCCGCAAAGGGAGACATCTGTGATCCAACACGTTGAGCCACGATGCTCCCAAAAGGCACATCGGGAACCATATAAGAACCACCACCGGCACAAAAATCAAGAACTCCTTTGTCGATTCCCTGCCATTCTTTAGTCCCAGGGACTACGGATCCTGCCGGTTTTACCTTCCAATCAATCCGTCCTCCACTGGCCGCCTTAATTCGGTCGGCTAAATCTTGAAGACCTACCGAAACTGGCATTGCTGGTGGCAACGAGCTTTGCCCTATCCAGGTAATAACTGGTTTCTTTTGCGCCCGCGCTACCCGCGGAGCTGCTGCTACCCCTGCGGCCGCTGCCCCGGCTAAACCAAGCTTTATGAAATCGCGGCGCTTCATCCCTTCTTCACTTTTTTCTACTACTTTTTTCTTTTCCATGTTTTT
>JBNAWB010000175.1:0-7753 GCA_049699975.1 Thermodesulfobacteriota bacterium
CTGAAATGTTCAGCAATAGTTTCCCATATGTGCACAAATGATTTTTACGTAACAGAGGAAATTCGCCCGACCGTCGAACAGTTTTAATTTTCGCTCCCAAATGTGACAGGGTGGGAGGGAAAGAAGCGAAATTAAAATCGGCCGGGAAAGGACTATCTTCCTCTTACCCACCCTTTTTCCGCAAAGGGCGCGCGGCTTAAATATTCTTATAATTTTATAATTTGTAGGGTAAGCCTTTATGGCTTGCCAAATACGACAAGGCACAAGCCCTTGCCCTACTACATTTTATGAAATTATTCCGCCCCGCACCTATGGAAAATCCACTGCCTCATGATTCTGAATGAATGCCTGCCTCCACCCCTTTTTCACCATTGTGACATACTCTCGCTGGATAGGAGAGATGGTGAGGGGGAAGAAGAAAAATATGGAGGAGTGGATCTTATATTTTGACTTAATGAATAGTTGGTGTAAAATTAGCCCAGATTTAAAAAAGAAAAAAAGGAGAAATAAAATGGGCGTCCTAGTCGATGCGGATATAGTGTTTTTAAATGGCAACATTATAACCATGAACAACCAGCAGCCCCGAGCTCAAGCGCTGGCTATCAAAGGCGAAAAAATTTTTTGGGTCGGCGCTGATGAGGAAGTTAAACAAACTATCGGTCCCCAAACGTTGGTAAAAGATCTAAAGGGCATGACCGTAATTCCTGGTTTTATTGAATCCCATAACCATACTTTGATGTTTGCTTTAGATCTGCAGGCGATTGATTTGGCAACAGTAAATTCAATAGCAGAAATCTTGAAGTTGGTTAAAGAAAGAGCTGATCAACAAGCAGAAGGGACATGGATTAGAGGCGTAGGCTATAACCAAAATGAATTGGACGAGAAAAGACATCCCACTAAGTATGACTTGGACAAAGCGGCTCCTAAGCATTTAGTTTGTTTGCGCCACACTTCAGCTCATGGCTTGGCCGTCAATAGCTTGGCTCTGGCTAAAGCCGGGATTGGCCGAGGGACTAGTGATCCCCCCGGAGGAAAGATAGGTCGAGATGAATCTGGCGAACCCAACGGTTTACTCTTTGAATCTCCAGCTATGAAATTAATCGAAGATATTATTCCCAAACCATCGCCGTCGGAGATGGTAAATGCTTTGGGCTTAGCCAACCAGAAATTTTTGGCTGAAGGCATTACCAGTGCTCTTGATGCCAGTGTGGGCAGTAATGATATTCCCTACCAGATCGCCGCTTACCAGGAAGCAATAGAGCGGGGAATTTTAAAAGTGCGTCATAATTTAGCAATTTGGAGTGAGGCTTTGGTAGATTACACTCATCTGGAAGAAAGTTTGCAAGCAGCCCAAGGAAAACTTTTCAAGTTAGGTTTGCGGACCGGATTGGGGAATGAGAAATTGCGCATCGGCCCTTTTAAAATCATAGTTGATGGGGCTTTCAGCACAGTCACCGCCGCTACTTATGAGCCATATGGAGCTAATTGGCATGAGCGGAGTTGTGGTGTACTAGTCATTGAACCTGAAAAATTGAAGAAGCTGGTGAGCCAAATTCATGATTGGGGCTGGCAGTTATCTTTGCATGGCATTGGTGACCGCGCTATTGATTATTGCCTGGAAGCAATTGCGGCCGCCTTGAAAAAATTTCCCCGAGAAGATACTCGCCCCCGTTTGGAACATGCAACTATGCTAACGCCAAAGTCCATGGAGCTGATTAAAAAACTAAAAGTCATTCCGGTTATGCAGCCAGCTTTTATTTGGGAACTGGCGGACAACTGGTTTCACCAATTAGGGCCGGAACGAGCTCGAAAATGTAAACCCTTCAAGACTTTGCTAAAGAATGAAATTCCCATAGCCTTTAGTTCTGATCGTCCAGTAGTCAACGGCGCTCCTCTTTTAGGCATCCATGCTGCCGTAAATCAAAAAACCAGAAGTGGTCAGGATTATAATCCGGAAGAAAAAATTTCTGTTGCCGAAGCAATACAATGTTATACAATTAATGGTGCTTATGCCACTGGTGAAGAAAAGATTAAAGGTTCGTTAGAAGTGGGGAAGTTGGCTGATTTAGTAATCTTAGAAGAAGATATAACTAAAGTTCCTCCAGCAGCGCTTAAAGATATTTCGATTGTAGCTACCATAGTGGGTGGAGAATTTTGTTGGGAAAGAAAATAAATACCAGATCAGGAGGAAGGGGAAATGGATTTTATTAATTTACCGCGCCTAAGGCTTGCTCATCTACCTACTCCTTTGCAAGAATTGCCCAGATTAACAGATTTTTTGGGCGGGCCCAAAATCTATATCAAAAGAGATGATCTAACGGGGTTGGCTTTTGGCGGGAATAAAACCAGGAAGTTAGAGTATTTAATGGGCGATGCGGTGAGTAAAGGAGCAGATTGTATAGTAACTGGCGCCGGATACCATTCTAATTGGTGTACCCAGACGGCAGCAGCGGCGCGCAAATTAGGCATGAAAGTGGTCTTGGTTAAAACAGGTCCTAAAGAGGATTACGACCCCAAAGATTATGATGGCAATCATCTGCTCCAGTTTTTATGCGGAGCTGAGATTAAGGTGGTCAAGGGAGAACAAACGGCAGATTTAGAAGAGAAAATAGTGGCTGATTTAAAGAAGGCTGGTCATAAGCCGGTCCGGCTCCTGAACACCGGATCGACCCCTTTAGGAGTGGTAGGGCACGTGCAATATATGTTGGAGTTATATAACCAAATAGTGGAGAAAGGATGGAAAATTGATTATTTGGTCCATGCCACGGGTTCAGGGGGAACTCAGGCGGGCTTAATCATAGGAGCTAAGGCCTTCAGTACGGGCATTAAAATAATTGGTTCAACTACTGGTTCACGCACTAAAGAGAGTGCCACCGAGAATGTGCACCGTATTATCGCCGATACTCTAAATTTTTTAAAATTAGACCTCAAGATCAGCAAGGATGATATTGTCATCTATGATCAATATGCCGGGGAAGGATATGGCTTTATGAATGAGGCAAAAGCTGAGGCCATTAAGATCTTGGCGGAAACTGAAGGGATTTATCTTGACCCGGTATACACTGCTTCAGCTATGGCTTGTTTGATTGATCTTTGTCGCCAAGGTTATTTTCGGAAAGGAGCGGGGGTACTTTTTTCCCATACTGGGGGAACAGCAGCTCTCTTTCCTTATAAAGAAAATTTGCGAGCATACAAAAGCGGGCAAACTTTCCCGTGGATTGTTCCTCCCTGGTCGCCGAAAGCAAAAATAGATTGAAAAGTCCGTCCGCTCTAAAAGGGGAGGAATTTAAAAAAGAAATACTTAACCCAACTACCAAGAAACTATGAGACCAAGGATAATAACAAAGAAAGGAGAAGCTTCGTGAAGAGAGAAGAAATAATTAAATTGCGGCAAGAAAATGTGCCGCGGGGATTAAATCAATTACTTCCGGCCGTGGTAGCGGAAGCCAAAGGCACGGTGGCCCGGGATGTGGAAGGAAAAGAATTTTTGGATTTTACCTCGGGCATCGGTGTGCTTAACGTAGGTCATTGTCCCGAAGAAGTGGTAGCGGCTATATGCGCCCAGGCTGGTAAATATATTCATTCCTGCTTTATGGTGCAAATGTATGAGCCCTATATTGCTTTGGCCAAAGAGTTGAATGAGCTGATTTCCAAGGGTTCGCCTATGAAAACTATGTTTTTAAACAGTGGCGCCGAAGCAGTAGAGAACGCCATCAAGATTGCCAAATATTTTACCAAAAGGCCGGGGGTGATTTGTTTTGAGAATGCCTTTCATGGCCGCACAGCTTTGACCATGAGTTTATCGAGTAAAGTGAAATATTTAAAATATGGGTTTTGGCCATTTGTGCCCGAAGTTTACCGTGTGCCCTATGCCTATTGTTATCGCTGTGCTTATAATTTAACTTATCCGGCTTGTGATCTTTATTGCGCGGAATTTATCAGAAAGAAATTCTTCGATCTTTATGCTGCTGCCGAGTCGATTGGGGCCCTGATCGTTGAGCCGGTGCAGGGAGAAGGTGGGTTTATTGTTCCCCCGCCGGAATATTTAAACAGATTGCAGCAGATTTGCCAGGAAAAGGGAATTGTTTTTATCGTGGATGAAATTCAAACCGGTTTTGGACGGACAGGAAAGATGTTTGCTTTTGAGCATTGGGGAGTGGAGCCGGATATAGTGATTACGGCTAAATCTTTGGCGGCGGGCATGCCTTTGGCTGGGGTCACGGGCAAGGCGGAGATAATGGATGCGGTGGAAAGTGGTGGTTTAGGAGGAACTTTTGGGGGCAACCCAGTTTGTTGTCAAGCTGGTTTAGCTGTTTTAAAAATTTTTAGAGAAAAGAATTTAGTCGCCCGGGCTGGGGAAATTGGCCAGAAGATCATGGAAAAGCTTTTCTCTTTTAAAGAAAAATTTCCCTTTATTGGAGATGTAAGGGGATTAGGAGCGATGAACGCCTTAGAGATCGTAGTGGATAAAAAGAATCCCCAACCCAACGGTGATTTAACCAAAGCTATTGTGCAGCGTTGCTATGAAAAAGGTTTGATTCTCATTACGGCGGGCGCCTATAGCAATATAATCCGTCTCCTCGTCCCCTTGGTTGTTACAGATGAAGAATTGGAAAAGGGGCTGAAAATCCTCGATGAGGCCCTAGCTGAGCAAGCCAACTAATTTAATAAATAAGGTTCTTCTCCAATTTAGTTGTTAGAATTTGTGGAAAAATGTACTGCCCAATTCAAAAAAGAGCTGAAATTTATATTACTTCAAGAATATCGTTCCCTCACGCCTCCCTCTCCCCACGCATGGGGGGGAGGGGAAGGTGTGAAAAATTGAATTTTAGCCGTCACTACGGTGAAAACCGGAGTCCAGGTAGTTAGTAACGCCTTGAAAACACTGGATTCCGGCTTTCGCCGGAATGACCAAAAAAGAACTGAATCAATTTTTTCACAGCTTCGGGGAGGGTGAGAGGTATAAGTATAAATATTTAATCGCTCCGAGTAATATTTATCAAAATTACAAACACTTTAAATTTGATTAAGCAAATCCCGCCACCCCTCTTAGCTAAAAGGGAGATTAAATAGTTTGCTTGGGGCTCTGCCTCACTGTGATTTTGACGGACAAAAATACTGATACGCAACCGCTTTTTTAGCTGAGGGCATATGAGATTTCGGGATTCGAGAGGTTATCATATGAATGGATTTAATCTTTCGGCGGAGAGGGTGCGTAAAGTAAATAATATAAATGAGCTACAAAATCTTATTTCGAGCCTTGGTTATAAGGCAACTCCCCATCTTCTGCATATCCCTTCCTTTGATCTCCCCGAAAGTGCATTAAAAATAATCAAAGAACTCTTTATCATTTCTGACTACAACCAGCAGTTTCAAATATATTTCGGGAAGACTACCTCGATGCGGAGGAGCGACTTCCGGAATGTTTTAGAGTCTTTTTATCGTCGCTATCCTCAAATTAACTCCTTATTTATATTTACTGAGAACTGGGAAGAGATTGCGTTTGTAAGCCCGGAAAGGGTTGCCACCGAACCTAAGAAGGTCAAACTCCTCCTAAGGATTCTTTTAATCGACCCCCAAAATGTTTATCACACAGACATTGAAGTCTTAAATAACATATCTCTCTCCCCTGATGAGCAAAAACCAGAGATTATCTGGAAAAAACACTCCGAGGCTTTCAATGTCGAGCGGGTTACAAAAGAATTCTTTGAGGCTTATAAGTCAGCTTTAAAATTCATAAAAGAGGATGTTCTGATTCCACAGCAAAAGGCTTCATATCAAGAGGTTCATTCTTTTGCTCAACAGCTCCTTTCTCGGATTATGTTTCTATATTATGTTCAGAAGAAAGGGTGGCTTAAGTGGAAAGATTATGTTCAGGATAAAAGATATATAAGAAATCTCTGGGAAAAATATAAGAAGTCCTCTCCAAAGAAAGATTCCTTTTACTCTCTATGGCTTTCTTCTCTTTTCTTTCATGCATTTAATAAGAAACATCAATACCTTACCCTGAATATCCCTGATGAAATAAAAGAATCTTTCAACCTCATGCCATTTTTAAACGGGGGACTCTTCACTGAAAACGAACTCGATGAGATTGGTTTTAAAGTTCCTGATGAAATTTTCAAATTACTTTTTGAGACAGATCCCTTTGACTCTAAGAAGGGATTCTTAGAAAGATACAATTTCACTATTCGTGAGGATACGCCCCTTGAGGTTGAGGTAGCAGTTGACCCCGAAATGCTTGGGAAGGTTTATGAGTCATTAATTTCAGAAGAGGAAAGAGGCAAAGGGGGCATTTTTTACACTCCAAGAATCGAAATCGACTATATGTGCAGATTGTCTCTTGTTGAATATCTTTTCGAAGAGACGAAAATTCCTAAAACAGATCTTATCCCATTGATCTTTGAACCACAAAGGATTTTAGATGTGGGGGCAATTCATGAATTGCCCATTGATGATTTAAGGAAGATAAAAGAGGCAATTGATAGAGTAAGAATCATTGATCCTGCAGTTGGCTCTGCGTCATTTTTAGTGGGCATGATGAATGTATTGGTAGAGATACAGAGAAATCTTTCTCTAAGGATTGATAAAAGAGATGAGAATCTATTTGCCCTGAAGAATAAGGTTCTATCTGAGAATTTATATGGTGTGGATGTAAAAGACTGGGCAGTAATGGTGGGCGAGTTGAGACTCTGGCTTTCACTCATCATTGAAACTGAAGAAAAATTTATGGATATTTACACAAAGCCTCTCCTTCCAAATCTGACATTTAAAATGAGGCAAGGGGATAGTCTTGTTGAGGAAATTGCAGGAGTTCCTATACCCCTAAGAGGAAAGTTTGCCTCTATACCAAAAGGTGTAAAAGACAAGATCACAATGCTCGTTGATCGAAAAGTAGAATACTTTAGGGGAGGAAGGAGTGCAGATTTAAAAGAAAAAGATGAAATAGAGAGGCTTGAAAATGAGGTGTTGAGGGAAATCATAGCTGGTGAAATAAAAAGATTGGAAGATGAAGAGAACCAGCTAAAAGTGAAGATTTCTGACATGTCCAAACAATATAAGAAACAGCCTGATATGTTTAAGGAGAAACAGGAACTAAAAGACCTTTCTGAAGAAGAAATCAAGAAATTAAAAAAGAGAATCGAAGAGATAAGGCCAGAAAAAGAGAGGCTCAGCAATTTGTTAAAGGAGATAGGGAAAAAGACCAAAAAAGATTATTTTCTTTGGGAGATTGATTTTGCAGAGATATTCGCTGAAAAGGGTGGGTTCGATATTGTGATCAGTAATCCTCCCTATGTAAGACAGGAGATGATCGCCTTTCCGCTCGAAAGAGAAGAGGACTTTGATGATAAAGAGAAATGGCGAGAAAGGAAGAGGTTATATAAAGAAAAATTGGCGCAGTCAGTTAAAATGCATTGGGGGGAGTCCATAAAGATCGACAAAAAGAGCGACCTCTATGTCTATTTCTATTATCACGGCCTTGCCCTGCTTCGAACTGGTGGAATCTTCTGTTTCATAAATTCTAACTCTTGGCTTGATGTTGGTTATGGGGCAGGATTGCAGGAATTCTTACTTAAAAATATGGAGCCAGTTTATATCATCGATAATCTTTCAAAGCGAACATTTGCCGAGTCGGATGTAAATACAGTTATTGTCCTCATAAAAAGGCCTTCCTCCTCTGATGTCATTGCGAGGAGCGAAGCGACGAAGCAATCTCAATTAAAATTTATTGCCTTCAAGAAACCTTTTGAAG
>JBNAWB010000176.1:0-7753 GCA_049699975.1 Thermodesulfobacteriota bacterium
CTCCCGCCTGTCTCCTGCTGGTGAGAAAAATTAAAACTGATCGACGGTCAGTTTTTATCCTAGCCGTCGATCAGTTTTAGTTTTAAATAATCTCCTCCAACCCCTGTCTAAGAAAAACGGGTCGTAATTCACCGCCGAGCGCGCCGAGCACGCAGAGAAATTTAAAATATATTTAGCCACAGAGAGCACGGAGGACACATGGAAAATTTAATAATAAATTTTGCCCCAGGGCGGCAGAGCTGCAACCAAAATATTTAACCCTTCCATTTCTCTTTGCCAAGTGGAGAGTGGAAATGGCAGGGCAAGGGGATGGCCCACATATTTTTCATTATTCATTAAAGTCACCAAAACCAAAAATGCTCGCCCATCAGAGAGAAAATCTGTTGAAATCTTCATTCTTTACTCATAAAATAACGATTAAACCAGTTCTAAAAATAGAGGGTTTTATGCATGCTCTGGAAAAAATAATGGCCCGGGCAGCTCGGGTAGAAAAGGTAGTTACGGGGGAGATTGTTAATTGTCGAGTTGACCTAGCCGAAGTTAACGATCTATACTTGCAGACCATCCGTTCTTTTTATGAAATGGGTGGGAAAAAAGTGGCCGACCCTAAGAAAATAACTTTCATCTTGGATCACTATGCTCCGGCCTCGACCATTCAACAGGCGGAAAATCAAAAACAAATGCGCGAGTTTTGCCGAGCCCAGGGCATCGAATTACTTTTTGATGTTAATCAAGGAGTCTGCCATCAGGTAATGATTGATCACGGACTAGTTTATCCAGGAATGGTCCTCATAGCTACCGACTCCCATACCACGACCCATGGAGCCTTAGGAGCTTTTGGTACCGGCGTTGGGGCCACAGATATGGCGGTGATTATGATTACCGGCCAGCTTTGGTTACGCGTGCCGGAAATTATCCGCCTTAACTTAGAAGGCCAGCCCCCTAAAGGGGTGTACGCTAAAGATGTTATCTTAAAGATCATTGGAGATTTAAAGGCCGATTATGCCGTTTATAAGGCAGTAGAATTTACTGGACCGGCCCTTAAATTTTTTAACATCTCGGAAAGACTGTGTCTTACTAACATGACCACCGAAATGGGAGCGAAGACAAGTTATATTCAGCCTGATGAAATCACCGTCGCCTTCCTAAAAGAACGGGTAAAAAAAGAATGGTCAGCATGGACTACTGATCCGGATTTTAAATATGCTGCCGAAGTTAACTTTGATCTTACCCATCTCGAGCCCCAGTTAGCAGTTCCTCATAGTGTTGATAATGTTCATCCTTTGGAAGAATATATTGGCCGACCCGTGCAGCAAGCTTTTTTGGGAACTTGCACTGGAGGAAGATTGGAGGATCTGGCCGTGGCCGCCAGTATTTTAAAAGGGAAAAGCGTCCACAGGGACACCAGATTTTTAGTTGTGCCGGCCTCGCAAAATGTCCTCCGGGAGGGTATAAGACAAGGATATATCCAAACTCTGTTAGCTGCGGGAGCCGTACTGGTCACCCCCGGTTGTGCTGCTTGCTTGGGTACTCATCAAGGAATATTGGCCGCCGGTGAAACATGTATCAGCGCAGCCAGTCGGAATTTCCCGGGGCGTATGGGCCATAGAGAAGCAGAAATTTTTTTGGCCTCTCCGGCTTCCGTCGCCGCTGCTGCCTTGGAAGGGAAAATAGCCGATCCCCGTAAATATCTTTAAAAGAGAGAAAGCCTATGCCGACCATCATTACTGGAAAAGCTTTTGTTTTTGGAGCGAATGTAGATACTGATCAGATTTATCCAGGTCGTTACCTGGAACTAACGGATTTTCAGGAAGTAGCTGCCCATGCTATGGAGGGGATTGATCCTAATTTCCGCAATGAATTTCAGGCCGGGGATATTATCGTCGCGGCTACTAATTTCGGTTGTGGTTCCAGTCGAGAGCACGCGGCCATCGCTCTAAAGGCCATTGGCGTGGGCGCTATTATAGCTTCCTCTTTTGGGCGTATCTTTTACCGCAATGCCATAAACCTTGGTCTGCCTCTTATCGTTTGTCCAGAGATTCACCGCTCCGTAGACAAAGGAGATCTCCTGGAGATAGATTTTTCTACAGGCCGCATTTTAAATAAAACTAAAGGTCTTACTTTGCAAGGCCAACCCTTATCTCCTTATGTCTTAAAAATATTAGCGGCCGGAGGGATAAAGCCTTTAATAAAAATGGAGTACGGTCAATAAATCAGCAAAGGAGGCGAATTAATGCACATTCCTATTGCCCAAAGAATGGGTCGCTTGGGGACCGAGACCGCTTTCGCCGTCTCTTGGGAAGCAAGTATTTTAGCTCGGCAAGGTAAAAAAATATATCCTTTCCATTTGGGGGATATGAATATTCCTACGCCTGAAAATATCATCCAAGCTACGATTGAAGCCATAAGAAAAGGAAAAACTGGTTATGCCCCCACGGCCGGCATTATAGAACTTAGAGAAGCTTTGGCCGAAGATGTAGGACGCAGTCACGGTTTAAAGCTTGGTATAGAAAATATTTCTATTCAGCCCGGGGGTAAGCCCACCATAGGTAAATTTATCATGGTGGCCATGAACCCGGGAGACAAAGTCCTCTATCCTAACCCGGGCTATCCAATTTATGAGTCCCAAATAGAATTTCACGGCGGCCAGGGCCTTCCTTATGGATATAAAGAAGGAGAAGGCTGTTTTTTATTGGACATGGAAGCCATCTACCGCGGCATAAAAGAAGGGGCCAAATTATTGATTTATAATAACTACCAAAACCCCACGGGAGCTTCCTCTCCCAAAGCAGAGATGGCCGAGTTGGCCCGTTTGGCCGTAGAAAATGATCTTTTTGTTTTAGCCGACGAAGCTTATTTTGATATTCGTTATAGCGGCGAACCTCTCTCCATTGCCAGTTTCCCTGGCATGGCGGAAAGGACCGTTATTTTATATACCTTCAGCAAGAAATTTGCCATGACCGGCTGGCGCTTGGGAGCAGCCATCGGCCCGGCACCTTTTATAGAAAACATTTCTAAAATAAACGTGAATGATGAATCATGCGCTAACCATTTTATTCAGTATGGAGCCCTCGCTGGTTTAAAAGGAAGTGCCGCCGGTCCGCAAGCAATTTTAGCTACCCTCAAAGAACGGCGAGATGTGTTAGTAGATCTCCTCAATGATATTCCTGGAATCCGCTGTTTCAAACCCGAGGCCACCTTTTACTTATTTCCCAATGTCACCGAGGCTATGCAGCGTAAAGGAATTAATGATGTTGAAGAATTTCGCCAAATTTGCCTCCGCGAAACAGGCGTAAGTTTCTGCACCCGCCGGCATTTTGGCCGACCTCTTCCGGGAGAGAAAGAACATTATGTGCGCTTTGCTTACTCCGGAATTGAAGTGGCCGAGATCAAAGAAGGCCTGGCCAAATTAGCCGCTTTCCTTAGCGCTTGATGCCAACTTTATTTGCGGGCGCGTACATATTCTCTGATCACTTCAAACTGACTTTCTCCGTCCAAGCCCGCTTCAGCTAAGACTTGGTCTGCTTGGCCACTTCCCAAATAATGCCCTTTCTGGAAAGCATGCATGGTCAGGCGCCGACCAAAATCAGATTGGATCCAGCGATACATAGTGGGTAAGGTAAAACCAGTAATACCCATTGCTTCTTCAGCCAAAGCCGGAGGCCAAATACGCTCTTGTTCTTCTGGCGGCAGGAGAGCAAAAAGTTCTGTACTGGCCACATAATAAACTTGGAGATCAATTTTTTCTTTGATCAACAAAGGTAGAGTTTTTTGCAGGAAATCATAAGCCACTTCGCTTCCCTGCAGGATAACCGTCCCCTGCCTTTTATTTTGAGCTGGCCGTAAAAGATAAACTCCCCTGCGGGCCGCCGTCGCTGGCGCAAGTCCCAAGGCCTGGCGGTCTAAAATTTTCTCGTTTGGCCGGGTCACAAAGGGAGCAATGATGGCCGGTCTCTTTAAGAGGGCCGCTGTAAAAAGAGTCCACATTTCCTGAGGATCCCAGGGCGTAAGGGTAATCAAGGTGCCGGCCGGGAAATTCTCTTGCAAAAGTTGCAGAGCTTGCGGATCAGCATGGGTAGGACCATCCTCTCCGGTTTTTAAACCAGCATGAGCACATATTAGCACCAAAGGACGATAAGGCTCTTCTTTGATGGCCTGCCTGGCTTGATTGCCAATAGCATGGAGACGAGCAGCAATGTGGCCCAGAGGGGCAAGGAAAGCTCCGTAAGACGAGCCCACCCCGATATGCTTCCCGTAGGTGGATATACCCGAGATAATTCCGGTCATGGCATCTTCGCAGATACCACCGGCCGAGATGATTCTGGCCTGGGGGTTGCTTTGGGCATTGAAATAGCCTTCGGCAAATCCTTGGGCAGCCAAATTAACGCTAGTAGAGGCTAAAAGATCTGCCGCCCCGACCAATATTGCTCCTTGGCTGATTTTATTATAATAATTGAGTACTCGGCCCAATTCGCCGCGCAGCGTGGTTATCTTTCCTGGAGCTAACTGGAGTTCCTCTGGAATTTGGTCAATTTTTTTAGCGGCCGTTTCATAAATCGCCGGCAGGGCCGGAGCTTGGGCCCGAGGCCGGCGCTGTTGCGCCTCAAGCCTGCGGCGGGCTTGACGAATTCTTTGGGCCAAATAATTTACAGTGGGCGTACTTTTCTCTAAACCCTGACGAATGCTGAGCAGAGCTTCCCAAAAACACTTCTCCAGGGTTTCTTTGTCTTGGCCGGCCAAACAACGTTGCTGTCCAGTCTCACAAACGGGTAAATTCAATCCATATTTTTCTAAAAAGGGACGGAGGGCGCGATAAAACCCTTCGCCACAAAAGCTATGCCCTGCTCCATGGGAAGCTCGCCCCTCAATGCCATACTGCCAGCCTTTTTTAGTGCGGTAGACGATGGCCGTGGGTTGATGGTTTTCTATTTTTAAAGCCGCGCTCTGGGCGGCATGGATTTGGAAGAAATCAAGGCCATCGGGCACAAAAATAACGTTCCAATCGTGCAGATAAAAGAACTCCAAGGGATTCCATTGCACGTATTCTCCGGGAACTTCTCCATCGCGGCAGACCCGATTAGAGTCAATGGAAGCCTGATTCCAATCGAGATGAAGGATTATATTATGCAGACATGCCGTAGCGGCGGATGCTAATGCTTCGCTAACCCTTCCTGGAGTAAGCCCCCCTTCACCCTCCACAATATGGATGCGAGGCGGGTTTTGATAAAAATCGTGCGCCGCAAAGGCCAAGCCAATGGAAGAAGCTACGCCCACCCCCGAAGCTCCTGTAGACAGACGGAGAAAAGGGGTAGCCGGGGTGGGATGGCCGTCCAGGGGTTTAGCCCGATATTTCAAGAATAAAGGAGTGCGGGTTATGGGGTTACGCCGGAAACCTAAGAGATCTTCCAACCTAAGTTGATAGCGCTCTTCGGTTGGTAAAAGCTCGGGCGCACCCAAGCGGACTACTTCATTACGCAGCGCCCACATACTATAAAGGCCGAGGGCTTTATGACCTGCAGCGTAAGAGAGTATGTCGGCTTCTTCCCGGTCTGGCTGAGAAAAATCATAATCCATAGCTCCAAAAATTATGCCCGCCACCAGGCGCCCCGAAGAAATAGAACCTCCTGGATGACCAGATGTGGGCACGTAATTATAAAGCAAGGCACAGAGGGAACGGTAAATCAGATCAAAGTTTTCAAAATGTTCTTTTTCTTCCGAAGAAAGGACATTGGCGGCCTCAGACATCTTTTGAGAAATGTCTAAATAAATAGCTCTCCTTGGTCCAAAATTAAAAGACATTTTTTTCTCCTTTTACCCAAGATCTCTTAATTTCTCCCCTTCTAAAAAAATAAATTTATTATTTGCCGAAGAATAAGGCAAGAAAAATCTGTTTTATTTTGTAACCAATCACTGATAAGGAAGAGATTCTATGATTAGCCCATTAAATTTCCCCCCTTCTCCTCTCCCCGTTGAGACTGTATCGCAACTCCTCTTTCGTCATGGCGAGCGACCCCGCACTTGATGCGGGGGAGCGTGACCATCTTTTTAATTTTAATGCGTTTAGAGATCGCCACGGTCGCTACGCTCCCTCGCGATGACATTACGATACAGTCTCGTTTAGACTGTGTCATAATTAATAAATGACTACTCTTGGCTGAAAGAGCCATAGGCAGGCCAGAGGCAGGCATGAATGAAGAAGCATCGGTGGGAGAAGAAGATGTCCAAAATTTACCAACGATTTTCCGCAAAGGACGGGCGGCTTAAATATTCTTATAATCTTAAAATTTGTAGGGCAAGGGACAAGCCTTTGCCCTACTAAATTTTAGAAATTAATCTGCCCCGTACCTATGGAAGATCCACTGCCTCATGATTCTGAATGAATGCCTGCCCCTGGCCTGTTTCTGCCTTCTTCTAACCATTGTGAGCTAGCCTCGTTGGGGAGCGGGCTTCCCCTGTTGAGGAAGCTTTGATATTCCCCAGGGCAGTGATGGATTACTTTATCTTTGTTCCTCTTTTTATCTTATCCTCTTAGCAGATGTATATTTCCCAGGCGTACTCTGGTCAATCCTTCCTCCTGAGCAGCTATCAAGCACCGAAAGGCGTCCTCCCGCTTGGTTAAAGGCATATCTTTAAAATAAAAATGAGGATAAAAGCCTAACAAGGCATATGGAATTTCCGGGTTTAAAGCAGCAATAAATTTAGCCAAAGCTCTGACCTCTTGCTCATCAATATATCCAGGCACCAGCAGAGTACTAGCCACGAGCAAGGGCGGTTCTGGGCGCTCTTTAATTTTCTCGGCCACATATTGAAAATTTTGCAGCGTCCTTTGATTACTAACTCCCGTTAAAGCTTTATGCAAATTTTCATCCCAGGCTTTCAGATCGAATTTAATACAGCCTCCGGAAATTAGGGCCAAGTCTATCATCTCTTCCAGATAACCTTTAGCCATAGATCCATTAGTCTCCCAACAGATGCGCAGAATTTTCCCTGGCCTCGAGGTTAAAGCTTTGCGGCCAGCATGCAATGAGAAAGTTAATTGGGGTATGGGATCGCCTCCAAAATAACAGAGGCAAGAGGTGCGCTCATCAATTGCCGCAACAAGTTCATCAAGGGAATGAGTAGTGGATTTAAAAGTTTCTTTCTTAAACTGCCAATTCTGACAATAAAGACAGTTAAAGGAGCAAGCATGAAAAAAAACCGCCAAATTTTTATAGCCTCTTTCCGGCCCGGGAAAATGGGCAAACTTGGGAAAACCTGCTCCTGTCCCGCCCGCGCAGACCCAGTCGGCGACGCAGTTCGTGGGTAATGGGTCGTAATACCAAGATAACTTACCTTCCTTAGCCGATACCCCCATTATTTTGCCGCCTATATTTTGACGCAAACCACAGTAGCCCATCTGTCCTTCGCCGAGACGGCATTCATTAACACAAAGAGCACAAGGAATACCTTGAGGATCTTGGGGAGCTTTTTCCGGCAAGCCAAAAACAGCGCGGCTTTTTTTATGGACTTTCTCCGCTAAGAGGTAAGCTTCTTCTGGTTTATGCCGTAAACAACTCAAACATACCCCTAACTCTTTAGAAATATTTGGCCCTTGGCGCTGACATAATTTACATTCACCCATTTTGGTAAAATTCTGTAATTTGATTTATTTCCTGTTAAGATGCCTTAAGATGGCAAGCAAGTCAAGAGCCTGGATTCCTGACCGTCGAACAGTTTTTAGGCAAATAGCATGATATGCTTCAGGCCTGCCTCT
>JBNAWB010000177.1:0-7690 GCA_049699975.1 Thermodesulfobacteriota bacterium
CAATTCCCGGCCGATTTTAATTTCGCCTCTCCCCCTCCCGCCTGTTTCCTGCTGGCAAGAAATATTAAAACTGTTAGACGTTCAGCAAATATATAAATTGACATCATCAAAAGGAATGGATAAAATGGGCGCATGAAACCAGTCAAGGTAATTGTGCGTTATGTTGATGGGCGGAGACTCAAAGGCTACACGCAGGATTTTTTCCCCAATAAATCTCTTTTTCACCTCCAGATTGCTGATAACCCACCTGGATCCGAGAGTATAGAAATTTCGATGAAGGATTTGAAGGCTGTCTTTTTTGTGCGGGAATTCGAAGGCAACCCTCAATACCAAGAGAAGAAAACTTTTCCTCCCGGGCAAAAAATTGCCGGTCGTTTAGTGGAGGTTACTTTTAAAGATGGAGAAGTCCTGCGCGGGAGTACTTTAGGTTATGATCCTAATCGGCCTGGATTTTTCTTTTTTCCGGCTGATCCAGATAGCAACAACCTGCGTGTCTTTGCCATTTTTCAGGCCATCCGGCGCATCCAATTTATCGGGCAAGATAAACTTTAAAATAAATAAAAGAGGAGTGTTTTATGGGCCAAAAAATAATCGCGGCTGCTGTGCAGGCATCTCCAGTTTTTATGGATAAAAAACAAAGTATAGAAAAATATTGTGCCTATATCGAAGAAGCGGGGAAAGAGAAAGCCAATTTAATAGTTACACCTGAGACCGGGATTCCCGCTTATCCTTATTGGCGGGGAAGTTTTGGTTATGTTGACCCTGAAAGGGCGAAAGATTGGCGAGAGACGGTGCTGGCTTTTTATGAAAATTCGGTGCGCATCCCTAGCCCAGAAACAGATCAACTTTGCCAAGCGGCCAAGAAGGCAAATGCTTATTGTGTAATAGGTCTCAACGAACAGGATGATCGCGTCGGTAGCAAGACTTTATACAACACCCAGCTCTTTATCAGCCGCCATGGCGAAATAATGGGCCGCCATCGGAAGACTATGCCCACCCACCAAGAAAGATTTTTCTGGGGTATGGGGGATGCCCGGGATATAAAAGTTTTTGAAACAGATCTGGGGAGGCTGGGTGGCTTAATCTGTTATGAGAATCATATGATTTTACTCCGGGCAGCCATGGCGGCTAAGGGAGAAGAGATTCACGCCTGCTGCTGGCCTGGTTACTGGACCTTTGATAAAGAAGCAAGAGTCCGCGACATGAGCGGCAAGATAGGCCCTTTGCATACTTGTGATCAGGATTGTTGTGTGCGGGAGTATGCTTTTGAAACCCAGACTTTTGTGATCAGTTCCTGCCTCTACCTTCCGGCCAGCCAAGTGCCTGATAGTTTTCCTTTCAAAAAGACTGCAAACTTTAACTGGGCTATGGGCGGAAGCTGCATTGCCGGGCCTTTTGGAACTTATTTAGTTGAACCTGTTTTAAATAAGGAGACCATCATCTATGCCGAGTTGGATATGGACGACCGGATTATTGCCAAGAATGTTTTTGATTGTATGGGCCATTATACCCGATGGGATTTAGTCTCCCTCAATATACGCGAAGAAGGTTGGGAGCCGGTAAGAAAGATAGAGAAGAGTGCAGATTATCCGCAAATTGCGCTGGAAAAAATCGAGCAGGTAGCCCGCAAATTTAAACTCAGTACCGAGAAATTAGAGCGGATTCTTAAAGAGCTGGAGATCATTTAAATTTATAGTTAGGGGGCGGGTGAATGGCGATAAGAGATGAAAATTTATTAAAGAATGATTTATGTTTTACTCCGGCGCATAAATTGCGGGCCGCTATAAGGGGAAAAGAAATATCTCCCGTGGAAATAGTAAGAGCGATCTTAGCCCGCCTGGAAAAGATTAACCCGCAAGTAAATGCCTTTTGCACGGTGGTTCCTGAATTTGCCCTCCGGGCGGCGCAGGAAGCAGAGGAAGAAATAACCCACGGCCAAGAAATAAGGCCTTTGCATGGTATTCCTGTGTCTATTAAAGACCTTACCATTACCGCAGGCATCCGCACCACTTTTGGTTCTAAGATTTATGAAAATTATATTCCTGAGGAAGATGCCTTAATAGTTAAGCGCTTGAAGGAGGCTGGGGCCATTATTTTGGGCAAGACCAATACTCCTGAATTTGGGGCGGGGGCCAATACTTATAATGCTGTCTTTGGGGCCACCCGAAATCCTTGGAAACTTACCCATACTTGTGGAGGATCGAGCGGTGGATCAGCTGTGGCCTTAGCTTGTGGCCTTGGTCCTTTAGCAACCGGAAGCGATCTGGGCGGATCGTTGCGCATTCCAGCTTCCTTTTGCGGAGTGGTAGGGTTGCGCACTTCCCCCGGATTAATCCCTGTTTATCCCCGACTTTTGGGTTGGGATACGATGACCGTGGAAGGGCCTATGGCCCGCACCGTAAAAGATACGGCCCTTATGTTATCTGTAATGGCCGGGAGGGATGATCTAGCACCCATTTCTCTCCCTGCGGACGGGAAGGCTTTTCTTGAGGCTGTTGAAAATCCAGAAATAAAAGGATGGCAGATTGCCTGGAGTCCTGATTTGCGACTTATTCCTGTAGATAAAGAGGTCAAAAATATTGCGGAGACAGCGGTCAATCGTTTTGCGGAATTAGGAGGCGTGGTCACTCTTGATCAGCCAGATTACTCTGGTCTGCGGGAAGTGATTCAAGTTACCAGGGCATGGCGAATGGCGGCTTTATACGGCGAAGCCCTAAAGAAATGGCGAAAAGAGATGAATCCTAATTTAGTAGCCAATATAGAGCAGGGCCTTAAATTATCTGCGGAGGAGATTGGTCGGGCCGAAAAAAATCGGACTTTGATTTATCAACGAGTCCACCGTTTCTTCGAAAAATATGATTTGTTAATTACGCCGACAGTAGCGATACCCCCTTTCCCAGTGGAAATACCTTATCCCAAAGAAATCAATGGCCAACCCATGGCTGATTATACTGATTGGTTTATCTTGACATATGCTATTTCTATAACCGGTCATCCGGCCATCTCCATTCCTTGTGGTTTTACGGCCTCAGGATTTCCCGTGGGGCTGCAAATTATCGGGCGCAGATTGGCCGAAGGTAGCGTATTAAAAGCTGCGGCGGCCTTTGAAATCATCTCTCCTTGGCATGAATATAGACCGCCAGTAGCTCGTCTGTCTGCTTAAAAAATCAAGCAAGGGCCAGACAAGTTTCAATAGCTACCTGGGCAGCTTTTTTTGAGTTCATCCAAAAGAGGGGATTTAAAAACCCGGTCTTCCACTTCAGAGTAGCTAATTCATCAGAAACCACCATAATTCCCGCAAGTTGCACGTGCCTATAAGCAGCTACGGTGAAGAGGGCGGACATCTCCATCTCCACAGCGAGCAAGTTGCTCTGACTATATTTTTTGACTTTTTCTCTTGTTTCGCGGAAGAGCGCATCTGTTGTCCAAACCTTTCCGGAAACCGGCTTAATTTTCTTCTCGGCGCATTTGGTTAAACAAATATTGACTATTTGGGCATCTGCGGCAGCAACCGCGCCTTGGGGCAAGGGATAGTGAGCAGATGTTCCTTCTTCGCTTAAAGCACTAAGCGGTATAACAAAACTGCCAATGGAGAGGTAGGTCTGGAGAGAACCACAGCAACCAAGAGCAAAAATTTTTTGGGCCCCCATAGCGATCAGTCTTTCCAGCATAATGACTGCATGGGGGGCTCCCAAAGGTGTACCAAAAACGGAAATCTTTTTTCTGCCAACTTTAGTCGTCAAATAAACTGTGGAAGGAAAGCGGTTCTTTTTCAATTCTGATTTTTTCACCTTTAACTCTTGCCGCAAAAATTCCATATAAGGCTCAAAGAGATTAAAAATTATGGGATGATCAATTAGGGGGTCGCCCGGCAAGCGCCGAGGCTCGATAAGCACGTCGTTGGCAAGCATCTTTCCTCCAGTTTTTGATATTTATTTTTCTGGTTTGAGCCGCCAGCGGGGACCAGTTGGGGTATCTTCTACAATAATTCCAGCTTGCCCCATTCTTATTCTAATTTCATCAGCCAAGGACCAACGTTTTTCTTGCCGCAATTGCTGGCGGATATCCAGAAGGAGATTAACCAGCGGAGCGAGAATTGACTTAATATCTTGGGGCTGGTCTTCCAGCAGCAGGCCAAGCTGGCTAATAAGCTGCCAGAAAATTTGCCGCGCCCGAGAGTTTTCTTCGTCATGGATATTTTTCGAGTTGTCTATGATTAATTTATCGAGCTGGACCAAAATATCGGCTAGGAGGGCGCCCTTTTTTTCGGCAAGATGTTGCCCAAAAGAATTTTTTAAGGAGCTGACTTGGTCCCAGAAAAGTGAGTTATTTTGACTAATTTCTACGGGGGCAGAGGGCGAAAGTTCTCCTGCGGAAGAGGAAGGCAGCAATTCTTGCCATTTAGAAAGGGATATAGTTTCGCCCGCGGCAAAAAAATTTTGTTTTCCCTTATAACGTAAAGTTATACCTCCTAACCCCCGAACTAAAACCTTTTTTTGGGAAAAATCAATGATGCAAGCTGTATGTTCATCAATGCCCAAGATGGGCGTTCCTTCAGGGAGCAGGGCTTCTAATTTATTTAAACGAGGTTCACCCATATAGCAAAAACGTGTATCGTGGGTGCCGCCTTCAGCATTGTTCCAATGAGGAATAACCACTAAATGCAAACCAAACTTGCCCAGTAAATCCATTCCTTTTACCCAATGGAGATCTTCTCCTACTTTATAAATTTCGTAGACGGGAAGAGTATACGGTCCGAGCGTTAGCGCAGCAGCACTCGCCGCTATAAAGCATGCTCCCGCTTTAATTCTTTCATAAAGAATTTGGGGAAGAGGGGTATTGAGCCAGTTTTTCAAAGCATAGGTAGGGCTCCCAGGTCCTACAAAAATATAGTTAGCTTGCTGCAGAGTTTGCCAGGCTTTCTCAGCGGCAGATGGGGAAATATTTTTTGAAGATTTAAAAGAAATCTGCTCTAAATTTTGCCCCAAATGTTTGGCAAAATAATCTCTGGCTTTTTCATAAAGTTCATCAGCATTTAACTGAAAGCCGGCAGGTGTGTCCAGGAATACTGCTTTAAGGGGGGGAGAAATTTTTTGCAGGAGAAAACGGTGCACCCGGATCATTGATTCACTTGTTTCCCCGGAACCCATAATCGCAATTATGCCCTGGACAGTATCCATATATGCCCTTTCAAACCTAATTTACCATTGCTTTAAGTAAAATCAAAGAGGTTAAGTAATCCTTTATTTGAGGTTTAATTGAGAATAAATTTGCAAAGGTAGTTTAGCCATGTTAGGATAGTAAAAAATTTGGAGGGGGTAAATGGCTTTCCTTTCCGGCCGAGAAGCTTTTCTAAAAATTCTGCAGGCGGAAGGAGTCAAGTACATTTTTGGCAATCCGGGGAGTACCGAATTGCCCATAATGGATGCGCTAGCTGGGCAGAAAGATATTCGCTATATCTTGGCTTTGCATGAAGGCGTCGCCATTTCTATGGCCGATGGATATGCGGTAGCGTCAGGGAATTTGGCGGTAGTCAATGTGCATGTGAGTCCTGGGTTAGGAAATTCTATGGGGATGCTTTATAACGCTTCCAAATCAGGGGCGCCAATAATAGTAACTGCTGGTCAACATGATCAGAGCTTTTTGCTCAGCGAACCTATTTTATGGTCTAATCTTCCAGAAGTCGCTCGTCCCTATGTAAAATGGGCTTATGAGGTGCGCCGCTTGGAAGATTTACCCCGGGCTTTACACCGGGCGGCCAAAGTAGCCACTGCTCCTCCCTCAGGACCAGTCTTTCTTTCTCTGCCTGTAGATGTGCTCAAAGAAGAGAAGGAAATTGAGTTAGGTGGACCTACCAGGATAGAGCAGAGTTTTCGCCCATCCCGAAAGAGCTTAGAGGCTGCGGCCGAGTTACTTTTGCAAGCTAAAAATCCAGTGATTATTGCGGGAGATATGGTAGCCCGCGGTCAAGCGCACCAAGAATTGGCCCAGGTGGCAGAAATTATTGGGGCTCCGGTTTACCAAAATCCAGCCTCGGGCACCTGCAATTTCCCTTTTAATCATCCTCTATCCCTTGGTCCACTTCCGCGCGTTCAAAAAGTCGTCCGCGAAGCGCTAAATGATAAAGATGTTCTTTTTGCTGTAGGAGGAGAATTAGTAACTATGTCGTTGCCCTCAGAAATAGAACCGCTTCCTCCAGGAATCAAAATTATTCATCTGCACCAAGATCCTTGGGAAATCGGCAAGAATTATCCTACCCAGGTGGCCATGATGGGTGAGGCCCGAGAGACCTTGTTAGAATTAGCAAAAATTTTGGAAGCAAAGATCACTCCTGAACAAAGGAATGAAGCTTACCACCGCCGCGAGGTTATAAGGCAAAGCAAAGAAAAAATTTTTAACACTTTAAAAGAGAAGATAAAAAAGGAAAAAGAGAGCCAGAGCATCTCAGGCTCCGTGCTGATGGATGCTATATGTGAAGTACTCCCCGCAGAGGCAGTAATAGTGGACGAGACGATTTCCTCCGGAAGAGTTTTGCGGAATTTGTGGCTGGGTAGTGATCCACAATGTTACTTTGGCTTACGGGGAGGCGGAATCGGCTGGGGCCTGCCGGCGTCTTTGGGCATAAAATTAGCGCTCCCCGATCGGCCGGTTGTGGCTCTGGTTGGCGATGGAAGCGCCATGTATTCTTATCAAGGACTTTGGACAGCAGCCCATTATGGATTAAAGGTGATCTTTATAATTTGCAACAACGCCAGCTACCGCATTCTTAAAGAAAGAACTTATGCCCTCCGCGGCTTCTCCGCCCAAACAAATTTGTATGTAGGTATGGATCTAAAAGATCCAGAAATCGATTTTCCAGGCTTGGCCAAAGCTTTGGGGGTAAAGGGAGAAAGGGCAGAAGAAATTAAAGAAGTGCAGGGGTTGCTCAAGAAAGCCTTAGCAGGGAATCAACCCTACCTTATTGATGTGCCCCTTGACCCTTCTTTTTTATAAATAAATGAAAGTAAAGAAGATCCTTTTAACCGGACCACCACGTTGCGGCAAGACTACTTTAATTGAAAAACTTGTCCACCAAATTAATAGACCTTGTCGCGGCTTCTTTACCCGGGAGATAAAAGAAAAAGGGCGCAGAGTAGGATTTTCCATAATTACTTTGGATGGCCAAGAGGCCAGATTAGCCCATGAAAGCTCTAAGAGCTCAATCCGCGTGGGTAAATATGGGGTTGATTTAGACCAATTTGAGAAAATCGCCATTCCTGCTATTTGGCCTTCAGCAGCAGAATATATTTTAATTATTGATGAAATTGGCAAGATGGAATGTTATTCTGCCCTTTTTCGAGAAGTCCTTTTGAAAATTCTTGATGCTCCTAATGAGCTGATCGCTACCATTGCGTGGAAAGGTACACCTTTTATTGAAAAAATAAAAAAGCGAGATGATATAACTTTGATGCGCATAACTTTGGAAAATCGAGATGCCCTGGTAAGTTCTTTATTGGGCATGTTATGATTCCTCGCTAATCTTTACTTTTTTATGATCCCCAACTTTTAGCCGCCTTCCATTTGAGACAAGATGGTTATCTTCTTTAAAAGAAGGTACGCGTAATATGTCACTGAAAAGTGGGAGAAGTATGGCCCGAGGCAGGCCAGAGGCAGGCATTCATTCAGAATCATGAGGCAGTGGTTTCTTCCA
>JBNAWB010000178.1:0-2492 GCA_049699975.1 Thermodesulfobacteriota bacterium
GTGGGGAGAGGGTTAGGTCGGAATCGACTCGTACTGAGGTGAGGGGTTAAGAACAGTAGATGGCATTTACATAATGCTCTCATTAATAACTCCTCATTATCTGGGGTCACTGCTTTGTCTCTCCTTTCGCCATTTTATCTTTCATTTCTTTTAATTCATTTTCTATGTTTTGTTTTTCTTTTAAAAGTTTCTCTTCTGACTCTATGGCCTCTTGCTGTTGTTTTGCGGCCTCTTCTTTCAAGGCCTGGGCTTGAGCCAAGAGGTCATTAAATTCTTCTAATTTCGTCTCCACTTCTCGTAATTTTTCAATTTTGGGCATAGCTTCGCGATAAAACTTTGCCTCCTGAGTTAATTTCCTGTTCAGCTTGGCTGCCTTCTTCAAATCTATGCTTGAGGTAAGTTCCTGGGAGACCTTACACTCTATTGCTGTTGGAAGGCCTTGAATCACGCCATCCATTTGATTTCCATAAAAATGCGTCCCCTCTAAATCCCCGCTCTTGGCTACGTTTTCGGCCATCTTGGAAAAATAGGCCGAACAGAAAAGCTTTTCCATCTCGGTAAATCTGGAGGTTTCAAACTGGGTTGAAGGCGTGGCTGTAAATGGCCTTGTTGAACTCCAAGAAAAAGGAGTTAACTTCCCTCCACCTATTGGCTCAACTTTAAGTCCTCCGCCAGAAATAGAAGTTTGGGCAAGGATCTTCTCCCCGGCGGCTCTTTTTTCCGCTTCTTCCCTCCGTTTATTTTCTTCTGCGGCCTCCTGCATCTCTAACCAGCGCGCCAAGGCCTGTTTTTTCATTTCTTGCGGATCAAAATATCCTGGACGGCATTCAAAAGATGCCCCGGCAGGAGGATAACGCGTAATTACACCTTGGGAATAAGCAGGGTTAGTAAAGACAATTCCTGCCCAAATAAAAAAAGTAGAAGAAATATTTTTTTCACCATGGAAGTAACACTTTTCCTTTTAGAAATATATTCTTTCCGGCCCAATTTAATTATTATCAAAAAAAAGCCCAAATTCAAAAATTTTTCTCTTCTTCTTTTTGTTTTCTAATCTTCTGCACCTGGACGAAATTCTCGATCCTCTTTTTGTCTTCGGGCTTTATTTTAATGAATTTAACCCCCATGCCGCGAGGCAGATCATCGGTTTCCTTTCCATACTTATTTGTCCAAACCACCTTGCACAGGACCTCGGCTGGTTCCTTTCCATCAGGAATATGAAGCTTTAAGTAAAACTCTTCTTCCAGGTCAAGGGGGTCATTCATCCTGATAAAAACTCCTCCGCCACTTATATTCACAGTTTCAGCAAGCAGATGGTCTGCAAATTCCACCTGAATAATTCCATCTAACCTTTCGTCTTGACGACGCTCTATACCTAACTCGCTCCATATTATTATTTTTTCTTTTCCTCTCTTATTCCGTTCCAAGAAAACATTCCTTACCTGATCTTCTATTTTCTTTTTTTCCTCTTCTGAAAACTCTTGGACCATTTCCAGAATCCGCTGGGTGTATGGCTCAAATTTCTTCTGAGCTTCTATTTTCTTTTTCACTTCCGCGGTTAAATTGGCATTTTCCAGGGCGATAGAGGCATATTGGCCGAAGATGGCTAAAATTTTCAGATTATCTTCGGTAAATGGAGTCTCCTGGTTAATGCGCACTGCCGCAAGAGCTCCAGCTGGTTTCCCCTCCAGATAAAAAGGATAACAGAGAAGAGAAGTTATTTTGTCTTCTCTTCTTTCATAATTAAAAAATCCTTGAAAATCTTCGGGTTTGCTTAAAAGAAAGGGTCGGTCGTGGAAGATGGCTTTCTTAGCCATCTCGTGTTCTTCTAAAAGATTAATTTTTTCCTGCAGTGGATTTGGAGCATAAGAAATCTGGGCTTTTATGATTTTAGTCTCTTTATTCAAGAGATAAATAGTAGCCCGGTCGGCTTTTAGGGAATTAAGTGATTCTTTGACGATACTGGTCAGAATGATTTCCAAATCCTGCTTACTTAATATTTGGGAGCTGATCTCATAGAAAGCAGCAATTTCTTCTAAGGTGTTGGCCATCTTTTGCATTTCTGCTTTTTGGTAGAAAAGCTGGTGACGGAGTCTACGCAGTTCCATATTTTTGATGATGATGTAAAAGCAGAATAAAAGGATTAAAAAGGTGGAGCCGGTGAGATAAGTTTTTACCGAAATTAATTCTCGAAACCAGTCGCGGGGAGCATCTGCTATTTCCCATATATGGCTGATGAGGATATAGAGAGTGAGGACTAGAATTATTAGGATGGCCATGGCCAACAGTTCCCAATCCCGCCGCTCTAAATGATTCAGGTCAGCCTTTTTATCTTTTCCCCTTCTAAAACTGCCTATCTTCATAACCTTTAAAAGCTTATATGAAACCGCGCAGTTTCAAGCGGAGGTCGCTTGGGCTGTCCGCATAGGCTAAGGCTTTTTCTTCAGAGACAATCTTTTTCTCCACTAACTCCTTCAGATGGAGATCAAAAGTCT
>JBNAWB010000178.1:2502-7667 GCA_049699975.1 Thermodesulfobacteriota bacterium
CTGCATTCCTTCCTGTTTTCCCGACTCCATGATTTTTTTCAGCTGCCCCAGTTCTCCTTTTTGAATAGTCTCTTGCACAAAGGCCGTGTTAATTAAGATCTCCAGAACCGGGTAGCGCCCCTTACTTTCTAAAGGAATAAGCCTTTGCGAAATAATAGCCCGCAGGTTATAAGAAAGCTGAATAAGGACCTGCGGGTGGTAATCCTTGGAAAAAAAATTAAGAATCCGTTCGATGGTCTGCGGGACATTCGTGGAATGTAAGGTGGAAAGAACCAAATGTCCGGTTTCAGCACAATGCAAAGCAAATTCCACTGTTTCGGCATCGCGCAATTCGCCTATATAAATTACGTTGGGAGCTTGCCGGAGGGAGTTCTTTAATGCCTCTTTAAAAGAACAAGTATCCAGGCCAACTTCCCGCTGCGTCACCATGCTCTTTTTGTGTTCAAATACAAATTCAATAGGGTCCTCAATAGTTACTATATGCCCTTCCATGTGCGCTGCCCGGTAATCGATCATGGCCGCCATAGTGGTCGATTTCCCCGATCCTGTTGCTCCAGTCACTAAAATTAAACCTCGCGGGGAAAGGATTAATTTTTCTAAAAAGGGAGGCAAATTTAAATCGTTGACCGTAGGGATCTTTATTTTAATTTGCCGAATGACCGCCGCCGGAGTTCCTTTTTGAAAATAGACATTGACGCGGAATCTGGCTTTATTTTCTAAAGAATAAGCTACGTTAAGTTCTTTTGTTTTCTGAAATTCAGCCCACTGTTCAGAATTAAGAATTTGGCGAAGAAGATGCTCCGCATTTTCCGCAGAGAGAGAATGGGAATCCAAAGTCTCCATTTTACCATCAACATTCATCCTTGGCGGTGAGCCAGAGGCTACAAAGACATCAGAGCCTCCTCGCTCCACCATAGTCTCCAAGATTTCTAACATCTTCATTCTTGCCCCTCTTTAACTTTTAATTACCCGATCATCGAATAAGTCAGGGTTGGTCGCATACATCCTGGCTTCTTTAAAATCTACTTTACCGGTCATAGCTAAGTTCTTAAGGACTTGATCCATACTCTGCATGCCTAATTTCTGCGAGGTTTGGATAATAGAAGGTATTTGGTGGCTTTTAGCTTCCCGAATCAAATTTTTAATAGCTGGGTTGGCCACCATTATTTCCAGAGCGGCTATTCTTCCCCGGCCATCTTTCCTTTTTAAAAGTACCTGGGATATTACTGCCGCAATTGCTTCCGAAAACATAACTCTGATTTGTTGTTGCTGTTGAGGCGGGAATACGTCGATCACCCGGTCCACAGTCTTAGGAGCGTTCATGGTATGCAAGGTGCCAAAGACGAGGTGCCCGGTTTCGGCGGCGGTTAAAGCTAAAGAAATCGTTTCTAAATCTCTCATCTCCCCCACTAAAATTACATCCGGATCCTCTCGTAAAGCTCCCCGCAAAGCATTGGCAAAGGAGTGCGTATTTGAACCAACTTCCCGCTGATTAACAATGCACATCTTATGTTCATGGATAAACTCGATAGGATCTTCGATGGTGATTATATGATCGTTGCGCGTGGAATTGATGTAATCAATCATGGCGGCTAAAGTAGTAGATTTACCACTGCCCGTGGGGCCAGTAACTAATACTAACCCCTTTTTCCGGTCGCAAATCTGTTTTAGAGTCTCTTCGGGAAGACCAAGTTCCATCATGGACTTTATCCTCGCCGGAATATATCGAAAGGCTGCCCCTTCCCCTCGCCGCGTATAAAAAACATTAGCTCGAAACCTGCCCACGTTCTTTAATTCCAAAGCAAAGTCAATTTCTTTATCCCTTTCTAACCGTTTTCTCTGCTCTTCGGTCAAGATTTCATAGAGGGAGGCATGGAGATCTTCGGCCGTTAAAGCCGCTAAGTTTTCATCAGCCGGCTTTATGGAACCATGAATGCGCAACATAGGCGGATTGCCCACGGTCAGATGCAAATCCGAGGCATTTTTTTCAATAGTCATGATGAGTAATTGGGCAAAATCAATTTTGGGCATTGCTTTACCTCTCATAAAGAGACAATTTCGTATGGCTGAAAGAATAGAAATTTATACCCTGCTTGGCCAAAGGCAGACATCTCTGGCACGTACTTTTTCATCTCTTCCAATGAGGAAAAGGGTAGATATAAAGAGATGTGTTTAAAATTAGAAGCGGAAATCCTCGACCAAAGTTCATTTCTATTTATGGCCTGCAATTCTAAGAACAAGAAGGGAGGAGATAGATTTTTAAAAGAATCAAGGATATTTTTTAAATTTTTTTCTGCGGCCAATACCTGAATAGACTGGGGAAAATAAACCGTAAATTCTTCTTCCCCGAATATGGGCGGTGGAAAATTTGGATTTTCCATCATTACGGAGCTTAGGTAATAAAGGCACTTCTTAAGCAGAAGACTCTCTTTACCGCCCCATAAGATACGCCTATGGTCATGGATCATTTCTTGAAGGCCTTTTAGAAGGTTTGGAATTTGGGAGTTTGAAGAAATTAAATCTTCTTTTGAAAATTCCGGTAGACGATTGATTTTTATAAAACCCCCACCAAGTGTGAAAACCTGGTGCAGACAAAATACTCCTTTTTGTCCTCCGGATTGCAAATGGAAATAAGACCTCTCTTTATTTTCGGCTTTAAAATGATGAGAACCCCGCCTTAGCCATTCTTGGATAAAATCATATGCTTCTGCCGGGCAGGTGAAGACAGGCTCATAAACTGCGTTTTTTAAGGCCAAAAGACGAATTTCTTCAGAATTTTTAACGAGGTAACAAATTTGGCCGGCCTCCAAAGACAAAAAGAAATTTACTAACTTCTCCCCATGAGGAAAGAGGCTTTCTTTACTCGCTGTTTGGTCGCTCTTTGAGGCCCAAAGCTCCTCTTTTTCTAAAGGAATACGGACAGCTTCTTCTTTATGCAGATGGGCTTCTTCTTTTAGGGAAATTAGAATCTTGCTTATCTTTTCCGGCAAAGCCAGGTGTAACTGCACACTTTTTAAAGGCCTTAGGCTTTTAATTTCTTTAACAATTTTATAATCAGTAGGGTCAGCTATAGCAAAATTAATTTCTCCTGCAGTCTCGTAAAGGGGAAGGCAAAGAAGACGCTCTAATACTTCCATAGGAAATTGCCTGACTAATTCTGGATCAATCATATCAGGAGCAAGTTCTATATAGTTCATGTTTAATTGGGTACTCAGGGCCCAATAAATCCGATCTTTATCCAGTGCGCCCATCGCACTCAAAGCTTCGCCTACTTTAATTTTCTGCTCCTTAGCCAGAAGCAAAGCCTGCTGGAGCTGTTCTTCGGTAATAAAACCCATTTCGATAAGTAGTTCCCCAATCCGCCTTTCTTGCATAGTCTTGGCTTTCAAAAGCATCTTGACCCTTGCTAAAATCTCGGCGGCATCAAAAGGCTTGGAAATAAAATCCTCGGCCCCAGCTTCTATTCCTTTCACCCTTTCTTCTTTAGCTGTTAGCCCAGTAATGAGTATCACAGGAAGGTGTTGGTATTGATCATCTTCTTTGATTAGCCGGCAGGTTTCAAACCCATCCATCCCAGGCATCTTCACATCCATAATTATCAAGTCAACTCTTTCTTCTAAAAGTTTCTTTAAAGCTTCTTCTCCGCTTCCAGCCTTAATTACCTCATAGCCATTGGGGACCAAAAGCATTTCCAGAGTCTTTAAAATAGACTGGTCATCGTCTACGCAGAGAATTCTGGGTTTATTATTCATAAGACCTTTGCTCCTTGAAAGCTGAGCCTTTAAAAAATCAGTTACTTTAAAATTTTATCGGCATAAATAACGGAAAAATTTATTACGGATAGACCAGATAGCGGTCAAATCTTGCGGGGCTTCAAGTTTTATTTACAAAAGGTCGATAATTTGTTAGGGATTTTTAAAAATGAGCGGAAAGGAATTATCTTGGGTCTCAGAATAGGGGTAATTATCTGCTAAACTACCCTCTAACTCCCTTAAACAATTTTAATCAGGGAGGTAGTCAAAATGTCCCTCCGTTTTTTATTTAGCCTGCGCTTCCGGCTGATTGTGCTGGTTCTTTTGATCGTCTCTCCAGCTACAGGCCTAATTTTCTATCGGGACTGGCATGAAAGGCAATTGCTGACTGAACAAATCAAACAAGATCAATTGCGTTTAGCCAAAATAATTTCTCACCATCATGCTCAATTAATAGAAAACACTCGTCATCTATTACATACTCTTGCTCAACTTCCTCAGATTCGCCAAGGCGATTCTATTGGATGTTCTAAAGTTTTTGCTGATCTTCTTAAGCAATATCCCTGGTATCTTAACATAGGGGCAGCATATCCTGATGGCCGAGTATTTGCCAGTGCTCTTCCATTTAAAGAGCAAGTTACTATACCTGATCGATCTTATTTTCAAAAGGCCATAGTTACCCGGCAATTTGCAGTTGGTGAATATCAAATAGGTCGAATCACCGGTAAACCTTCTTTGAACTTTGGTTATCCCATTATAGATGAAAAAGGAAATATAAGGGGTATAGTTTATATTGCTTTGAGCTTAGCTTGGTTTGATCATCTTTTGGCCTTTGCCAACTTGCCCCTAAATTCCTCAATATCGATAATCGATAGCGAAGGTACGATATTAACCAGCTACCCTAAACTAGAAAAATGGGTAGGAAGAAATATAAAAGGTTCGCCTTTGTTTAAGACATTAATAAATAAAAAAGAAGGAACAGCAGAGGATATGGGCATGGACAATGTTCCTCGTCTTTTTTCTTTTGTTCCTATGGAAAGAACTGAGGGAAAATCATTTATCTTAGTCAGCATCTCTAAAAATACTGCTTTTGCTAAAATCGCCGAGAGTACAAAACGTTCCTTCTTTCTTTTAGCCATACTTAGTTCAACAGTTATTGTCGTGGCTTTGCTGGGCGGGCATTTTTTAGTCTTAAGGTGCTTGAAAGATTTAATGCAAGCGGTTAAGAAATTTGGGGCTGGTGATTATAGTGTGCGAGTAAAAGGAGACCTTTGCCGAGGGGAATTTGGGCAGTTGGCCCATTCCTTTAATGAAATGGCCAGAATCCTTGAGCAACGAGATGTTGAACGAAAGCAAGCAGAAGAGTACTTAAAAGCAAGCGAGAAAAAGTATCGAGAATTAGCCAATCTTTTA
>JBNAWB010000179.1:0-7585 GCA_049699975.1 Thermodesulfobacteriota bacterium
CCTGCCTCTGGCCTGCCTCAGGCCATACTTCTCCCACTTTTCAGTGACGGATTACACGGTCAGTTTCAGATTGGTTTGACTTGGGAACGTATGCCTGCTATATTGGCCTCCATCATGAAAAAAGACATCCTCCTTTCCCTTTTATCCGGCTTTTGTTTGGTCTTCGCTTTCCCTAAATTTGACGTAAATATTTTGGCTTGGATTGCTTTTCTCCCCTTGTTTTATGCCCTCCAACATAAGACGCTTGCCCAAGCAGCAGGTTTAGGATTCATAGCCGGCTGCGCTTTTTTCAGCGGCCTCCTTTATTGGATTTATAATGTCCTTACTATTTATGGCCACTTGCCAGGAATTGTTAGCGTCTTCTTCTTCATCTTACTTACTGCCTATTTGGCTCTCTACTTTTCCTGTTTCGCCTTTGTTTGGCGCTGGCTGGACTTAAAAAATTCTGCCGGGCTAATTTTATTTGCTCCGGCATTTTGGGTCAGTCTGGAGTATATCCGCGGAATTCTCTTTTCGGGATTCCCTTGGGAACTTCTTGGATACTCGCAATATCGGGTCCTCCCTCTAATCCAGGTGGCTGACCTAACGGGTGTATACGGCGTTTCTTTTCTCATCGTATTAGTGAATATCTTATTTTTTCGTGCTTTAGTTTATCTGGGCCAAGGAGAAAAGAAATCTGCCGGCAAAGAAATCTTGACCGTAGCCATTATTATTTTATGTTGCTGGGTCTATGGGCAGATTAAAATAGCCAGCTTGGAGCAAATATCGGCAAAACAGAAAGATTATAAAATTTCTCTTATCCAAGGCAACATTCGCCAGGATTTAAAATGGGAGCGGCATTTTCAGGAAGAAACCCTAAGAATTTACACGGCCTTGACTTGGCAAACTAAAAAAGAAAAACCTGATTTAGTTATCTGGCCCGAAACCGCTACCCCTTTTTTCTTCCAGAATAATTTTCCCTTTCAAAGTCGGATTTTAGATTTGGCCGCGCAGATGGAAACACCTCTTCTTTTTGGGTCCCCAGCCTTTACCCGTCAGGACCATAAAGTTAATTATTTTAACAGTGCCTTCTTGATCTCGCCCCAAAAAGAAATATTGGGACGCTATGATAAAATTCACTTAGTTCCTTTCGGCGAGTATGCGCCTTTGGCTGGTCTGTTGGGGTTTACGCGCGATATTATCGGCGCCATTGGTGATTTTACTCCGGGCTTAGGAGTGACTAATCTGGCCTTGCCGTGGGGAAAATTTGGAGTGTTAATCTGCTATGAAATTATTTTTCCTAATTTAACTCGGCAGTTCGCCGCCCAGGGAGCTCAATTCTTAGTTAATATCACCAACGACGCTTGGTTTGGGCGAACTTCCGCCCCTTACCAACACCTCTCGATGGCTACTTTAAGAGCAGTAGAAAATCGGTTGCCCATTGCCCGCGCCGCCAATACAGGTATTTCAGCCATTATTAATGCGGAGGGGAAAATAGTCCAATCTTCTAATCTCTTTACACGCGAAGTTCTTTCTGGTAACATAAAAATAAATACAGGACTTACTTTTTATACTCGGTATGGTGACATTTTTGCTTATTTATGCCTAGTCATTTCCGGATTATATTTGATCTCTATTTATTGGAGAAGAGGATAACTTGGAAAACGAAATAGCCGAAAAAATAACCCTCCTGAATAATAAACTGCAAACTCTCCGAGGTCATCTTTGACCTTGAAACCCAAGCAGCCCGCCTGCAACAAATTGAACAAGAAACTCTTAAAGCGGATTTTTGGAACGATAATGAAAATGCGCAGAAAGTGCTCAAGGAGCGGAATGCCCTTAAATCTACCTTGGATTTTTGGGAGAAATTAACTACCGAACTCCAAGAAGCTAAAGATTATTTTGCACTGGCGCAAGAAGAAAAAGACGAAGAAGCCCTGCAAGAAGTATATAATCTCCTTTCGGCTCTGGAAAAAAAGATAAGGGAAGCTGAATTCAAGCTTATGCTTAGCGGGGAAAATGACGCCCATAATGCCATCGTCTCCATCCATTCCGGAGCAGGGGGAACCGAAGCTCAGGATTGGGCGGAGATGCTGCTGCGCATGTATCTGCGTTGGGCCGAGCGCCGGGGTTTCCAAACAGAAATTATTGATTACTTACCGGGAGAAGAAGCTGGGATAAAAAGCGTTACTTTCACGGTGAATGGTGATTATGCTTATGGTTACTTACAGGCGGAGTCCGGAATCCATCGGTTAGTGCGCATCTCTCCTTTTGATGCAGGCCGACGACGGCACACTTCCTTTGCTTCTGTCTTTGTCTATCCCGAAATTCAAGAAGATATTGTCGTCGAAATTAATGAAGAAGACTTACGGATTGATACTTTTCGAGCCAGTGGGGCGGGCGGCCAGCATGTAAACAAAACTGACTCAGCCGTGCGCATTACCCATATACCCACGGGGATTGTCGTGCAATGTCAGAATGAACGTTCCCAGCATAAAAATCGAGCTATGGCCATGAAAGTTCTGCGGGCCCGGCTTTATGAACTGAAAAGAAGAGAGCAAGAAGAAAAAATGGAAAAGCTGCACAGTTCCAAGAAAGAAATAGCTTGGGGCAGCCAAATCCGTTCGTATATTCTGCAACCTTACCGTTTAGTCAAAGATCACCGGACTAACTTGGAAACAGGGAACGTCGAGGCCGTTTTAGATGGTGAGCTTGATATGTTTATCGAAGCATATCTGCTGCAAAAAATAAAGTCTAAAGATGAAGGAGCAAAATCTTCATCCTCTTGATTTTCTGGCCCGGATAGAAATAGAAAATGGAACTTTACATTTTAGGATCCGGTACATGCGTGCCTACGGCTGAAAGAGGCCCTTCAGGTCTTGCTTTGGTCTTTAACTCCCATCTTATTTTTTTTGATGGTGGCGGCGGGTCACTGCGCCAAATGGCCAGATTAAATCTTGATTTCCGGCAGATAGATTACTTTTGTGTGACCCACTTTCATCCTGATCATGTTTCTGACTTAGTCCCCTTTCTCTTTGCCCTGAATTACACTGTAGACTACACCCATACCCAACCTTTACATTTAATCGGCCCTCCTGGTCTAAAAAAATTCTATGATCAGTTAAGGGGCATCTTTGGTTCATGGATTGAACCGCATACTTATGATCTCTTTCTTCATGAAGCCGAAGAAGATTCGCTTTTCTTTAGCGATTTTACGCTCACTTCTTTACCCATGAAGCACTCGGCCATAGCTATCGGGTTTCGCATTGACCAAGGAGGCCGTTCCTTAGTTTATTCCGGGGATACAGATTATTGCCCCAATATTATTAAATTAGGTCGCGAGGCCAATCTGCTTATTTTGGAGTGTTCCTTCCCTGAAGAGAGAAAAAAAAGCGGCCATTTGACCCCTACCTTAGCCGGGCAAATAGCTCGGGAGGCAGCTTGCCAAAGACTGCTGCTTACGCATTTCTATCCTGTATTTCAAGGCCAAAATATTATAGCTGAATGCCAGCGCGAGTTTTCTGGTGAAATTCTCTTGGCTACCGATGGGATGAGAATTGTTGTTTAATACCTATCCCCGGACATTCTATATTCAATGGCACATAACTAATCATTGCCACTTGCGCTGCCGCCATTGTTACCAAGAAATTTTTTCTCCCCAAGAAGATCTGGACTGGCCTGGTCTTAAGCGAATTGCCGATAACTTTTTGGGCAGCTTGCGCGAGAAAAATCAAGTAGCCTGTATAAATCTCACCGGGGGGGAACCTTTCCTTAAACCAGAATTGTGGCCGCTTATAGAATACCTTAGTCAACAACCGGAAGTTATCGAATTAGGCATCATTACTAATGGACTTCTCTTAAATGAAGAAATGGCCGCCCGAATCTCCCTTTACCCTAAAATCAACCAACTCAAGGTCTCTTTAGATGGACCGGATCCAAAAACCAATGACTCTCTGCGCGGCTCGGGCGTCTGGCAGAAAGTAGTAAAGAATTTAATTAATTTCGAGAAGGCGGCGAGTTTGCCTATTTATATTATGTTCACCATTATGCAAAGAAATTTCCAGACCATCCCTTCTTTAGTTGAATTGGCTCGGGAGTTAAAAGTGCGGGGCTTAATCTTAGAGAGATTTATCCCTTGGGGGCGCGGAAAAGAGCTATTCAGGGAAGTATTAAATAAGGAACAATGGCGAGAATTTTTGCAAATGTTGAGCTCCCTCATGGCTATGGCCGAGAAAGACATCCCAGGACCATACCAGGCCTTTCAAATAAAGTTTCAAAATGAAGAGCCTATGCTCTTGGGAGCTCCTTGCGTTCTGGGCGAAGATGGTTTTTGTATAATGCCCGATGGCCAGGTGTATCCCTGCCGCCGTTTCCCAATTCCTATTGGCCATTTGCGGGATGAGTCTCTGCATCAGATATGGAATAATTCTTCTCTTTTGCGAGATCTGCGCCGTAAAGAAAATCTCCAAGGAAAGTGTCGCCTATGCCCTTTAAAAAACTGCCGCGGATGTCGGAGCTTGGCCTTGGCCTTGACGGGAAATTACTTCGCCGCAGATCCCCACTGTCCGTATACTTTTTAGGATTCCTTCTTCTCTCGGCGCGGAAATCATAAAAAATCAAGCCTTGCTATAAAAATTGAATTTTGTTATATTTTCCCTGCAATCTTCAATGGAAAAAACAATAAGACGGAAGGAGGTTATTTAAAAAATGATGCTGGATGGGAAAGTAGCCGTAGTCACGGGCGCAGGAAGAGGAATCGGCCGGGAAATCGCTATCTTGCTGGCCAAAGAAGGGGCCAAAGTTGTGGTCAATGATTTTGGAGGCCGAGAAGATGGAACTGGCGGGGAAACTAAAGTTGCTGATGATGTAGTCAATGAAATTAGAAATGCCGGGGGCATAGCTGTGGCTAATTATGATGCCGTAGGCACCATGGCGGCCGGCAAAAGAATCATTCAAACTGCCTTAGACAATTTTGGCAAAATTGACATTTTAGTTAATAATGCGGGAATTTTACGCGACCGGATGGTCTTTAATATGACCGAAGAAGAATGGGATGCGGTCATTAATGTGCACCTTAAGGGAACTTTTGCCTGCACCCGCGCTGCCGTCCCTTTAATGCGGGAACAAAGGAGCGGAAGAATAATAAATTTCACCTCCACTTCTGGCCTTATCGGCAATGTGGGGCAGGCCAACTATGCCGCAGCTAAAATGGGCATTGTAGGGTTTACCAAAGTCGTTGCTTTAGATATGGCGCGGTATAATGTTACGGCCAATTGTATATCTCCTTTTGCCTGGACTCGATTAATCGGCACAATTCCCACAGAGACTGAAGAACAAAAAAGAAGAGTAGAGAAATTGAAAAAGATGAGCCCGGCTGATATAGCTCCGTTAGTAGTCTATTTGGCCAGCGATGAAGCGCAGTATATAACCGGTCAGATCTTCGGTGTGCGCGGGAAAGAAATATTTATTTTTTCTCAACCGCGACCGGTACGCTCCATCCATCACTCGGAAGGCTGGACTCCGGCCCGCCTGGCGGAAATGTTTAAAGGTACCTTGGGAATGCATTTAGTACCTCTGGAGACCTCAGGACAAGTTTTTAGTTACGATCCATTAGTATAAATTTTATTTCGGATCAAAATTTTAGATGTAGGGCAAGGGCTCGTCCCTTGCCAAAACAGCAAGCCCTAAGGGATTGCCCTACAAAAAAGAAATTACGAATAGCTGAAGGAGAAATAAATGTCTTCTTTATTGCCAGAAAGCCTTAATCTAAGGAAAGCCATTCAATGGATATCTACTATGAAGGGAGAAAAGGGTAGAGAAGCTTCCTTGCTCTCCTTAATTGACCAAGCCTGCATCCGCTTCAATCTTGCTCCTAAGGACTGTGAATTTTTGCATAGATTCTTTGCACAACAAAATGAATCTAATGCCCAAAATAAAGACTAAAAAGCTGCTTTTTTCCCTTCTTTTTCATTAACCGTAGCCAAAATCAGACCTCCCCCGATAAAAAAGATAATTAAGGCCACCACGCTCAGCCGGCTCGAGCCGGTGAGTTGTCCCACAAGCCCAAAGACGAAGGGGCCGATAATGCCAGCAAATTTTGAACTCACATCATAGAAAGAAAAGAATTCGGCACTGCGGCTTTTGGGAATCATCGCGCCAAATAAAGAACGGCTCAAAGCCTGAGTACCCCCTTGGACAAAACCCACCATTATGGCCAGAATCCAAAAATGTAGGGCCGTCTGAATAAAATAGCCGCCAAGGGAGATAATAGTATATACTACCAGGCCCAAAAAGATGGCCCTCTTCGCTCCGATTAACCCAGCCAGACGGCCGAAAAGAATAGAAAAAGGGATGCCCACAAATTGCACAGCTAATATCGCGCCGATCAAATGTTCTTGAGGAATATTAATCTCTGCTCCAAATATTACTGCCATACTGATGATTGTACCGATACCATCGTTGTAAAGCCAAAAAGCCACCAAAAATTTAAAGGCTTCTTTGTATTTCCGCAGATTGTGGAAAGTTGAAGAAAGACGCTGCAGGCCTGCTTTAAAGATTTGAGAGCTTTCTCCTGGAATGGGAACCACTGATGGTTCTGGAACGTTTTTCATTATGGGAATAGAAAAAATTCCCCACCATACTCCTACTGTTAAAAAAGAATAACGGGCTGCCCATTCGGCATCGGCAATTCCAAAAAAGGCAGGCCTCATGATCATGGCCAAGTTAAAAGCCAGAAGCAAACCTCCACCTAAATAGCCTAAGGCATAGCCAAAAGAGGAGATACGATCAATTTCCTCTTCTCCGGCTACATGGGGGAGAAGAGAATCATAAAAATTATTTCCTCCTGAAAAGCCTAACATGCCCAAGATGTAAAGAAAGGAGGCTAAAAACCATTCCCCTCTTTCCACGAAAAATAGGCAGGCTGTAGAAAAAATTCCGAGGAGGGCAAAAGCGGCTAAGAACTTCTTTTTTATCCCTCCATGGTCAGCCATAGCTCCTAAAAGGGGAGCCGAAAATGCTACCAGGAGCATAGCTATTGTATTGGTATAGCCCCAATAGCTGCTGGCTGTTGTCTTTGATAAATTCGCGCCAGCTACGGAACTATAAAAAACAGGGAGAACGGCGGCCATAATAGTAGTGGCAAAAGCAGAATTCGCCCAATCGTAAAGACACCAACTGATGATAATCTTTCTACGGTCTTTTTCCATCGGACGCAGATTATCATAAAAATTTTCAGAAGGGAATATTAGAAATGTGCGCAGGAAGATTATGGGACGCAGATGAAAAAAGCAGGGAGCACGGAGCAGGGAGCAAGAGGTGAAATTATTTATCGTCAGGCGCAAGGCGGGAGCGCGGAAGGAGAAAAAGCAAAACGCCTAGGGCAAAGCGCTAAGCGCATAGCGCAGAGCGAAAATCGAAAAGAAGTGCTGCCGTAAGGAAGTGATGCAGTGGCGAATTTAATCAGAAAGTAAAATAAGTCAAAAATTTTTGAATTATAAAAATCTCTGTACTACATACTTGCCAATTCTTTAAATTTTATTAGGAAATAGGGCAAATCTCACAGAGCTCGCAGAGCGCCCAGAGAAAGGACTGTAAAATATTTTTA